>NZ_JBVIPT010000011.1:0-371669 GCF_055577685.1 Streptomyces sp. NPDC033178
AAGTGGGGGGGGGTACAACCCTCACCCCCCCTGTTAGAACCCCGACCAAACCACTTTGTTTTTTTTCGTGGGGGGGGGGGGGGGGGAGCCCCCCCCCCCCCCCCCCCCCCCCCGGCCGCCCTCGCCGGCGCGGGATCAGCGACGACAGCGTTCCGCACCGTGGGCATGAACTTCCCTACGACAGGGGCGAGTTCAGCCGCGAAGACCATCAGCATACGTAACGTGCGATCGATATCGCGAACACGGCCCTCTTGATGTGGTCACGCCGAGCAGGTCATATTGGTCCGGACCATTCCCGTCGAGGGAGGGCAGGGCTGTGCGACGCGTACTCCTGCGAGCCGCGGCGGTCTGCGGCGCGTTGCTCATGGTGGTGTCCTGCGGCTGGGGCGGCGACGGCACGGCCGCGGGTGACCGGCCGCCCGCGGCCCCGGCGGGCGTCACCGCGGTGGCGGGGAGTTCCACCAGCGTGCACGTCATGTGGAGCCGGGCCTCCGGGAAACCCGAGGTCGCCCACTACGAGGTGTATCGCGGCACCACGATGGTGAAGGAAGTGCCGGGTTCGGACCACATGGTCGACATCACCAGGCTCAAGCCGTCGACCGAATACGCCTTCTCCGTACGGGCACGGGACGCCGACGGGCGGCTCGGACCGCCCAGCGAGCGGGTGCGGGCCACCACTCCGGCCGCGGCCGCCGCCGACGGAAGGGCCCCGAGCACCCCCGAGCACCCCCGGGGCAAGGCGGCCGGGAGCCGGGCCGCCCAGTTGTCCTGGGACAGGTCCATGGACAACCGGGGCGTGGCCTCGTATGACATCTATCAGGGCGATTCGAAGATCCACAGTGTGGGCGGCGCACAGTCGGCGACCGTGGTCACGGGCCTGCGGCCGGGCACGCGGTACTCCTTCACGGTCCGGGCGCGGGACGCGGCGGACAACGTCTCGCCCCCGAGCGCGGCGGTACGGATCACGACTCCCGCCGGCTCAGGGGACGGAAAGGGCACCGGCCTGGCGCCGACCGGCTTCCGGGCCTCGACGCATCGCACCGACGGGGCGTACTACCTCGACCTCTCCTGGATTCCGCCGGACGCCGAGACGATCGACGGGGTGATCTCGGAGTACCAGATCCAGCTCGACCGGGAGCCCGCGACCTCGCTCGTCTGGGGCGGGACCGCACCGCGCGACAAGGCGACGTACAGCTTCTACGTGGGGCGGGAGGCCGGGGTCACACAGCGGGTGCGCATCAGGGCGAAGTTGCCCGACGGGACGTGGAGCGGCTTCTCGACGGAACGGACGGTGACGACGGGAGCGGCGCGGCCGTAGCGCGGGGTGATGGAACGGTTCGGCGGGGGCGGCGGGCGCCCGGAGGCAGCCCGGCCATAGACGGAGCCTAGGATTCTCCGTATGCCCCATAGGGAATCCAATGGCACCGCCGCGTCCGCCGCGCCGCTCGATCTCTCGCTGCTGCGGACCTTCCTCGCCGTGCACCGGGCGGGTTCGTTCACGGCGGCGGCGCGGCTGCTGGGGCTGTCGCAGCCGACGGTGACCACGCAGATCCGGTCGCTGGAGGACCAGCTGGGGCGTGAGCTGTTCGAGCGGCGGCCGCGCGGTGTGGTGTCGACCTCGGTCGCCGACGAGCTGGCCGCGCAGGTCGCGGCGCCGCTGGACGCGCTCGCGACGGTCACGGACCGCGGCGGGTTCGGTGCGGACGTGGTGCCGGAGCCGGTCCATGTGGCGGGTCCCGCGGAGCTGCTGTGCACGCGGGTGCTGCCCGCTCTGGCCCCGCTGACCGGGCAGGGGGTGCGGCTGCGGGTCACCACCGGGCTGACCGACGGTCTGCTGGAGGGGCTGAGGGGCGGCCGTTTCGATCTGGCGATCGCCACGTCACGTCCACGCGGCCGCACACTGAGCGCGGTGCCGCTGGCGGACGAGGAGTTCGTCCTCGTGGCCGCGCCCGCGTGGGCCGGGCGGATCGGTCCGGACCGGGTCGCCGCCGAGGGGCCCGCCGTGCTGCACGGGGCGCCGCTGATCTCGTACGCCGAGGATCTGCCCATCGCGCGGCGATACTGGCGGCACGTCTTCGGCGTACGGCTGACCGGTCAGGCGGCGATCACGGTGCCGGATCTGCGTGGCGTCCTCGCGGCGGTGGTGGCGGGCGCCGGGATCTCGGTGCTCCCCCGCTATCTGTGCCTCGACGAGCTGGCCTCCGGCGCGCTGGTCACCCTGCTGGACCCGGAGGATCCGCCGATCAACACCGCGTATCTGGTGCGGCGCCCGGGGGTGTCGGACAGCCCGCATGTCGCGCTCGTCCGGGAACGGATCCTGGCGGCCGGCCGGACCTGGTGACGGCCGGCGGAAAGTAGCGGACCGCCCCGGACGTACGCCATCGGCGGTCGGCCGGACGGAGGAACTCGTCACCTGCCCGGTCCCGGCCCGCGTGCGGAACCGGTGATCCTCGCATTGGCTCGGTCCGAAGGCGCACGGGCGTTCCCAATCCTCGGCGGCGCATGGGATGTACCGCCAACCGTGCTGTCGGAGGGCAGTTCTATGCGTATGACCCAGATGCTCGTCCGCTCCGGCCTGACCGTGGCGGCCGCCGCCGCGCTGCCGCTGACCCTCACCGCCACGGAGGCCGTCGCGGTGAACACGGCCATCAACGTGACCACCAGCGGCACGACGGTGCAGGTGACCACCACCGACTGTGCCACCAGGTCCAACGGCTCCATGGGGAATGCCTCACTGCTCTCCAGCGGTCAGGCCAACTTCGCACAGGGCCGCCAGGCGACCCTGTCCGGGACCAGCACCAGCCAGGCCGCGGCCTGGTCCAGCGTCACCACCGGCACCTACACCGTCATCGTGGTCTGCGCCGACGGCACCACGGCGGGCACCCAGTCCGTCACCGTCTCCCCCGTCTCCAGCCCCACGATCTCCGCAACGGCGACGGCGACGGCGACTGCGACATCGTCGGCATCACCGTCGCGTGGGGTCATGGGCGGTATGGGCGGCGGTACGAAGGACTACGGCGCCGCCACCTACGCGGCTGGTGGTGTCCTGGTGGCCGCGGGAGTCGGGGCCACGGTCTGGGTCCTGCGCCGGCGCGCCAAGCCGCACCGGTTGTGAGCACGGCGGCGGCCCGGAACCCCGACCTCGAAGGGGAGGACGGGCCGCCGCCGACCAGGGCACCGGACCGTCAGGACGCCGGATCCTCCGCGGGCAGCCGCCCGAACTCCTCCAGCGCATGTGTCAGCCAGCCCGTCCAGAAGGTCTCCAGATCGATCCCGGCCCGCAGGACGAGGTGCTGAAGGCGGTCCTGCGGCGCGTCCTTGCCGGGTGGGAAGTCGCGTTCCTGGATCTCCTCGTACTCCGCCAACTGCCGCTGGTGCAGGTCGAGATGGCGTCGCAGATCCGCCTCGATGCCCGCTGTGCCGACCACCGCCGCGGCCCGCAGCCGCAGCAGCATTGTGTCGCGCAGCGGCTTCGGGTCCTGGGACGCGGCGGTCCACCTGGCCAGTTCGGCACGGCCCGCGGGCAGGACCTCGTACCGCTTCTTCTGCCCCCGGGCCGGCTGCTGCGTCGGGAGGGCCCTGATGTGTTCCTCGGCCTCCAGTTTTCCCAGCTCGCGATAGATCTGCTGATGCGTCGCCGACCAGAAGTAGCCGATCGACCTGTCGAAGCGACGGGTCAGCTCAAGCCCGGACGACGGCTTCTCTAGCAGGGCGGTGAGGATCGCGTGCGGGAGTGACATGGAGTCATCCTAGGGACGGGCGTTTCGTCCCCCGGCCCCTGTCGGCCTACAGCGCCGCCGCCAGCTCCGTGCCCTGCTTGATGGCCCGCTTGGCGTCCAGTTCGGCCGCCACGTCGGCGCCGCCGATGAGGTGCACGCTGCGGCCGTCGGCACGCAGCGCCTCGTACAGGTCGCGGCGCGGTTCCTGTCCCGTGCAGAGCACGATCGTGTCGACCGGGAGCACGGAGGCCTGGCCGTCGACGGTGACATGCAGGCCGGCGTCGTCGATGCGGTCGTACCGGACGCCCGGGACCATGGTGACGCCGCGGTGCTTGAGCTCGGTGCGGTGGATCCAGCCGGTGGTCTTGCCGAGTCCCCCACCGACCTTGGACGCCTTGCGCTGCAGGAGGTGGACGGTACGCGGCGGGGCGGGCCGCTCTGGCGTACCGAGGCCGCCGGGCGCCCGGTAGTCCATGTCCACGCCCCAGTGCCGGAAGTACGTCGCCGGGTCCTCGCTCGCCTTGTCGCCGCCGTCGGTCAGGTACTCGGCGACGTCGAAGCCGATGCCGCCGGCGCCGAGGATCGCGACACGGTCGCCGACGGGCGCGCCGTCGCGCAGCACATCGAGGTAGCCGACGACGCTGGGGTGGTCGACACCCGGGATCTCGGGGGTGCGCGGGCTGACTCCGGTGGCGACGACGACCTCGTCGTACGCGGAGACGTCCTCGGCGGTGACCGGGGTGTTCAACCGCACGTCCACGCCGTGCAGTTCGAGCTGTGTACGGAAGTAGCGGATCGTCTCGTCGAACTCCTGCTTGCCGGGGACCCTGCGGGCCACGTTGAGCTGGCCGCCGATCTCGTGCGCGGCGTCGTAGAGGGTGACGTCGTGGCCGCGCTCGGCGGCGCTGACCGCGCAGGCGAGTCCGGCCGGACCCGCGCCGACCACGGCGACTCGCTTGCGCAGCCGGGTCGGTGAGAGGACGAGCTCGGTCTCGTGGCAGGCCCGCGGGTTCACCAGGCACGACGTGATCTTGCCACTGAACGTGTGGTCGAGGCACGCCTGGTTGCAGCCGATGCAGGTGTTGATGGCCTCGGGGCGCCCGGCCTCCGCCTTGGCGACGAAGTCCGGGTCGGCGAGCATCGGGCGGGCCAGGGACACCATGTCGGCGTGGCCCTCGGCGAGCAACTGCTCGGCGAGTTCGGGGGTGTTGATGCGGTTGGTCGTCACCAGCGGGATCGACACGGCGCCCATGACCTTCTTGGTCACCCAGGCGTAGGCGCCCCGCGGCACCGAGGTCGCGATGGTCGGGATCCGCGCCTCGTGCCAGCCGATACCGGTGTTGATGATGGTCGCCCCGGCCGCCTCGACGGCCTTGGCGAGCGTGATCACCTCGTCGAACGACGATCCGCCCGGGACCAGGTCCAGCATCGACAGCCGGTAGATGATGATGAAGTCCTCGCCGACCGCTTCCCGCACCCGGCGGACGATCTCGACGGGGAAACGCATGCGGTTCTCGTACGAACCGCCCCACCGGTCTTCGCGTTTGTTGGTCTGGGCGGCGATGAACTCGTTGATGAGGTAGCCCTCGGAGCCCATGATCTCGACACCGTCGTAGCCGGCCTGCCGCGCGAGGCGGGCCGCCCGGGCGTAGTCGTCGATGGTCCGCTCGACCTCGTCGTCGGTGAGGGCGTGCGGCGGGTACGGGCTGATCGGCGCCTGGAGCGCGCTCGGGGCGACCAGGTCCTGGTGGTAGGCGTACCGCCCGAAGTGGAGGATCTGCATCGCGATCCTCCCGCCCTCGCGGTGCACCGCGGCGGTGATCTCCGTGTGCTGCTCGGCCTCCGCCTCGGTGGTGAGCTTGGCCCCGCCCTCGTACGGGCGGCCCGCCTCGTTGGGGGCGATGCCGCCGGTGACGATGAGGCCGACACCGCCGCGCGCCCGGGCGGCGTAGAACTCCGCCATGCGCTCGAAGCCCCGCTCGGCCTCTTCCAGGCCGACGTGCATGGAGCCCATGAGCACACGGTTGGCCAACGTGGTGAAGCCCAGGTCGAGCGGTTTCAGCAGATGCGGGTAACGGCTCATGGGCCCCTCCGTACGCGGTGTCGTCATGTCTTTGTAGACGACGGACGGGCCCTTTTGCAACTAGTTGCACAATCGCGGACCCCAAAGGGGCGCGGGGCTGTGACATATGCGGCTCCGCCGCGTGGGCGCGACCAGCCTCAACGGACCCGCAGGTTCAGTCCCGCCCCCTGCGGAGCTGCTTCACGCCGATCACGACGTTCGCATAGAGCTCCTCCGAGACCTCCAGCCGCGGTATCAGCCCGGCACCGGCGAAGATCTCGACAGCCGGGCCCGCCTGGCTGTCACTCGTCTCGACGAGGAGACTCCCCCCGGGCGCCAGCCACCGCGGTGCCTCCACGGCGACACGACGCAGGACATCGAGCCCGTCCCCACCCCCGTCGAGGGCCACGAGAGGTTCATGGTCACGGGCCTCCGGCGGCAGCAGCCCGACCTCGCCGCTCGGAACGTACGGCACGTTGGCGGCCAGGATGCCGATGCGGCCACGGAGGCCACGAGGCAACGCCTCGAAGAGGTCCCCCTCGTAGACACGAGCGCCCGCACCCACGTTCCGCCGAGCGCACCGCACCGCGGCGGGATCGACATCGGCGGCGTGCAACTCGACGCCGGGAAGCGCGGCGGCGAGCGCCGCACCCACCGCACCCGATCCACAGCACAGGTCCACGACGACGGGGGCCTCGGCGGCGAGCGCGACGGCCTGCTCGACCAGGAACTCGGTGCGGCGGCGGGGCACGAAGACACCGGGTTCCACGGATATGCGCAGGCCGCTGAACTCGGCCCAGCCCAGGACGTGTTCGAGAGGCAGGCCCGCGACCCGGCGGTCCACCATCACGGTGAGTTCGGCGGGCGTACGAGCGTTGGAGAGGATCAGCCGCGCCTCGTCCTCGGCGAAGACACAGCCCGCGGAGCGGAGCGCGGTGACGACATGTGCGTAAGAAGGTGGCATGGAAGCCGAGAGCCTTTCGGGAAGCCGAAGGGCGCCCTCCAGGTCACCTGATGCCGGTGAGGCCCTGAGGCGAGAGCACCCGAGCTGACACAGCGGTAATGGGGCTCACCTCCTCGGTCCGTTCGCGGCTGGGGCGGTCCGCAGCCGGACGGCAACATTACACGGCGCCGACTGCGGCCGGGACCCGGTCCCCGAGCCTCTTCACCTCGCACCCGAGGCATCTTCGGCCGCAGCACCCGGGGCACCTCTAGTTGCATTAAGCAACCACTTAGTTGTACGGTGCAACCAGAAGAGAAAGGAAGAAACAGTGAACGCAGCCGACGTGTCCATCGAGACGATCCACCACGAGCTGACGGCCTTCGCCCGCCGCGCCCGGGCCTCGGCGGGACGTCTGCACCCCGAGCTGTCGCTGGTGTCGTACACGCTGCTCGGCCACCTTGAGGACGTCGGCGGCTGCCGGGCCACCGACCTGGCCGCGCACTACGCCCTGGACAAGTCCACGGTCAGCCGTCAGGTCTCGGCCCTCGAACGCGCCGGGCTGGTCGAGCGCCGCGCCGATCCCCAGGACCAGCGCGTCCAGGTGCTCCACCTCACCCCCGCCGGCAGGGAGATCCTCGCCCAGGTGACCGCGAGCCGCCGGGTGGCGTTTCGAGAGCGGCTCGCGGGCTGGCCCGAGGAGGACCTGGAGCGGTTCGCCGGGTATCTGCTGCGGTACAACGCGGCGGCGGGCGGAGTGACGTTCAAGTCCACGCCCGCGAACGACTGAGGCACGCCACACCAACGTATTCAACCTCGTCGGGTCGCGGCCTCCCCTGCCGCTAAGCGACCCCCAACGTCTGCCGGTCGCCGAGCGGTTCGGGCACCCGCGCCCCCACGAACCTCGTCCTGCGCCGCAGCCGGAAGCCCAGCGCCTCGTAGAGTCTGATGGCGGTGGTGTTGCCTGCGGCGGCGTGCAGGAACGGGGTCTCGCCGCGGGCGCGTATGCCGTGGGCGACCGCCAGGGTCAGCCGGGTCGCGAGGCCCTCGCCGCGGAAGTCCGGATCGGTGCAGACCGCGCTGATCTCGGTCCAGCCCGGTGGGTGCAGCCGCTCCCCCGCCATGGCGATCAGGGCCCCGTTCCGGCGAATCCCGAGATACGTGCCGAGTTCGACCGTCCGCGGCAGGAACGGGCCCGGTCTGGTGCGCTCGACCAGGTCCAGCATCTCAGGTACGTCGGCGGGGCCGAGCCGTACCGCCTCCGGCTCCGGTGCGGTGGCCAGGCCGTCGTCCACGAGCTGCACGCCGTCCAGGTCGAACGTCACGTCCCAGCCGTCCGGGATGCCGCCGTCGAAGGCGGGCAGCCCCATCTCCTCGCCGGGGCCGACGAGCGCCGCGAGGTCGGCCCAGTCGTCGGCGTCCGGCTCGTCGGGCAGCGCCAGCCAGGGCGACACGTCGACCGGGTAGCGCAGCACGCGGCCGCGGTGCTCGGCGAAGTGCGCGTGCGGGCCGGTCAGCGATCCGAGCGCGGGGTTGTCCAGCGGGTGACGCGCCCCGCTCATATGGCGACCTCGATCACGACCTTGCCGCGCGTGTGGCCCTCCTCGACGGTCCGCAGCGCCTCCCCGGCCCGTTCGAGGGGGAAGGTCTGCGTCACCAGGGGATCCAGCTCGCCGTCGGCCACGAGCCGGGCCACCTGGTCGAGCACCGCGGCGGTACGGGCCCGCGCGACGGGCGAACCGCCGAGTCGCGCCACGATGTCCTTGCCGCCGGCGGTGATCAGCTTCGTCCGGTCCTCGACCAGTTCGGACGCGGCTTCGAGGACCTCACCGCCGACCACGTCGTACACGGCGTCCACGCCGTCGGGCGCCACGGCCCGTACACCGCTGACGAAGTCCGGGCCCGACGGCACATGCACGGCACCGAGCGACTCGACCAGGTCCTTCTTGCCCGCGCTCGCCACACCGATGACGTTCAGTCCCTCGGCGCGCGCGATCTGGACCACCGAGACGCCCACCCCGCCGCCCGCGCCCGTGACCAGCAGGGTCGAACCGGCAGGAAGGTCCAGCTGGCGGACTCCGTCGTACGCGGTCGCCGCCGCGACGGGCAGGGCCGCGGCGTCCGTGAAGGAGACCCCGGCGGGCTTGTGCGCGGTGACCGCCACGGGGAGCAGCACGTACTCGGCGAACGCCCCGGCGACCGGGTTGCCGAAGACCTCGTCCCCGACCGCGAAGCCCGTGACGCCCTCGCCGACCTCCTCGACGACTCCGGCGGCCTCGTTGCCGAACACGGCGGGCACCGCGCGCGGCTGCTGGCCGGGGCGCTGGTAGCCGGTGCGCTGCTTGGAGTCGACGGGGTTCACGCCCGCCGCCCGTACGGCGACCAGCAGTTCGCCGGGTCCGGGGCTCGGGCGGTCCTGGTCGACGAGGGCTTCGGTCTCGGGGCCGCCGTACTGGGTGAAGACGTACGCCTTGGGCATTGCTCCGTCACTCTCCTTCGCACCGGGGTGGGTATCAACCGGGGTGGGCAATAGCGGCAAGGAAGATCGCGGGGTTGCTATTCCCGGGCCGCCGGACTGTTCATGCGGCCGCAATGATCCAGGGGCGATCCAGGGGCGGGGCTTTCCGGCGGGCCCGGTACCGTGGAGGGCGTACGCAACGATCAAGGGCCGCCGTCCGGCAGGCCTGGAGGCACCTCCCGCATGAACGTCACCCGAGGCTTCACCGGCCGCCCGCGCGTCCGGAACGACGGGCTGCCGCCCGGCCAGTACGACACGGGCGACGACTGGCCCGTCCTGTCCGCGGAGGTCACGCCGGACCTGGCGCCCGAGGAGTGGACGTTCACCGTCGACGGCCTGGCCGCCGAACCGCGCACCTGGACCTGGGACGAGGCGCACGCGCTGCCGCCGTCCGCGTACGACGGCGACATCCACTGCGTGACGAGCTGGTCGAAGTTCGGGGTGCGCTTCGGGGGCGTGTCGCTCGACGCGTTCCTCGACGCGGTCCGCCCGGCGCCGGAGGCCACGCACGTCGTCGCGTACTCGCACACCGGCTACACCACGAACCTCCCCCTCGCGGATCTCACCGGCGGACGTGCCTGGATCGTGTGGGAGTACGGGGACGGGCCGCTGCCCGCCGAGCACGGTGGTCCGGCGCGGCTGATCGTGCCGCATCTTTACTTCTGGAAGAGCGCCAAGTGGATCGCGGGCCTCAGGCTCCTCGACCACGACGAGCCGGGCTTCTGGGAGCAGAACGGCTACCACCACCGCGGCAACCCCTGGGAAGAGCAGCGCTACTCCGGTGACTGAGACCGCCATGTCCGTTACGGACTCCACGTCGTCGGCGGGCTTCACGCCGCCGACCCGCTTCGCCGTGCCGGGGCGGATCGCCGTGAGCAACCGCGCGGCGGCCACCTGGCAGCGCGCCACGCTCACCGAGATCCGCCGGGAGACCCCGCACGCGGCCACCTTCCGGTTCGCGGTGCCGGACTGGGAGGGCCATCTGCCCGGGCAGCACCTGATGCTGCGGCTTCGGGCGGGGGACGGCTATGTCGCCCAGCGGCACTACTCGATCGCCTCGCCGCCCGACGACACCGGGCACGTCGAGCTCACCCTCGACCATGTCGGCGGCGGTGAGGTGTCCGGCTGGTTCCACACCGTCGCCAAGCCCGGCGACGAGGTGGAGGTGCGCGGCCCGCTCAGCGGCTTCTTCGCCTGGCCGGGCGACCGGCCCGCCCTGCTCGTCGGCGCGGGCTCCGGCGTCGTACCGCTGATGTCGATGGTCCGCCACCACCGCACGCGGGGGCTGTCGGTGCCGCTGCGGCTGCTCGTGTCGGCTCGCAGCCCCGAGGAACTGATCTACGCGTCGGAGTACGGCGCCGAGACCACACCCGTGTTCACGCGCACCGCGCCGGCGGGTGTGCCCGTGGGACGTGTGTCGGCCGCACATGTGGCGGCGCTCCTGGCCGACCGGCCCGAAGGCGGGTGGGAGGCCTATGTGTGCGGTTCGAACGGGTTCGCCGAGCATGCCTCGCGGCTGCTGGTGGACGCCGGCCAGCCGGTGGACCGTATCCGGATCGAGCGCTTCGGCTGATCGACCCGAGTCGTCTCAGGGATGGGGCACCACGGCGACCGGGCACGTGGAGTGGTGGACGAGCGAGCGCGCCGCACGGCCCAGGCCCGGGCCGGCCGAGGCGCGGCGGCCGATGACCAGCAGTCCCGCCCGGGCGGACGCCTGCAGCAGATGGTGTCCGGCGTGCCCGTGGGCCACGCGCTCGGTGACCTCGGTCTCCGGGTACTTGTGGCGCCACGGCTGCAGAGTCACCGCCAGGGAACGGCACTTGACGTCCTCCTGCTCGGCCGTGTCACCGGACGTCCGCCCGCCGTCGAGGTAGCCCCGCCGCGGGGACGGCGTCCAGGCGTGCACGACGTGCAGGGGCGCCGAGCGGACGGTGGCGGTGTCGAAGGCGTGGCCGATGAGGTCGTCGGCGGGGTGGGCGAGGTCGAGACCGAGGACCACCGGCAGGTACGGGGCCCTGGTCGGCGGGGTGGTCCCGTCGACGGGCATCCGCTCGTCCTCGGGGAGTTCGCCCGCGCGCACCAGCACCACCGGGCGTTCGGCCCGTGCGGCCACGGCGAGCGCGACCGAGCCGACCAGGAATCCGGCGAAGCCGCTGAAGCCCCGCGAGCCCAGGACCAGGGTCTCCGACTCCGCGGCGGCTGCTACCAGCGCCGGGACGGCAGGCATGTCGGTGCGGCGGGCGGTGATGTCCAACGCCGGGTGGCTGTAGGAGAGTTGGACGGCGGCCCGGTCGAGTGTGGTGCGGACGGACGCGCCGCCAGGGGGCCGTGCGGGTGCGGCGGGTTCGTCTCCGGCGTGCAGCAGCCGCAGGGCGACCCCGCGTCGCTCGGCCTCGCGGGCCGCCCAGTCGGCGGCGTCGAGACTCGCGTGGGAGCCGTCGATGCCGACGGTGACGGTCCGGGTGTCCTTGTTCATGGCTCGTACCTTTCGAAGGTCATGCCTCCTGCCTTTCGCCCGCGTGCCCCGGGGTACCCCTCTCGCGAATGCCCTCGCGGTGATCGCCGCCCCGGTCGCACACGCGACTTCCCGGCCGCACACAGGACGCGGGTTCCACACGTGGCGCGGATCAGTCGTGGGCGGCTGGCGAAGACGCCCGACGAAGAGGACGGTGGAAGGTGGATATGTACGCCGATGTGGGTGTGACGAGAGGCGGTAACGGTCACGAGCGGTGCCGGGAGGCGAGGGCGGTCGAGCGGTGAGGAGGCCCGGGAGATGCGGACTCGGATGCGGGGCTGGCGTTGGCGGCGCAATCCGCTGCGGCGCCGCTCGGACGTGGTGGAGGCGTGGACCGCACTGTGCGTCGCGGTCCTGCTGTGCGTCGGCGGCCCGCTGGCCGGGATCGCCGCGGGCTGGTGGGCGTACGACGGAGCGCGGGCCACGGCCGAGGAGCAGCGCGCCCAACGGCACCGGGTGCCCGCCGAGGTCACCGAGCACGCGCCCGCCGCGATGCCCACTTCCGAGGGCGAACGGCAGCCGACCTACCGGGTGACCGTCCGCTGGGCCGAGCCGGGCGAGCCGCCGCGTACGGACAAGGCCCGGGTACCCGCCGGCACCCGGAGCGGCGACCGTGCGTACATCTGGCTGGACGACCGGGGCCGGGTCGTCCCCGCTCCCGCGGACGGCACCGCCGTGTGGCAGCACACGCTGTCGGTGGGCGCCTGCGCCACGGCCCTGTTCGCGGGCGGCGTCCTGGCCGGGTACGCCGTCGTACGACGGGTCGCCACGCGCCATCGTCTGGCCGAGTGGGAACAGGAGTGGGCGTACACGGGGCCCGAGTGGCGGCGGCACTGCACCTGAGCGGATCCGGGCCAGCAGCTGCTCGGTGCGCCGGTGCTCAGTGAGCCGTGTTCAATGGGCCGTGCTCAGTGGGTGGCGCCCGGTGGGTGGCGCCGGGTGGTCAGTCGCGAGGCGTCAGGTGAGTCGCTGCATGCTCCGCGCGATGCGCCCGTGCTCCCGCAGCGCGTCACGCAGCCCGGGCAGCACCGGCTCGCCCCGGTCGACGAGGACGCGGCCGCCGACCACCGTGGTCCAGGCGCGGCCGGGGCCGCAGCGCAGCCAGGCCTCGACGGGGTCGCTCAGCGCGCCCGCGAGCGCGACCTCGTGCAGGTCCCAGACGACCAGGTCGGCGCAGGCGCCCGGCCGCAGATGCCCCAACTCGTCGGCGCGGCCCAGGCATTGGGCCGAACCACGAGTAGCGATGTCGAGGGCGTCACGGGCGGTCATCGCGCCGGGTCCGCCCCGGTAGCGGCCGAGCAGGAGCGCGCCGCGGGTCTCCATCCACAGCGAGGCGTGGTCCGTGGAGGCGGAGCCGTCGCAGCCGATGCCGACCGGCAGGCCCAGGTCGCGCATCTCCGTCACCCGGGCCGTGCCGCCACCGATGAGCATGTTCGAGCTCGGGCAGTGCGCCACGCCGACCCCGGCCCCTGCGAGCCGCCGCAGTTCGGCGTCGTTCGGGTAGATGCAGTGCGCGACCCAGCTGCGGTCGCTGAGCCAGCCCGTGTCCTCGAAGTACTCGACGGGCCGGCAACCGTACGTCTCCAGGCAGTACGTGTCCTCGTCACGGTCCTCGGCGAGGTGCGTGTGCAGTCGTACGTCGTACCGTTCGGCGAGTTCCGCGGTCGCCGTCATCAGTTCCTTGGTGACCGAGAACGGCGAGCAGGGGGCGAGCGCCACCCGGATGAGCGCGCCCGGCTGCGGGTCGTGGTGGGCCTTGATCAGCCGCTCGCTGTCGGCGAGTACGTCGTCCTCGGTCTGCGTGACGCTCCGGGGCGGCAGGCCGCCGTCCTCCACGGACCGGGTCATCGAGCCGCGGGTGGCGTGGAAGCGGAAACCGATGTCCCGCGCGGCGCGGATCTCGGCGTCCACGAGGTGCGGGCGCGGATGGACGTAAAGGTGGTCCGAGGAGGTCGTGCAGCCGCCCATCAGCAGCTCGGTCATGCCGACGTACGCCGACACGTAGACCGCCTCCTCGTTGAGCGCGGCCCACAGCGGGTACAGCGTGGTGAGCCAGTCGAAGAGGGAGCCGTTCACCGCGGGCGCGTAGGAGCGGGTGAGGTTCTGGTAGATGTGGTGGTGCGTGTTGATCAGTCCGGGGGTGACGATCCGGCCGGCCGCGGACACCTCCGAGCGAGCCTCCGGTTCGGCCCCGGGACCGCCCACGGCGGCGACCCGGCCGTCCACGACGGCCACCCAGCCGCCCGGGATCTCCCGTTCCCCGTCCACGACGAGCAGTTCGGCGTCCTTGACCAGCAGGTCCACGGCAGGCGGCATGGCGTCATGGTAGCCAGGACCGGCCGGCCCGCGGAGGAGGTCTGGCGGCCCTCCGGCCACCCCCGTACGGTGTGATCATCCGCACTCTTATTCGTAGCAAAGGCGGTCTTCCATGGCCTTGTTCGACCTTCCGCTCGATCAGCTCCCGAACTATCGCAGCGCGTCCGTCGAGCCCGAGGACTTCGACGCCTTCTGGGGCAAGACGCTTCAGGAGGCGCGCGAGCACGGTCTGGACGCCCGCTTCGAACCCGTCGAGGCGCACCTGAAGAACGTGAAGGTCCTCGACGTCACGTTCGCCGGGTTCGGCGGTCACCCTGTGAAGGGCTGGCTGACGCTTCCGGCCTGGGCGAACACACCGTTGCCGACGGTCGTCGAGTACATCGGCTACGGCGGCGGGCGCGGCCTTTCGCATACGCATCTGCTGTGGGCCTCGGCGGGCTTCGCGCACTTCGTGATGGACACGCGGGGGCAGGGCGGCGCCTGGGGCGGCGGAGGTGACACGCCGGACCCGGTGGGCAGCGCGCCCGCGTATCCCGGGTTCATGACGCGGGGCATCGACGCTCCCGAGAACTACTACTACCGGCGGGTGTTCACCGACGGGGTACGGGCCGTCGAGGCGGCCCGCTCGCACGAGTTCGTCGACGCCGAGCGGGTCGCGGTCGTCGGTTCGAGCCAGGGCGGCGGCATCTCCATCGCGGTGGGCGGACTGGTGCCGGACCTCTCGGCGGTCGCGCCGGACGTGCCGTTCCTGTGCGACTACCCGCGCGCGACGACGCTCACGGACCGCGATCCGTACCGGGAGGTCGGCAACTACCTCAAGACGCACCGCGGCCGCACCGAGCAGGTCCTGCGCACGCTCTCCTACTTCGACGGCGTCCACTTCGCCGCACGCGGCCGGGCGCCCGCCCTGTTCTCGGCGGCGCTGGAGGACCAGACCTGCCCGCCGTCGACGGTCTTCGCGGCCTTCAACGCCTGGGGTCACGACGACAAGGCGATCGAGGTGTACGACTTCAACGACCACGAGGGCGGCGGGCCGTTCCAGGAGGCCGTGAAGCTGGCCTGGCTGCCTCAGCGCTTCTGAGGAGAGCGGGGACGGCGAGGGACTCTCGACGCCGGAATACGTGCGGACCGGTTGTGGCTGGTCGCGCCCACGCGGCGGAGCCGCACATCGATACAGCCCCGCGCCTCTTGCGGGGCGCTGTTCGGCCTAACCGCTTCCCTCCAGTCCGACCAGTCGGTACGTTCAGGGAAGCCGGGCGGCCCTGTCGCGACCGGTGTTCCGGCGGACGACGGAGGAGCCATGTCCCAGGTTCAGGGTCGGTGCGAGGCGCGCTTCGAGGCGGTGCGGGACGCGTTCGAGGAGAACTTCCGGGAGCGCGACGAGCTGGGTGCGGCCGTGACCGTCACGGTGGACGGCGAGACCGTGGTCGACCTGTGGGGCGGCTGGGCGGACTCGGCCCGGACACGCGCGTGGGAGCGGGACACGCTGGTCAACGTGTGGTCGACCACGAAGGGGCCGACAGCGCTGTGTGCGCACGTCCTGGCCGACCGTGGGCTGCTCGACCTGGATGCGCCGGTGGCCACGTACTGGCCGGAGTTCGCCGCGGCAGGCAAGGAGACGGTGCTCGTACGGCATCTGCTGTCGCACCGGGCGGGTCTGGCCGGGCTGCGGGAGCCGCACTCGCTTGAGCAGTTCCTCGACTGGGAACTGACCACGAAGCGGCTCGCGGCGACGGAGCCCTGGTGGGAGCCGGGGACCGCCTCGGGCTACCACGCCTTCACGTACGGCTTCCTCGTCGGTGAAGTGGTGCGACGTGTCTCGGGGTTGCTGCCGGGCGCGTTCCTGGAGCGGGAGGTGACCGGGCCGCTCGGCATCGACTTCACCATCGGGCTGCCGGAGAAGGAGGCCGGGCGCGCGGCCGAGCTGGTGCATCCGCCGGCCGCCACGTCCAGTGAACAGGCCGCGATCTTCAGCCAGTTGACGCCCGTGGCATTGGCCGCCCTGGCCAATCCCCTGATGGGCGCGGCCGAGGCCAACACGGCGGCGTGGCGGGCCGCGGAGTTCCCGGCCGTCAACGGACACGGCACGGCCCGCGCGGTCGCCGCGCTGTACGGGATCTTCGCCGGGCGGGGATCGTACGGCTCGCAGCGCGTTCTCTCCGCGGAGGCCGCCGAGCGGGTCCGTGAGGGACAGGGCGCATGCCGTGACCTGGTCCTCGGGGCGGGTTTCGAAAGCGAGACGGAGATCGGCCTGGGCCTCTGGCTCAGCGGCCCCAACGGCTCCTACGGCCCGAATCCGAGGGCCTTCGGACATGACGGTTTCGGCGGTTCCTGCGGTCTCGCCGACCCGGAGACCGGCGTCTCGCTGGGCTATGTCATGAACCGCATGGGCCCGCACATCGCCGACGACCCACGGAAGATGGCACTCATCGATGCCCTCTACGCCGCACTCTGACCGCGCTCCACGCCCTGGTGCCCCGATTCAGCCGGTGAGTACGGCGAGATCGTCTGTGACGGCCTTGTCACCGAAGACGTCGCTCAGCAGCAGCTGGATGGCGATCCTGGGGACAGCCTTGTAGTCCCGCAGGGCGTCACCCACGCCGAAGGCGGACAGGACCACGACCCGCCGCACACCGGTCGTCTCGGCGGCGGGTCCAGCGCACGGGCGGTGCGGCTCGCGAGGTCGGACCTGCGGGCCTTGCCGGGGCCCAGCGCCGACACCACGGCCCGACTGCCGGCCAGTGCGCGTTGAGGTCCTCGGCGCTGGTGGCGTCGACGAGACGCTGCTCGCCGGGATCGACTTCTCCGGGGCGGACACCGGCACGTGGCAGGACCGCGTCCGTGCGCACGTCACCATCTTCCGCGCGGCCGCGCTGCGGCACCCCAAGGCGTTCCCACTGGCCCTCACCAGGCCCCCGCACTCACGGGCGGCCCTGGAGACCATCCGGTCCGCGCTGGCCGGCCTCACCGAACTCGGCCTCGGGCCACAGGAGTCGGTCCGCGCGCTGCGACGGCGGTCCCGCGCCCGTCACAGGGCGGCGCTCCTCCTGAAGTACAGGTGCACGACAGAGCCCGAGGGGTCCAGCGTCTCCGTTGCCAGGTCGCTCAACTGCCGTACCACCCACATCCCGTGGCCGCTCGCGGCACGCGGGTCGGGTGGCAGATGGCCCGGGAACGGCGGTGGCGTGGGCGGTGGCACAGCCGTTGTGCCGGTGTCGGAGATCTCGCAGATCACGTGGTCGGAGTCGCTGCGCAACCGCAGGACGCCCCGGCCGCCTCCGTGGCGCACGGAGTTGACCACCGCCTCGTGCACCGCGCTCACCATGTCGTGCGTCAGCTGCTCGGACATCCCCAGGCCGCGGGCGTACGCGGAGACTGCGCGCCGTACGTGCGCCGACCGGCCACGCGCGAAGGGAACGTCGTCGCGTCCCGCGGGGAGTGCCGGCGGCCGAGTCGTGTCGCACTCGGCGTAGAAGTCGGCCGGCTCGAGATAGCGGCCGCAGTGCGCCGACTGCCTTGCCCCCAGGGCGAGTTCGGGATGGGTGCGGACCGCCGAGCGGATGACGGCGACCGGGAGGACACGGGTGTCGTACGGGCAGAGGACCCAGTGGCCGGTGCCCGCGAAGGCGATGTTGAGCAGGGACTCGTAGCGCATCCACTCCCGCACCTCGAAGGCCGTACGGTCCGACCAGACGGGCTCGCCGATGACCCGGACCCTGCGCGGCCCGCCGGTCTCGTCCGTGTCGTGCGCGGCGCAGTAGGCGTTGTAGCGGCCCAGGGTGCGGGACGGACTGCCGTACCAGTCGTCCGCGTTGACGAACTCGACCTCGTCGGAGCGATGCCCGAGTGCCTCGCCCAGGAGGCCGATGTTGTGGGACGCGACGACGGCGAGGACGGTGTCGCCGGCGTCCAGGCCGTCGCGGGCGAAGGTGAGCGTCCCTTCGAGGAACTCGTCGGCCGAGCCGTAGCAGAGCGCCTGGTGGACGAACCGCGTACGGCTCACGGCGCCGCTCCTTCCGACAGGTCCTCTCACGAGTGCGCTTGTTCGACGAGCAGTCCGGGGACGCGGTCCCAGCCGGTGACCCGCATCAGCCGCTGGATGTGCGGGGCGACGCCGTGCAGGACGAGGGTGCCGCCGGACGCGGACAGGGCGCCGCCCGCGAAGACCAGCAGACGCAGCGCACCGACATCGATGAAGTGCAGGTCGCGCAGGTCGATCCGGGTGCGCACCCCGTTCACCGGGCGGGCACGGGCGCGGTCCGTCTCGGCGTGCAGGGCTCGGGCCAGGGCGGTCACGTTCGTGTCGTCGACCTCTCCGACGAGCGCGAGACCGGGCGGGGCGAAGGTGCGGGTGATGGAGAGCAGTTCGTCGTGCCAGACCAGGTCGGCGGCGACCCGGCCCTGGTGCAGTCCGTCGAGAGGGGCCAGTTCGCCCTCGTCGAAGACACGGCGGTCGTACTGGCAGATGCCGAGCACCGGCAGGGACGCGAAGACGGGTTCGAGGAGGAGTTCGCTGTCGTGCAGCGTCTTGAGGCCCTTGCCCGCCTGGCCGCGCATGACCTCCATACTGACGCGCAGGCCGAGGTAGCCGTCACCGACCGCGCGGCGCGTCTCGCGGCGGATCACCTCGTCGAGGTCCCACAGGCCGTCGGGGGTCGCGAGGTGCGGGTCCACGGTCAGCCGCCCGGCGGCGAGTTCGTCCTCGACGGCGCAACCGCGGGACTCCAGGAAGGTCAGGGCGAGGTCGGCCGGCAGATCGGCCGGGCCCAGCAGCAGCCCCCGGTGGCCGCTGGCCAGCCCGTCCAGGAGGAACGCGGCGACCACGGTCTCGCGCTCCTCGTCCGCTTCGTAGCCCAGGAGCAGATGGTCCCCGGCGCGCATCTCCCCGACGGCTTTCGGTGCGGGCACGGTGTCCATCCCCCGCACCTCCCAAGGTCGCCACTCGGCGTGCCGGGTCGCATCCACGCTACGCCCAATACGGCCTCTGTGTGAGGGCGCGGGCCCGAATACCGGTCACCCGGACAGGCGTCGGACACGGGCGTTCCCGGGCGTTAGGGTGACCGCCATCGGTCGGGTGAGGGGGAGCGATGGTGGCCTCGGTGCGCAACGGCAGGACCGGCAATCTCCCCGCCGAGTCCAACGCCTTCATCGGCCGCAGATCCGAACTGGCCGAAATATCCGCCCTGTTGGGGACCACGCGGCTCGTCACCCTCACCGGCCCCGGCGGGGTCGGCAAGTCACGGCTGGCGCTGCGGGCCGCGCACACCGTGCGGGCCGCCTTTCCCGGCGGAGTGTGGCTGGTGGAACTCTCCGACCTCAAGAACCCCGACCTCCTCACGAACGCCGTGGCCGAGGCGACGCGGCTGACCGAGCAGACACTGCGCCCTCTTCTGGTGGCGGTCTGCGAACATCTCGACGACGGGCCGCTGCTGCTCGTCCTGGACACCTGCGAGCACGTACTCGACGAGTGCGCACGTGTTGTCCAGGAACTCCTCGCGCACGTACCTGAGTTACGGGTTCTGGCCACCAGTCGGCAGCCACTGGGCGTAGCCGGTGAGCATCTGCTGTCCGTGACGCCGCTGCCGCTCGGTGAACGCGACGACGCGGTGGCACTGTTCGTGGCCCGCGCCGCGGCCGCCGTGCCGTCGTTCACGCTGACCGACGCCAACCGGGCTGACGTGGCGGCGGTCTGCGCCCGCCTCGACGGAATACCGCTGGCCCTGGAACTGGCCGCGGTACGGCTGCGCGGCTTTCCCCTCGACCGGCTCCTGGAGGGGCTCGACTCCCGGTTCGACCTGCTCGTCTCCCCCGCCCGGCCGCGGCTCGCCCGGCACCAGACACTGCGTACGGCGATCGGCTGGAGCCACGAGCTGTGTACTCCGCTGGAGCGGCTGCTGTGGGCCCGCCTCTCGGTGTTCGTGGGCGGCTGGGACGTGGAGGCGGCCGAATTCGTGTGCCACGGCGGCCCGTTGGACGCCGAGGAGATACTCGCGCTGCTCGCGTCGCTCACCGAGAAGTCGATCGTGACACGCGAGGGCAACGGCGTGGCCGGGCGCTACCGCATGCTCGACACGGTCCGCACCTTCGGCGCCGAGTGGCTCGAAGGCCTCGGCGAGCAGGACACCGTACGCGGCCGTCACCGTGACTACTTCCGCTGGATCGCGCGCCAGGGCCAGACCGAGTGGCTGGGCCCGGGCCAGCGGATGTGGGCCGAGCGGCTGAGTGTGGAGCACGCCAACCTGCAGGTCGCGCTGGAGGAGTGCCTGGCGGCGCCGGAGCCCGAGACGGCACTCGAACTCGCGGGCACGCTCTGGTACTTCTGGTTCGCCTGCGGCTTCGCCGAGGAGGGCCGCGCCCATCTGGAGCGCGCGCTGCGGCGGGCGCACGACGACGGCCCCGAGCACAGGCTGGCGATCTGGGCACACCGCCTGGTCACCGTGGTGCCGGACGACGTGGACGCAGCGGAGTCGGTGAGCGCTGCGTACGTGTGGCTCGCCGAGGAGCGTCAACTGCCGGTGCCCGCGCTGCCGTTGACCGGCGCGAGTCTCGCCGTGCGCGGCGAGTCGGCGCGGTCCGCGCTGCTGTACGGCAGCAGCACGCAGGGGCCGGGCGGCGGGGGCGGAGCGGAGTTCTTCCAGCTCCTCACGCTGGCGCTGCAGGCATATCTCCTGGCAGGCCAGGGCGCGTTCGAGCGGTGCGCGGCGGTGGCCGAGCGGCTGCGTGCCGACTGCGCGAAGCGCGGTGAACTGTGGATGCGGGCCTGGGGCGACTTCTTCGTCGCCCTCGCTGGGATCGGGCTCGGACGGCCGGACGACGCGCTGGTCTCCGCCCGCGAGGCCCTGGCCGCCAAGTGGCGCGTCCACGACCGGCTGGGCGTCGCGGCCGTCGCCGACCTCCTGGTCGCCGCGGAGGACTCCCGCGGCGAGCCCGAACGCGCCGCCCGCATCCTGGGCGCCGGCACACGCCTCTGGCACGCGGCCGGACTCCCCCAGCTCGGCGACACCGGGACGACCGTCTTCCGCCGGGAGTACGCGCGCCACCTCCGCAAGGCCCTCGGCGACAGCGTCTTCGCCGAAGCGGTGCGCGAGGGGCGGGAGCTGAGCCCTGAGGCGGCGATCCGGCTCGCACTGGACGGCGCACTCGACGAACCGGACCTCTGAGCGACACCGGGCCTCTGAGCGACACCGGGCCTTTGAGCGACAAGGGTCCGAGAATGCAGTCGCGTGACAGACAGCAGGCGTGCCGTGCGGGTCTAACGTCGGAGGCATGTCCGGGACGGTCGCCGAGGCCGGCGCCCACCCCGAGGTCCCGGCCGGCCGCGACCGGTCGCTCCTTCGGCGGACCGCTCACCCGGAAGCAGCAGCGCGATCCCGGCATCACGGAGATCACCGAGATGCCGAACCGGGGCCACGCGTTCACCATCGACAAGGGCACAGACCACCTGCAGAGATCCAGAACGTTCGAAAGGAAAGGCACCCCCCATGGGAACCTTCACCACCGGCGACGGCACCGAGATCTTCTACAAGGACTGGGGCACCGGACAGCCGGTCGTCTTCAGTCACGGCTGGCCCCTCAACGCGGACGCCTGGGACGGACAGGCCCGGCTGGTCGCCGACAACGGCTTCCGTGCCGTCGCCCACGACCGTCGCGGCCACGGCCGCTCCGGGCAGCCGTGGCAGGGCAACCACATGGACCAGTACGCGGACGACCTGGCCGAGCTCCTCGACGAGCTCGATCTCACCGACGCGGTCCTGGTCGGCCACTCGACCGGCGGCGGCGAGGTGACCCGCTACATCGGGCGCCACGGCACCGCACGGGTCGCCAAGGTCGTGCTGCTGGGAGCGGTACCGCCGCTGATGCTCAAGACGGACGCCAACCCCGAGGGCACCCCGCGGGAGGCCTTCGACGGCATCCGGGCCGGCGTCGAGGCCGACCGCTCGCAGTTCTACTGGGATCTCAGCGAGGCCTTCTTCGGCTTCAACCGGCCCGGGGCCACGGTCTCGGAAGGTCTGCGCCGCTCGTTCTGGCTGTGGAGCATGCAGGTCGGGCTGAAGGCCGCGTACGACTGCGTCGAGCAGTTCTCCGAGCAGGACTTCACCGAGGACCTGGGGCGCATCGACGTACCCACGCTGATCGCACACGGGGACGACGACCAGATCGTGCCCATCGTGGCGGCCGCCCACAAGTCGGCACAGCTCGTCAAGGACGCCACGCTGAAGGTGTACCCGGGCGCCCCGCACGGCCTGGTCGGCGACTTCGAGAAGGCCTTCAACGCGGATCTGCTCGGCTTCATCAGGAGCTGATGCGTGCTCGTCGGGAGCCGGGGCCCGCAGCCCCGGCTCAGAGCCAGCCGTTGCGCCTGAAGCCCCGGTGGATGACGAGACAGAGGGTGACGATGACGCCGAGGACCAGGGGGTATCCGTACGTCCAGCGCAGCTCGGGCATGTGGTCGAAGTTCATGCCGTAGAGACCGCAGATCATGGTGGGGACGGCGACGATGGCGGCCCAGGCCGTGATCTTGCGCATGTCCTCGTTCTGGGCGACCGTGACCTGCGCGAGGTGGGCCTGGAGGATCGAGTCGAGCAGCCCGTCGAAGGCGTTGATCTGCTCGGTGACGCGGGCGAGATGGTCGGCGACGTCGCGGAAGTACGGCTGGATGTCCGGGGAGAGGGCCGCCGGCGGCTCGTGGGCGAGGATCTGCAGGGGCCGGGCCAACGGGACCACGGCCCGTTTGAGCTCCAGGAGTTCCCGCTTGAGCTGGTAGATCTGGCCGGCGTCGCCGCGCGCGGTGTGCTCGCCGAAGACTGCGGTCTCGACCGCCTCTATGTCGTTCTGTACGGCGTCCGTGACCTCCAGGTAGTCGTCGACCACGTGGTCCGCGATGGCGTGCAGGACGGCGGAAGGGCCTTTCGCGAGCTGGTCCGGCAAGCTCTCAAGGGCTTCGCGGAGCGGGCCCAGGGAGCCGTGGTTGCCGTGCCGGATGGTGATCACGAAGTCGCGGCCGATGAAGACCATCAGCTCGCCGGTGTCCACCACCTCGCTCGTCGCGGTGAGCTGCTCGTGCTCGACGTAGCGCACGGTCTTGAAGACGGCGAACAGCGTGTCGTCGTACCGCTCGACCTTCGGCCGCTGATGGGCGTGCACGGCGTCCTCGACGGCCAGCGGATGGAGATCGAAGAGCTTGGCGAGGCCCGCGAACTCCTCGTCCGTGGGCTCGTGAAGTCCGATCCAGACGAAGCCGCCCCGACCCTTGCGGGCCCGCCGGATCGCCTCGGCCGGTGCCCAGTCCCCGGGCTGCCGTCCGCCCTCGCGGTAGACCACGCAGTTCACCACCGCGCTGCCGAGCGGGGAACGGGCGGGATGGCTGAGGTCCACGGTGCGGCGGTAGGCGCGGCGCACCGCTCTGCTCAGATTGCTGATCATGGGCACGGGTTGGGCTCCTTCGGTGACCGGGTCAGTGTGCCACCGAATTCCGTTCACTCCGCGTATGGGTCGCCGGGCCGCTGACCGGGGCGAACACCTCCGGGCGGGGACGGGCCGTCACCAGCCCGGAGGTGGGTCCTCGCCTACAGGCCGACGTCCCTGCTGCGGATGTCCTCCAGCGACTCCCGGCGGACGAGGAGCCGGGCGTGACCGCGGTCGACGGCGACCACGGGCGGGCGTCCGACCAGGTTGTAGCCCGAGGCCATGGAGAGGTGGTACGCACCGGCGACCGGCACGGCCAGCAGGTCGCCCGGATGTACGTCACCGGGCAGCCGAACGTCGGAGGCGAGGACGTCGCCCGCCTCGCAGTGCCGGCCGACCACGGTCACCGGGGCCGGCTCCGCCGTGGAGTGGCGTCCGATCAGCCGGGGCGCGTACCGCACTCCGTAGAGCGCGGGGCGCGGATTGTCGCTCATCCCGCCGTCCACGGCCACGAAAGTGTGCTCGGCGGTCCGCTTCACCGCGAGCACGTGATAGAGGGCGAGGCCCGCAGGTCCGGCGATGGCGCGCCCGGGCTCGATCAGCAGCCGCGGCACCGGCAGCCCGGCGGCCGCGCAGCTCTCGACGAGTCCGGCGCGCACCTTGCGGGCCAGCGTGGTGAGGTCGAGTGCCTCCTCCCCCGGCCGGTAGGCGATGCCGTGACCGCCGCCCAGGTCCAGTTCGGGCAGTACGACACCGTGGGCGTCGCGCAGACGGGCCATCAGCCCCACCATGCGTCCGACGGCCACGACGGCCACGACGGCGGAAACGGCGAGGTCCCGCCGACCGTCGGGTCGGCGGGACCTGGGACGGGCGTCCGGGCCCGGTTTCCTGCGGGTGGCCGGCTCAGGCCTGTGTCTCGCTGATGTTGACCATCCAGGGAATGCCGAACCGGTCCGTACACATGCCGAACACGTCGCCCCACATCTGCTTCTCGAGCGGGACGGCCACCGTGCCGCCGGAGGACAGCTTCTCCCAGTAGCCGCGCAGCTCGGCGTCGTCGTCACCGCTGAGGCTCACCGAGAAGTTGCCGCCCGGGGTGTGCTTCATGCCCGGCGGGGTGTCGGCGGCCATCAGCGTGAAACCGCTCGGGGTCTCCAGCATGCCGTGCATGATCTTGTCCGCTTCGGGGCTGTCCGCCATACCGGACTCCCCGAAGGTGTTCAGCGCCAGTGTGCCGCCGAGGACCTCCTTGTAGAACTCCAACGCCTGCCGGGCGTCACCGTCGAAGCTGATGTACGGATTGAGGCGCGAGGCCATGAAAACCTCCCAGATCGGGCCAAACAATCAGATCTGCGCAGACTAGCGCGGGCCACTGACAACGGCCCGTCGTGACCGATGGGGCGCGTGCGAAGGACAGGTGAACCGTGGGGGTCTCGCCGCACAGAACGCCTTTCGGCCAGGAGGCAGCCCGGGCCCGGGCGATCGGCTGGGACGGCCAGTTCCGGACGCTCCCGGCCCCGACTCTTGCGCCCGTACGGATCTCGCCGCACCTGACGCCGTCCTGACACCCTGCCGGGCAGGGCTCACGGGATTCGGGCCGCTCCCACGCTTACGCTCGCGCCGTGTTCAACGTGACCGGTCTGCTGAAACGCCTGGTGATCGGCCGGGCCAGGCACAGTGAAGAGCTCCGGGAGACGCTCCTGCCCAAACGGCTCGCCCTGCCGATCTTCGGGAGCACTGGGAGGAGTACGGCATCGAGGTGCCCCTCAAAGTCGTCGACTCGCCCTATCGCGAAGTGACGCAGCCGGTGGTCGAGTATGTGCGCTCGCTGCGGAGGGAGAGCCCGCGGGACGTCGTGGCCGTGTTCATTCCCGAGTACGTCGCCGGTCACTGGTGGGAGAACCTGCTGCACAACCAGTCGGCCCTCTGGCTGAAAGAGCCGTCTGCTGTTCACGCCCGGTGTGATGGTCATCAGCGTTCCCTGGCAGCCGAGCTCCTCGGCAGGCGTCGACCGTCCCACCCCCCGGGCACCGGGCTCGGTCCGCCGCGGCGAGCCCGCACCGGCGAAATGTGAACTACGAACGGTGACGGGTGGGTTGCATTCCGGACGGGCGCCGTACGACACGCGTCAATTTCGTCGGCCGGAGAGTCAGCGAAGCATCAAGTCGCTCCCACCGCGTGACGCGCGTGCCTACCGTCGCCGCCATGTCTCGACGTATCGAGGGGCCCGCGTCCGGTCGTTTCCCCGATGTGCCGGCGTACGACGACGGCACGTGGGTGCACGACCGCGCGTGGGCGGGCGAGGCGCGCTCGGCCGTGGGCTGTGCCGTGCTGATGCTGGGGCTGTTGCTGGTGTTCGACGCGGGTTCGGGACGGCTCACGGCGCTGCGGCTCCTGCTGTGGGCGACGCTGGCCTTCGTCCTGTTCGCCGTGCTGCTGCCCGCCCGCGTGTCAGCGTGCGACGGCGAGCTCGTGTGCCAGGGCCTGTTCGGGCACCGGTCCGTGTGCACGGACCGGCTCGTGGCGGTGTGCCGCTCGGACGGGGTGGCCCAACGCCTCGTCCTGCGCGACGAGTTCGGCGGACGCGTCGAGTTCGATCCCCGGGTCCTGGTCGGCAACCCCGCGCTGTGGCGGCTCCTGGACGAGGGCGCGCGGGCCTCGGCGGCAGGCGGCTCGCTCGTCTGCGGTACGACGGAGCTGCGGCGCCTGTCGGAACGGCTCGACCGGGAGACGGCTCGGACGGTGTTCCGGATCTCCGGGCTCGAATAGCCGCTCCCGGTGTCCCCGGCCGCAGCTACTCCGCGCTCCCCGGCTTCCTCGCCGCCACCATCCGGCAGCGGGGGCTGCCGTCACTCCTCCGCCCGAACTCGGGGAGGGCGTACAGCTCCACCGAGAAACCGGCGCGGACGAGTTCCCGTCGTACGTAGTCGAGGCGGAACTCCCGGTAGTACATGACGAATTGGGGCCGCCACAGGGCGTTCCTCACGCGCATCGCCGCGTCGAAGCCGAGCAGGGCCCAGTAGCCGCGTGAGCCGGGGCGGGCGGGGGCACCGATCGGGAACGCGAATCGTCCACCGGGCCGGAGCACGGAGTGGACCTGCGCGAACAGCCCCGGCAGTTCCCTGGGCAGGAAGTGCCCGAACGCCCCGAAGCTCACCACCAGGTCGAAGGCCGGCCCGAACGGGAGGGCCCGGGCGTCACCGCGTACCCAGGCGGTCGACGGCCCGCCGGGACGTGCCGCCCTTTCCCGTGCCACGGCGAGCATGCCGGTGCTGATGTCGACGCCGGTGACCTGCTCCCGGCACACCGTCCGCAGCACGTCCATGCCCGCACCGGTGCCGCAGCACAGGTCGAGTCCGCGCTGGAACGGGCCGATCCTCCTCAGCGCCCGGGCGACGGACCGCAGTACCGAGTCCGGCGTACGGAATGGGGTGTGGTCGAACTTCGGTGCGAGCAGGTCGTAGCCGTGCTCGACGGACGACAGTGCCTGTACGGCGAGTTCGCGGAACGTGGGGCCTTGCGGGGTGAACATGGCTGCTCAGCGTAGGCGTTCCACTGGGGTGCGGTGGTCTGTCTGTGAGTTCGTTGTGGCTGGGCGCGCCCACGATGGGGGTCCCCGCTTGAGCGAAGCCGAGAGTGAGGGAGGAGCCGCACAATGAGACAGCCCCGCGCCGCTCTGGGCGCCTCCCCCAAGCCTCTGGCCATGGCGCGGCCTTTCCCAGGCTTCGGTCACGCTGTCACTCTCCACCTATGACCTCCTTCCGTCCCGCACCCGCCTGGCTGGCCGATGCCGTGTTCTACCAGATCTATCCGCAGTCGTTCGCGGACTCGAACGGCGATGGGATCGGTGACTTCGACGGCATCGCCGAGCGCCTCGACCATCTGGCCTGGCTGGGGGTGAACACGGTCTGGCTGAACCCGTGCTTCGTTTCGCCGTTCGGGGACGCGGGGTACGACGTCGCCGACTATCTCAACGTGGCTCCGCGCTACGGATCCAACGACGACCTGGCGAAGCTCGTGGACCGGGCGGGCCGCCGCGGCATCCGCGTGCTCCTCGACCTGGTCGCCGGGCACACCTCCGCCGAGCACCCGTGGTTCAGGGCCTCGGCGAACGACCCGGACGACCATCGCTACATCTGGGCGCCGGAGGGCCAGTCAAGGGTCACGCCGGAGGGCTTCGTGGCCTCGCCGGGGAGTCGGCCTGGCGCGTATCTGCCGAACTTCTTCGACTTCCAGCCGGCCCTCAACTTCGGTTACGCACGCGAGAATTCGGCCGAGCCGTGGCGGCAACCGGTGGACGCGGAGGGTCCGCGCGCCAACCGGGAAGCCCTGCGCACGGTCATGGACCACTGGCTGAGCCTCGGCCTCTCGGGCTTCCGCGTCGACATGGCCGCCTCGCTCGTCAAGGACGACCCGGACAAGGCCGGTACGAGCGGGATCTGGACGGAGCTGCGTCACTGGCTGGACCGTACGCACCCGGACGCGGTGCTGCTGTCGGAGTGGGGCGAGCCCGAGGTGTCGGTCCCGGCGGGGTTCCACACGGACTTCTTCCTCCACTTCGGCGGCCCCACCGACGGCCTGGCGCTACGCTCGCTGTGGAGCAACGGCACCGGCACCGTCAATGACACCTGGGACCCGCTCGACTGCTTCTTCGACCCGAGCGGCCAGGGCTCGCCCCGCCCCTTCGTCGAAGCCTGGCAGCGGGCTTCGTCCGCCCTGGGCGGCAGTGGCTTCATCTCCCTGCCCACCGCCAACCACGACTTCTCCCGCCTCAACTGCGGCCCCCGCACGGCCGAACAGCTCCCCGCCGCCTTCGCCTTCCAGCTCACCTGGCCCACGCTCCCCGCCATCTACTACGGCGACGAGATCGGCATGCGCTACATCCCGGACCTCCCCGACACCGAGGGCAGTGTGCTCGGCCCGCGTTACAACCGGGCGGGCTCCCGCACCCCCATGCAGTGGGACGACGGCCCCAACGCGGGCTTCTCGACGTCCGACCACCCCTACCTCCCGGTCGACCCCGCCCCCGACCGCCCCACCGTCGCCGCCCAGCGCGCCGACGACACGTCCCTCCTCCATCTCGTACACCGTCTCATCACCCTCCGCACGACGACCCCGGAACTCGGGTCGGGCGGCTCGGTCGAGGTCCTGCACGCCGGATACCCGTTCGTGTACGTACGCGGCGGCCGGTATCTCGTGGTCGTCAACCCTCAGCAGCGGCAGGTGAGTTACCGCCTCGACGGCGTGCGGCCCGGCCGAGCCCTGGAGTCGTCCGGTGTCGCGATCGACGGCGACACCATCACGGCTCAGGGCTTCGGGTTCGGGATCTTCGACGTGACCGGGTAGTCCGGCCGTCGGAGCACGGCGAGGGCATGCCGGCGGCACGGATCGGGGCCGGGGCCGGCGGTCGCGCCGGTCCGGACTTCTGGTGTCGCGGGGACATGGCTCAGCTCCCCAGCCGGAGGCCCGCGAGCCAGACGTCCGGGCCGCTGTCACGCCCGTCGCCGCCCGGGCTGTGATCGGCCGACGGTTTCGCCGCGTGGGGCACAGGCCGCCGGCGCCGCCGCCGCGGCGACAGCAGGGCGAGTAGCTTGTCGGTGCGCCGGATGGGCGCGGCGGGCGTGGTGGGGTCGGTGGCGGTCATCGGAGCCTCCGGTGTCGTCGGGTGCTTTCACCCCACCGACGAACCGTTCCTACGCCGATCGACACTCCGCGAGGCGCTTTTCCAGAAATCGCCGCTCGGCGTCGTTCTCCACCAGTTCCAGGGCCTTCTCGTACGCCTCGGCCGCTTCACTCATGCGTCCCGTGCGCCGCAGGAGGTCCGCTCGCGTGGCGGGCAGCAGGTGGTACCCGGCCAGGTCGCCCGCCTCCTCCAGCTCCGTCACCAGGGCCAGACCGGCCTCGGGGCTCTCGGACATGCCGACGGCCACCGCGCGGTTCAGCCGGACGACGTCGGACGGCACGTGGCGCGCCAACTCCCCGTACAGCGCGGCGATGTCGGCCCAGTCCGTCTCCTCGGCGGTGGCGGCGGTGACATGGCAGGCCGCGATGGCGGCCTGGATCTGGTAGGGCCCCGGCCGCCCGCGGCGCAGCGCCGTCTCCAGCAGGGCGGCGCCCTCGTCGGCCTCCGCCCGGTCCCAGGCCGTACGGTCCTGGTCCTCCAGGGTGACCAGGTCACCCGCCGCGTCCACGCGGGTGTTCCGCCGGGCGTCGTGCAGCAGGAGAAGCGCGAGCAGGCCGAGGACCTCGGGCTCGTCCGGCATGAGCCGGGCCAGCACCCGGGCGAGCCGGACGGCCTCCGCGCAGAGGTTCCTCCGCAGGAGATCGGCGCCGGACGTGGCCGCGTACCCCTCGTTGAACAGCAGGTACACCACGCCCAGCACGCCGGTCGTCCGCTCGGGCAGCAGGTGCGCGGGCGGTACGCGGTAGGGGATGCCCGCGTTGCGGATCTTCCGCTTGGCGCGCACGAGGCGTTGCGCCATCGTCGCCTCGGGGACGAGGAACGCGCGGGCGATCTCGGGCGTGGTGAGCCCCGCGAGGGTGCGCAGGGTCAGGGCGACCCGGGCCTCGATGGGCAGCGCGGGATGGCAGCAGGTGAAAAGCAGCCGCAGCCGGTCGTCCGTCACTCCGCTGTCGTCGTCGAAGTCCGGGTCCTGCGGGTCGAAGGGTCCCCCGTCCCGTGCCAGCACCGCCGCCTCCCGCAGTTTCGCCGCCCCCACCGCCTCCCGGCGCAGCACGTCCATGGCGCGGTTGCGCGCGGTCGTGGTCAGCCAGGCGCCGGGGCGGCGCGGTACTCCGTCGCGCCGCCACCGGTCGAGGGCCTGGGCGAAGGCGTCCTGCGCGCATTCCTCGGCGAGGTCCCAGTCGCCGGTCACCCTGATCAGGGTGGCGACGACCTGGCCCCATTCCTCGCGGAAGGCGGCGGCGACGGCCTCCTCGACGCCGTCCGCGCCTTCGATGCCGTCCGCGCCTTCGTTCTCGTTCACTCCCAGACCGGCCGCACCTCCACCGAACCGCCGCCGAGCGCGGCGGGATGCCTGGACGCCAGCGCGATGGCCTCGTCGAGGTCGGCGACCTCGATGATGTCGAAACCGGCGACATACTCCTTGGACTCCACGAACGGCCCGTCGCTGAGCAGGACTTCGTCGCCCTGGACACGCACGGTGGTGGCGTCGGTCGCCGGCCGCAGCCGTGCGCCGCCCTTCACCACGCCGCTGGTGCGGACCTCGTCGATGTACGCGGTGAAGCGGGGGTCGTCGGCGATCTCCTCGGGGCTGAGCTCCTCGCCGCCGACGGGGGTGCAGATGAACATCACGTACTTCATGACCGGTCCTCCTCGATTCCCTCAGTTCCTGGTCCCTGCACCCCACCGACGAACGGACCGGCGCCGGATCGACACATCCCATGATTGTTCGGGCGAGCGGACTTCACACCCCCGGTGGCACCCGTACGGGAAGCGCCCGGACGCTCCAGCGGGGCGCGTGCCCCGGGGAATCACGGTCCCGTCGACCGTCAGGTCCCGCACGGGATGGCGGAAGGGGAAGTAGCTGACGGGCGCGTCCCAGCGCAGGGTCTCCTCGACGACATCCGCCCAGCTCGCTTCGCCCCTCGTGACCCGCTCGGCAGCGGCAGCGCGAAGTGTTCGCGCAGGTCGGCCACTCCCCCGCCCTCTTCGGCCGCGCGGTGCAGGCCGTCGAGCAGTCCGTCCGTCAACTCCTCGATCCTGGGCCGCAGTTTCTCGACCCGCCGGGCGGTGAACGCCTTGCTGACCAGTGAGCGCGGCCGCCGGTGGTCGTCGCCGTCCGCGGTCGTCATCCCTCGTAGGGTCGCGAAGGTCGTCAAGGGCCATCCCTTGGCTGTCCGCCCCTCCCGCAGCGCGGTGAAGTGCCTGGTGTCCTTGGCGACTTCGGGGTGGGCGAGGAACTCCTTCAGCGCCTCGTGTCCGAGGACCGCCATGCCCTCCGCACCGCCGGGCAGGACGACCGACGCGACGGCGCCGCGCGCGAGGAGGCGCGCGTTGTCGGCGTGCGGGCAGCCGCCGTCCGTGACCGTCACAGGAAGCGTGGCCGTCCGTGATCGTCACAGGAAGGGGGTGCCCGGGTCGACTCCCGACAGGACGCGGCCGTAGATCTCCAGATTGGTGGCCGGGTTGACGAAGGAGTGCAGGGACAGGGCGTTGATGTCGCGGGCGATGCGCTGCATGGGCACCTCCTGCTGGAGCGAGGAGGCACCGGCGGCGGAGGCGAGCAGATCTACGGCCTCCTTGCAGAGGCGGGTCAGATAGCCGCTCTCGGCACGGATCCTGGCCCGCTCCGCCAGGGTGTACGGGGAGCCGTCGCGGGCCTTGGTCTCGATCTCGGCCGTCAGCTGGGCGGCCACCAGCTCGGCACCGGAGATCCTCATCTCCGCCTCGGCCGCCTGGAGATGCGTGACGGTGGCCTCGTTCTGCCGCTCGTAGAAGGTATACGTGATGCCGCGCCGGTGGATGCGCTCGCCGAACTCCGTCATCGCCGCCCGGGCCAGGCCCAGTGCCACCGGCGCGGCCCAGGCACAGAACAGCAGCAGCACGGGCATCCGGTAGAAGGGATCGTCCGCGTTGGCCTTCGACGGGATCTGCCCGGCGAGCATCGGACCGACCGGAAGCACGCGATGAGCGGGCACGGGAATGTTCCGGGCCACGACGGTGTTGCTGCCAGTACCGGCGAGACCCGTGACATGCCAGTCGTCCAGGATCTCCAGCTCGGACATCGGCACCGCGGCCCAGACCATCTCGGGCGGCCCTTCCGGCGGCGATCCGTCGGCGGGCACGACCGCGGCCGTCAGCAGATGCCAGTCCGCGTGATGACAGCCGGTCGCGAAGGCCGAGGCGCCGTCCACCCGATAGCCCCCGTCGTACGGCACCGCCGTGGCGCCGGGGACGAGCGTGCCGCCGATCCTCGCGTCGGGGCCGCTCGGGCCGGTGAAGAAGTCGTCCTGCGCCTCGTCGGGGAAGAGCGCCGCGATGTACGAGACCCCCGCCTGACTCAGTGTCATCCACGCCGTGGAGCCGCACTCGACGGCGATCTCCGCGAAGGCGTCGACCTGTGTGCGCAGCGGGGTCTGGTAACCGCCGTAGCGACGCGGGACGTTCATCCGGTGGATGCCGGTGCCGGTCAGCGCGGCGACGACCTCGTCGGGCACGCGCCGTTCCCGCTCGGCCCGCAGCGCGTTCCGCCGGATCAACGGCCGCAGTTCCCTTACGCGTTCGACGATCCCGGCATCGACCATGCCGACCACCGTGACGTGAGGCATCTCCCCTGTCAACGCCCTGGGATCCGGCCGTCCGGCCCCCGCTGGAGGGAGTAGTGCTACAGTGCCACCAGCACTTGTGTACGCCCCCTTCTCGGGCGCCGGTGCCGAAACACCTCTCATCCAGCTGATCAGCCCGTCCCTTCCGACCGGCGAAACAGCTTCTCCGCACCACCTCTCCTCGTACAGGTACACCGCGTGCGAGTCGTGCGACTCCTACGACGTGTCCAGCCACGGGCCTTCCCGTCCGCCGTACGCGGCGCGGCACGAGAGGTGATGCCTCCGCCGAGCCGGGGTGTGTCCATACCGCCCCCGATCCGGCCTCTCCCCCATCCCTCATGACCACATGAACCGTCCGCGAAAGGACACCCACCATGACCACCACACTCGAACGCCCGCCCACTCCCGTCACACAGGAGCAGGCCACCGGCGTACTCGACATCACCTCGAACGGGCAGGGCCACCTGCGGGCCCGGAGCCTGCTTCCCGGGCCCTCCGACCTTCAGGTCTCCGCCGCGCTGATCCGCCGACACGGACTGCGCAAGGGCGACCTCGTCGAAGGCGTACGCGGCAAGCAGCGAGCCCTCACCGAGATCCAGCGGGTCAACGGCCTGCCGGCAGCTGACCTGAGCGGCCGCCCGCACTTCCATGACCTGACCCCGCTGCACCCGCGTGAGCGGCTGCAGCTCGAACACCCGGCGGGCGGTGCGACCACCCGCCTCATCGACCTGGTCGCGCCGATCGGCAAGGGCCAGCGCGGCCTGATCGTCGCCCCGCCCAAGACCGGCAAGACCGTGCTGCTCCAGCAGCTGGCCGCCGCCGTCGCCGGCAACCACCCCGAGGCCCATCTGATGGTGGTACTCCTCGACGAACGGCCCGAGGAAGTCACCGACATGCGCCGTTCCGTACGGGGTGAGGTGCTCGCCTCCACCTTCGACCAGGCTCCCAAGCAGCACATCGCGCTCGCCGAGCTGGCCGTGGAGCGCGCCAAGCGGCTGGTCGAGGCCGGCCAGGACGTCGTGATCCTCCTCGACTCGCTCACCCGGCTGTGCCGGGCGCACAACAACGCCGCCGCCACCAGTGGCCGCACCCTCAGCGGCGGTGTCGACGCGGCCGCGCTGCACGGGCCCAAGCGGTTCTTCGGGGCCGCGCGCCTCACCGAGGAGGGCGGCTCGCTCACCATCATCGCCACCGCCCTCGTGGAGACCGGCTCCCGAGCCGACGACTACTACTTCGAGGAGCTCAAGAGCACCGGCAACATGGAGCTCCGCCTGGACCGCAACCTCGCGTCCCGACGGATCTTCCCCGCCGTCGACATCACCCCGTCCGGCACCCGCCGCGAGGAACTCCTCGTCCCGGCCGCCGAGTTGGGGGCCGTACGAGGCCTGCGGCGCGCCCTGCTCTCCCGCGGGGACGCACAGGCCGGCCTTGAGACGCTCCTGGACAAGCTGCGTCGCACCCCGGACAACGCGACGTTCCTGCGGCAGGTCCAGCCGACCGTGCCCACCGGCCAGTAGAGGTCGACCTCGCGGGCCCGCCCCGGACCGGGCAGACCCAGGGACGCTGCGGCATCCGGGTGCTCGATGCCGCCGCCCGGCCCGGGCAGCCGGGGATGTGACCTGCGCGTTCCTAGGTTGGCGGTATGACAATCGGATTTCCTTCGCGTGCGGCCGTCTGCTGCTCCGCCGCCTGCGTGGTGGGCGTGCTGGCCTTCGCGCCGAGAACGGCCGCCGCCCACGACGGAGCCGCCCCGGCCACTCCCCATGTCTCCGCGTCGAAACCCGCCACCGCGCGGCCCTCGGCGCTGGACCGGCCCGGGACCCAGGTACGGCCCCGGGCCGGAGCGCCCAGGGTGCCGCAGGACGTCTCCGCCCGGTCGTGGGTGGTGGCCGACGCCGAGACCGGCGACGTGCTCGCCGCACACAACGCCCATCTCAGGCTGCCGCCCGCCAGCACGTTGAAGACCCTCTTCGCGCTGACCGTGCTGCCGGTGCTGCCCGCAGCGGTCCGGCACACCGTCACAGCGGAGGAACTGGCGGGCGTCGGCCCCGGCAGCAGCCGGGTCGGCATCGCCGCGGGGCACACCTACAGCGCCGCCGACCTGTGGCGGGGCGTCTTCCTGAACTCCGGAAACGACGCCGTGCACGTACTGGCCGAGATGAACGGCGGCTGGCGCAGTACGGCCGCCCAGATGCAGGCCAAGGCCCAGTCCCTGGGCGCCCGCGACACGCGGGTCGTCTCGCCCGACGGGTACGACACGCCGGGCCAGGTGTCGTCCGCGTACGACCTGGCCGTCTTCGGGCGCGCCGGGCTGCGCAACGCGGACTTCGCGCGGTACGCCGCCACCGTCCGCGCCGAGTTCCCGGCCGACGGCTGGTCGTTCGAGATCCAGAACACCAACCGGCTGCTCACCGGCGCCGACGGGGTCGCGCCCTATCGGGGGCTCGTCGGCGTCAAGAACGGCTACACCTCCCAGGCGGGCAACACGCTCGTCGCCGCCGCGCGCCGGGACGGGCGCACCCTCGTCGTCACGGTGATGGACCCTCAGGCGGGCGGCGGGTTCACCGTGTACGAGGAGGCGCGCTCACTGCTCGACTGGGGCTTCGGGGCCGTCGGGCGTGTCGAACCGGTGGGCTCGCTCCTGCCGCCGCGCCGCGTGTCGACGGCGGGCCCGGCGGCAGTGCCCGCGGCCATGGCGGTCGAGGACGCCTCCGTCGGCTGGCTGGCGGAGGCGGGGACCCTCGCGGGCGCCGCCGGACTCGGCGCGGGTGCCGTGTCGCTGGTCCTGCGCCTCCACGGCGGGCGGTTCACCCGTGCCTGACCGACGGGCAGCCCGAGGAGCAGGCCGAGGGTGATCCACACGTAGGTGTTGCTTCCGACGAAGCCGTCGATGCCGGACGCGTCGTCGAACCACAGCCACACCACACTGCTGCACAGCAGGACGTACAGGCCCCCGGCGATCCACAGCAGACGTCTGCGCCCGAGCCCCTCCCCGAACAGGATCGCGAGCGACGGCAGCAGCCAGACGAGGTGATGCACCCAGGTGATCGGGCTGAGGAGACAGGCGGCGAGCCCGGTGAGGGCGAAGGCGCCGAGGACGTCGTCCGCTGCCAGGGCCCGGCGCGCGCGCCACACCCACACGCCGAGCACGGCCAGCGCCGCCAGCGCCCAGGCGGCGCGGCTCGGTTCGGCGGGGTCGGCGAGCCGGGCCAGTACGCCTTGCAGCGACTGGTTGGAGACGTAGTCGAGGCGGCCGATGCGGGTGGTGTCCCAGACCGCCTCGGTCCAGTAGAAGCGGGAGGCGTCGGGCATGACCCAGGCCGCGAGTGCGGTGGCTGCCGCGGCGACGCCCACCGCGGTCCCGGCGGCTCGCCAACGTCCGGCGAGGAGCAACAGGACGATGAAGATCGCGGGCGTCAGCTTGATCGCGGCGGCGAGCCCGATCCCGACACCGGCCCAGCGCGCACGGCCCGTCGACAGCAGCCAGGCGTCGCCGAGGACAAGAGCCAGGAGCACGAGGTTGACCTGGCCGAAGCTGAAGGTGTCGCGGACCGGTTCGAGCAGGGCGAGCAGACAGACCGTGACGGCGAGCCCGAACCAGCCGTGCCGGCGCAGCCTCTCCCCCGCCAGGACGTGCAGGACGAAGGCCGTCGCGGCGAGGTTGAGCACCAGGCCCACGGCGATCGCGGCGTTCAGGGCGAGCAGCGCCATCGGCAGCATGCTGACCGCGGCGAACGGCGGATACGTGAAGCCGTACTCGGTCCCCGGCACCCGGTAGTCGTAGACGCTGCCGCCGTGGTGGATCCAGGCGTCCACGGCCCCGTGGTAGACCCGCAGGTCGAACCAGTCCCGCAGGAGCGGCACGGTCGCGGTGAACACGGCCACGGCTGTGGCGAGGGCGAGCACAAGGAGCAGCCGCCCGCGATCTGTGCTGGTCATCTTCATGCGGTCCGCCCCAGGACGGGTGCGTTCGTCGTCTGGTGGGCCTGCCAGAGCACGACCAGCGCGAGCATCCCGCCGGACACCGCCAGGGCCAGCTGCTCGGCGTCCGGCGGACCGCCGCTGGGCAGGACCGCGAGCGCGAGCGCCCCGGTCACGGCGGCGACCCGGTGGCGTACGGAGGTGCTGGGCGCTGCCGCGGCGATGAGGAACAGCCCCCACAGCGCGTACCAGGGGCGGATGGCCGGGCCCAGCACGGCCACCGTCGCCAGGCTGAGGCCCAGCGCGTAGACAGGGCTGAGGCGGGGGCGGCGCAGCCATATGACCAGTACGGCGACGGCGGTGGCCGCGAGTCCGAGGGCGTGCCAGGCGGGCAGCGCGAAGGGTGCGAGATCGCTGCCCAGGCCTTGGAGAAGGGCACCTGTGGCACGGCCGAGGACGCTCGTGGGCGACAGGTTCTCCGGCGACACGGGCGTCTTGAGGGCGCCTATCCAGCCGTATCCCGTACCGGCGGCGGCCGTTGCGGCGACGGTGGTGGCCGCTGCGGCGGCCGCCGTCGTGGCGATGGCTCTCCCCATGCTGCGGCCGGCCCGCACCTGGAGGGCCACGACGGCCGCGAGGCCGAGCAGCGCGGGGACCTTGACGAGGGCCGCGAGCGTGACGAGCACGGCGCCCAGGACGGGCCACCGGCCGAGTGCCGCCACCAGTCCCGCGCCCAGCAGGCCGAGCATGATGGCGTCGTTGTGCGCTCCGGCGACGAGGTGCAGCAGCACGAGCGGGTTGAGCGCGCCGAGCCACAGCGCGGCGGCCGGATCGGCTCCGCTGTGCCTGGCCAGCCTCGGCAGCGCGGCCGCCATCAGCGCCACGCCGAGCAGCGCGACGACCCGCATGCCGAACAGCCCTGCGGGCACCTCGCCCCGGGTCAGCCCGGACAGCGCGGAGGAGACCGCGAGGAAGACCGGTCCGTACGGTGTCGCAGTCCGCTGCCACACGGGGGCGACCTCGTCCGCGAGCGGTCCGCCGAGTATGGCGGGGCCGTGCGTGTAGACGTCGATGTGCGCGTCGACCATCGCGCCCTGTGCGAGATAGCTGTAGACGTCACGGCTGAACAGGGGCGGCGCGAGGAGCAACGGCGTGGCCCACACGGCGAGTACGACCAGCAGCGCTCGCGGACTCGGTGGCTCTGGCCCCCGGATCACGCGCCCCAGCAGACCCCAGGCCGCTATGAGCAGCACCACTCCGAAGTACACGCCGACCAGCCCGAGCGCCGCCCGTCCGGACGCGAGGGCCGGCAACTCCCTTACGGGCAGCGCTCCGGCCGTCTCGCCTCCCAGTGCGAGGACGACCGAGCCAGTGAGCCCGAGCAGTTGACAGCGACGCAGATCGACGGAGAAACCCTTGGCCAACACTCGGTCAGCGTGTCAACGCGGGGTGGCCGGAAAGCGACGCCTCTCCCTCTGAGCGGCAGCCGCAGCATGGCCGCCGTCTTACCGGACGGCGGCCGTCTCTTCGAGCTGTCGGACGTTCCCGTCGAACCGGCTAGAACACGGACACGCCTGTGAGAGTCGTGAAGCGGTCCAGGGCTGTTACTCCCGCCACCGAGTTGCCCCGCTCGTCCAGGCCCGGGCTCCAGACGCAGAGCGTGCAGCGGCCGGGGACGACGGCGATGATGCCGCCGCCGACGCCGCTCTTGCCGGGCAGGCCCACGCGGTAGGCGAAGTCGCCCGCCGCGTCGTACGTGCCGCAGGTGAGCATGATCGCGTTGACCTGCTTGGACTGGCTCTGGGTCAGCAGGCGCGTGCCGTCGGAGCGGATGCCGTGGCGGGCGAGGAAGCCGGTGGCGAGGGCGAGGTCGGCGCAGGAGGCCTCGATGGAACACTGGTGGAAGTACTGGTCCAGGAGGACCGGGACCGGGTTCTCGATGTTCCCGTACGACGCCATGAAGTGGCCCAGCGCGGCGTTGCGGTCGCCTCGGGTGGCCTCGGAGGCGGCGACGTCCTTGTTGATGGCGAGTTGTTCGTTGCCGCTCTCCGCGCGCAGGAAGTCGAGGAGGGTGTCCGCGGCGTTGCCGGTCCGGGTGTGGAGGCGGTCGGTGACGACGAGGGCGCCGGCGTTGATGAAGGGGTTGCGGGGGATGCCGTTCTCGTACTCCAGCTGTACCAGGGAGTTGAAGGGGTTGCCGGAGGGTTCGCGGCCGACGTGTTCCCAGAGCTCGTCGCCCTCTCGGGCCAGGTCCAGGGCGAGGGTGAAGACCTTGGTGATGGACTGGGTCGAGAACGGCTTCCGCCAGTCGCCGACGCCGTACACCGTGCCGTCCAGCTCCGCGACCGCCATGCCGAACCTGTGCGGGTCGCATGCCGCGAGCGCCGGGATGTAGTCGGCCGGGCGGCCGCGGTCGGGGGCGTCCGCGATCTCGGCGGCGATGCGCTGCAGAACCGGCTGGAAGGTCAGGGGCGAGCTCATGATCACCATTGTGACGCCGGTTCGCTCCGTGGGGGTGGTGCCGGTACGTATATGGGTGCGGGTTGGTCGTGGCGGGGTGCGCGGTTCCTCGCGCCCCTAAAAGATGCGCCAGCCGTTGAGTTCTCGGGTCGGGGCCGCGACGGGGCATCCGATCGCAGCTGTGTCGTCCCGGGCCATCAGGTTGCCCTCGGGAGGTCGTGCTGCGATCGGAAACCCCGACACGACCCCTTCGCCCGGCGGGCGGCAACCGGAGGGGTAGGGGGCACTTGAGAGAGGGGCTTACGCCCCTGATCTTTTAGGGGCGCGAGGAACCGCGCACCCAGCGACGACCCACCCGCACCTACGCATCCGACCTCAGCCACGCTTTCAGGGGCGCGGGGAACGGCGCAGTCTTTGGCTTTTAGGGGCGCGGGGAACTGCGCGGCCAGCACCGACCGACCCGCACCCCCCGCCGCCTCAGACCCGCTGGGAGCCCGCCAGGACCTCCGGGCGGAGCAGCGCCGCCAGGTGGTCCGCCGGGAGTAGGCCCTTTTCCAGGACCAGCTCGGCGACGCCGCGCCCGGTGGCGAGGGCCTCCTTCGCGATGTCCGTCGCGGCCGAATAGCCGATGTGGGGGTTGAGCGCGGTGACCAGCCCGATCGAGTTCTCCACGGTCACCCGCAACGCCTCCGTGTTCGCCGTGATCCCGCTGACGCACCGCTCGGCCAGCGTCATGCAGGCCGCACGCAGATGCATCAGGCTCTCGGACAGCGAGTGCAGAATGATCGGCTCGAACGCGTTCAGCTGCAGCTGCCCGGCCTCCGCCGCCATGGTGATCGTCACGTCGTTTCCGATCACCTCGAAGGCGACCTGGTTCACGACCTCGGGAATCACCGGATTCACCTTGCCGGGCATGATGCTCGAACCGGCCTGCACGGGCGGCAGGTTGATCTCGTTCAACCCGGCCCGCGGACCGGACGACAGCAGCCGCAGGTCGTTGCAGCTCTTGGAGAGTTTCACCGCGATCCGCTTCAGCACCCCGGACATCTGGACGAACGCGCCGCAGTCCTGGGTCGCCTCGACCAGATTCGCCGCCGTCACGAGCGGCAGGCCGGTGATGTCGGCGAGGTGCCGGCGCGCCGCCTCGGCGTATCCGGCGGGCGCGTTGAGCCCGGTACCGATCGCCGTCGCACCCAGGTTGATCTCGTGGATCAGCTCGACGGCCTCGGCGAGCCGGCTGCGGTCCTCGTCCAGCATCACCGCGTACGCCGAGAACTCCTGCCCGAGTGTCATCGGCACGGCGTCCTGCAACTGCGTACGCCCCATCTTGAGGACGTCACGGAACTCCAGTGCCTTGGCCGCGAAGGCGTCCTGCAGCACGGACATCGCCTTCAGCAGCTCGCGCACCGCGAACACCGTGGCGACCTTGACGGCCGTCGGGTAGACGTCGTTGGTCGACTGCCCGAGGTTGACGTCCTCGTTCGGGTGCAGGAACCCGTACTCGCCCTTGGCGTGACCGAGAAGCTCCAACGCCCGGTTCGCGACCACCTCGTTGGCGTTCATGTTGGTCGAGGTGCCGGCCCCGCCCTGGATGACGTCGACGACGAACTGGTCGTGCAGCTTCCCCTCCCGGATCTCCCGGCAGGCCGCCACGATCGCGGCCGCCTTGCGGGGCGCCAGCAGCCCGAGGTCCTCGTTGGCGCGGGCGGCGGCCTCCTTGACGGCGGCCAGCGCCTCGATCAGGTGCGGGTACGCGGAGATCGGCATCCCCGTGATGGGGAAGTTCTCCTTGGCACGCAGGGAGTGGACCCCCCAGTACGCCTCGGCTGGGACGTCACGGTCGCCGAGCAGGTCGTGCTCGCTGCGAACTGTCATGTCGGTGCGTTTCTTTCTTCTGGAGAGGGTGGGGCCGGACTGTGCACGTCGTGTGTCCGGCGGATCCGTTGGATCCCTCAGGGCGCCGCAGGCTCCGCGAGCGGGTCCAGTGCCCGGGCCGGGCGGATGCTCCCGACCACCGCGCCGCCGCCGAGGAGCGGCGCCCCGGCGAACTCGGTGAGCGCGGACGGGTCTACGCCGCAGCGGGCGAGCGCCGCCGCGGTGACCGGGATGCGGGCGCGGTCGGCGCCGTCCGCGATCTTCACGGCGACGGCCCGGCCGTCGGGGAGCGCGGCGACCTGTACGCCCTCGAAGCCGTCCTTGGTGAGCAGGCCCGGTACGGCCCGCATCAGCGCGGCGACGTCGCGGCCGGTGCCGGACGCCATCTCGGCGTGCTCGCGCATCGCGTCGGCGACCCGTGCCTCGGGAGTGCCAGGCGGGGCCGTCGTGATCCGGGCGGCGGCGCGGGCGAGCCCGTGCAGCGAGACGGAGAAGAGCGGGGCGCCGCAGCCGTCGACAGAGACCCGGGCGATGGCCTGGCCGGTCAGGTCCTCGATGATCTCCGCGATCGCCTGCTGGAGCGGATGCGCGGGGTCGAGGTAGTCGTCGAGCGACCAGCCGTTCAGGCGTGCCGTGTAGAGCATCGCGGCGTGTTTGCCCGAGCAGTTCTGCGCGAGCCGGGAGGGCAGTCGGCCCGCGCGGATCCAGTCCTCGCGGACGATCGGGTCGAAGGGCAGGTCCGTGACGTTGCGCAGATCGTCCTCGGCGAGTCCGGCGAGCTCCAAGATCCGCCGGGTGCCGGCGAGATGGCGTTCCTCGCCGGAGTGGCTGGCGGCGGCCAGCGAGAGGAGGTCTCCGTCGAGCGGCAGCCCGGCGCGCAGCATCGCCACGGCCTGCACCGGCTTGAGGGCCGAGCGGGGGTAGAAGGCCGCCTCGATGTCACCGATCTGCAGTTCCACGCTGCCGTCGGCGGCCAGCACGACCACCGACCCGTAGTGGATGCCCTCGATGACTCCGCCGCGTACGAGATGGGCGACGGGCGCGTGCAGCGGTTCCCGGATCGAGGGCGCCGCGGCGAGCGAGCAGCCGTAGTCGGCAAGGGCGTTGGGGCTCATGCGTCCACCTCGGGCTTGCGTATGGACTCGACCCGGCGGCGTACGCCGTACCAGCCGGCGACCAGCGCCGCCACGATCAGCGGCAGGCAGAGGACTGTGGTGCGGCCCGCTCCTCCGTCCGCGTACATGAGGACCAGTACGGAGGCGAGGAAGAAGAGGGTCACGAGTTCGGTCCAGGGCGAGCCCGGGAGGCGGTAGCTGGGGCGGTCCAGTTCGCCGTCCTCCGTCTTCCGCCAGAACTGCAGGTGACAGATCATGATCATGCCCCAGGTGGCGAGGATGCCGATCGCCGCGAAGTTCAGCACGATCTCGAACGCGTCGGCGGGGACGACGAAGTTGAGTCCGACGCCGAGTACACAGATACCGCTGGTCAGCAGGATTCCGCCGTATGGGACCTGGCTGCGGCTCATCACGGAGGTGAACTTCGGCGCCGAGCCGGACATCGACATGGAGCGCAGGATGCGGCCGGTCGAGTAGAGCCCGGAGTTGAGGCTGGACATGGCGGCGGTCATCACGACGAGGTTCATCACGCCGCCCGCGGCCGGGATGCCGATGTTGGAGAGCACGGTGACGAACGGGCTCTCTCCGGCGGTGTACTTGTTCCAGGGCAGCAGCATCGACAGCAGCAGAACGGAGCCGACGTAGAAGAGACCGACGCGCCACATGATCGAGTTGATGGCCTTCGGCATGATCTTCTCGGGGTTCTCGGTCTCGCCCGCCGCGACGCCCACCAGCTCGACGGAGGCGTAGGCGAAGACGACTCCCTGGACGATCAGCAGCATCGGCAGGAGACCGTTGGGGAAGAGACCGCCGTTGTCGGTGATCAGCGAGGGGCCGGGGGTGGTCCCGTCCACGGGGTTCTGGGTGACCAGCAGGAAGATGCCGATCAGCATGAAGGCGACGAGCGCGCCGACCTTGATGATCGCGAACCAGAACTCCAGCTCTCCGAAGATCTTCACGGAGATGAGGTTCACGGTCAGCACGACCGCGAGCGCGATGAGGGCGATCACCCACTGCGGAACGTCGGAGAACATGCCCCAGTAGTGGGTGTAGGTGGCGACCGCGGTGATGTCGGCGATGCCGGTGGTCGCCCAGTTCAGGAAGTACATCCAGCCCGCGGTGTACGCGCCCTTCTCGCCCAGGAACTCCCGGGCGTACGACACGAAGGCGCCGGACGAGGGCCGGTACAGGACGAGCTCGCCGAGGGCACGGACGACCAGGAAGGCGAAGACACCGCAGACGGCGTACGCGATGAAGAGCGAGGGTCCGGCGTCGGCGAGGCGGCCTCCGGCGCCGAGGAAGAGACCGGTACCGATGGCGCCGCCGATGGCGATCATGTTGACGTGCCGGGACTTCAGGGACTTGCTGTAGCCCGCGTCACCGGCGTCGACATGAACGGCGGCTTTCCGTGTCCGCCCTGTCTCTTTTTCGAGGGACTGCTCGCTCACGCCTTTGGTCCGCCTTCCGTGGGGGTGTCCGCGCCGTCCGTGTGCTCGGAGCGCACGATCGCGGTGAGGGTCGTCTCGACGCGGTCGAGGTGATGTGCCATGGCCTCGGTCGCGTCGTGTGCGCTGCCGTCGATCAGGGCCTCGACGATGGCGCGGTGCTCGCGGTTGGACTGCTCGCGGCGGCCGCCGAGTTCGTTGAGGAACGCCGACTGGCGGGCCAGCGCGTCCCGGATCTCCTCGATCACGCGGCGGAATACCGGGTTCTGGGCGGCCTGCGCCACGGCGAGATGGAAGAGCGTGTCCATGGCCACCCACGCGGTGGTGTCGGTCTCGCGCTCCATCCGGTCGAGGAGGTGTGCCAGGTGGTCGAGATCCTCGGGCGTGCGGCGCGCCGCCGCATAGCCCGCCACGGGGATCTCGACGTGCCGGCGGACCTCCAGCAGGTCGCTGGCCGCGTAGTCGCCGAAGGTGGGGTCCTCGACGGGTCCGTTGGACAGCACGAACGTGCCCTTGCCGGTCCGGGACACGGTCAGCCCCATGGTCTGCAGGGCCCGGAGGGCCTCCCGCAGCACGGGCCGACTGACCTCAAGACGCCGGCACAGCTCCGCCTCGGAGGGCAGCTTGTCCCCCACGGCGTACTCACCGCGCTCAATGGCACCACGAAGGTGCCCGAGCACCGCTTCCATGGCGCTGATACGCCTCGGCACCGAGCCAGCTGTCTGGCTGTCTGACAGGTTCACGGGGGTGATCCTGGGGGGAACGGGAGGTGGCTGTCAAGGGAGGCCCGTGGCGTGAGACCGGCCCGCGGGCCCCGCTCGCCCGGACGATCAGAGGACCCCGGAGCCCAGCAGCCCGAACAGCAACAACCCGATGATGATCCGGTAGATCACGAATGCGTTGAACGAGTGCTTCGCCACGAACCTCAGCAGCCACGCGATCGAGGCGTACGCCACCAGGAAGGACACTGCTGTCCCCACGGCCAGTGGGAGGGCGCCGGTGCCCGCGCCCAAGGCGTCCTTGAGTTCGTAGATGCCGGCGCCGGTGAGGGCCGGGATGCCGAGGAAGAAGGAGAGGCGGGTGGCGGCGACGCGGTCGAGGTCGAGGATCAGGGCGGTGGACATGGTGGCGCCCGAGCGGGAGAAGCCGGGGAAGAGCAGGGCCAGGATCTGTGAACTGCCCACCAGCATCGCGTCCTTGAACGAGGTGTCGTCCTCGCCGCGCTTGTGCCGGCCCATCCGGTCCGCCGCCCACATCACGCCACTGCCGACGATCAGGGAGCCCGCGACCACCCAGAGGGAGGCGAGAGGCCCCTCGATGAGCGGTTTGGCGGCCAGGCCGACGGCCACGATCGGGATCGTCGCGCAGATCACCCACCAGGCGAATTTGTAGTCGTGGTGGTATCGCTCGTCGGGGTCCCGCACGCCCCGGAACCAGGCCGAGACGATCCGCACGATGTCCTTGAAGAAGTAGACGAGCACTGCAGCGATGGCACCGACCTGGATGACGGCGGAGAAGCCGACGACGGCGTTGTCGTCGACGGGGATGCCCATGAGCCCCTCGGTGATCTTGAGATGGCCGGTGGAGGAGACGGGGAGGAACTCGGTCACCCCCTCGACGGCTCCGAGGACGACGGCCTGACCGACGGAGATGGCGCTCATGGGATCCAGTTCTGCTGGGCGGGCGTGCGGGCGGCGGCCGCGGCACGGGCAGGCAGCCGTACGTCGGCCGCGGCTGAGCCAGTCCTACTACGCCCAGGTGTGACGCCGGGGGCTACGCCCAGAGGACCTCTGCCACCGAAACACCCGCAAACGCCGCACCGAGTCCCGCGACGACGCTCGCGATCACGTTGGCGGCGGCGTAGAGACGGGCCCCGTCCTCGGCCAGCCTCAGGGTCTCGAACGAGAACGTCGAGTACGTGGTGAGCGCTCCGCACAGGCCGGTGCCGAGCAGCAGCTGGAGGTGCGAGGAGGCCGCTCCGGCCACGGCCGCGCCGGTGAGGGTGCCCAGGATCAGACAGCCGACGACGTTCACCGTGAAGGTGCCCCAGGGGAAGACCGTGCCGTACCGGGACTGCACCGCACGGTCGGTGAGATAGCGCAGCGGCGCACCGACCATGCCGCCGACGATCACCAGCACCCAGTTCACAACGACTTCTTACCCTTCTCGCCCGTGCCACCGGGTTCATCGGCGGGCTCCTCCCGGCCGACGTACCGGATTGCCGCCTCCATGCCCGTGGCGCTCATCGGCGCCGCCGCCACACCAGGGCCCGGCGCGCGGCCGTCACCGCGAGCCAGACCGCCGCGAGCGCCGCCACCAGGGTCGCGGCGAGATAGGCGAGGCCGGTGCGGGGGTGGCCCGTGTCGACAAGTCTCTGGATGTCGACGGCGTACGTCGAGAAGGTGGTGAAGCCGCCGAGCACTCCGGTGCCGAAGAACGGGCGTACCAACCGGTGGGCCGCCCACACCTCGGTGATCACGACCATGAAGGCACCGATCACGAAACATCCGACGACGTTGACCCAGAACGTGGTCCACGGGAAGCCGCCCGTGTGTGTGGGCCAGAGGAGTGCGGCCCCGTAGCGCGCCGAGGCCCCGAGCGCACCGCCCACCGAGACCGCCGCGACAGCCGGCCCCTGCCCCCGCCAGACCGAGGGACGCCGGCCGGACGCAGGGAGGTCCGCGGGTTCGTCCACCGTCTCGGAATGGGGGGCGGGCATGGGCGTACGTCTCCTGGTCGTGGCAGGAGATCAGGCTAACCCCGGCTGGTCAGGACGCGCCCGACGCCTGCTTCTCGACGGCCTCGAACCGGGCCGCCATCGCCGCCTGGAGCGCCTGGGCCGCCGACAGCGGGCGGACCATGACCGTGAGCTCGTCGACGCGGCCGTCCTCGTCGAAGTGCAGGATGTCGCAGCCCTGGAGTGCGCGGTCGCCCACCCGCGCCTCGAAGACGAGGACGAGGTCCCGGCCGTCCGGGTTCGCGATCTCGCGGATGTAGTGGAAGTCCTCGAAGACCTCGATGACCGCGCCCAGGATCGCCGCGGTGATCAGCTTTCCGGCGTACGGCTTGAACACCACGGGGCTGGTGAACACGACGTCCTCGGCGAGCAGGTCGACGACGGCCGCGTGGTCGCCGTCCTCCACCGCCTTGCGGAAGGGATTCATCTGCCACCTCTTAGGTAACTAATTGATTAGCCACTTTGGACAGTAGTGGCCGCTGGTGGCATTGCGCAACGCCGGGTAGGTACGTATGCATCACCGACCCCGGAGGTGCTGTCGTGTACTACCCGCTGACCGTCCGTGACTACCTCGACCGCGCGGCCCACGTCTATCCGGACCGCGTCGCCGTCGTCGACGAACCGGAGCAGCCGGGGCCGAGCCTCGGCGAACCCACCTACCGGGAGCTGGCGGCACTCGCCCGTGCCCAGGCCGCCAAGCTCGACCAACTGGACGTACCCGTGGGCGGTAGGGTCGCTGTGATCTCGCAGAACTCGGCGCGGCTGCTCACCTCGTTCTTCGGGGTCTCCGGCTGGGGGCGCGTCCTGGTGCCGGTGAACTTCCGGCTCACCCAGCCGGAGATCGACTACATCGTCCGGCACTCCGGTGCCTCGGTCGTCTACGCGGACGCGTCCTGTGCGGACGTGCTCGACACACTCGACGTCAAGCACAAGTTCGTCCTCGGCGACGACGAGGACCTCTTCCTCCGCGACACGGAACCGCGGGAGTGGGCCACACCGGACGAGGGAGCGACGGCCAGCGTCAACTACACGTCCGGAACGACCGCCCGCCCCAAGGGAGTTCAGCTCACCCACCGCAATCTGTGGCTGAACGCGGCTGTGTTCGGCCTGCACACCACGATCAGCGACCGTGATGTCTACCTCCACACGCTCCCGATGTTCCACGCGAACGGCTGGGGCATGCCGTACGGCGTCACCGGCGTCGGCGGCCGGCACATCGTGCTCCGCCAGGTCGACGGCGCCGAGATCCTGCGGCGCGTCGAGCGGCACGGCGTCACGCTGATGTGCGCGGCGCCCGCCGTCCTGAACGCCGTGCTCGACGCGGCCGCCGACTGGGAGGGCGAGATCCCCGGCCGCGACCGGGTCCGTATCGTCTGCGCGGGCGCGCCGCCGCCGACCCGCACGATCGAGCGCGTGATGGGCGAGCTGGGCTGGGAGTTCATCCAGATCTACGGGCTCACCGAGACCTCGCCGCTCGTCACGGTCAACCGGGGGCGCGAGGAGTGGGACGACCTGGAGCCCACCGATCGGGCCCGGCGGCTCGGGCGGGCGGGGGTGCCCGCGCTCGGCGTACGCGTCGATGTGGACGTCGACGGCGAGGTGCTGACCGCGTCGAACCACAACCTGGACGGCTACTGGGACCAGCCCGAGGAGACCGCGAAGGCGCAGGCGGGCGGCTGGTTCCACACCGGGGACGGCGGATACCTCGACGACGAGGGGTACTTGGTGATCTCCGACCGCAAGAAGGACGTCATCATCTCGGGCGGCGAGAACGTCTCGTCGATCGAGGTGGAGGACGTGATCACGTCGCACCCGGCGGTGCGCGAGGTCGCGGTGATCGGGATTCCGGACGCCAAGTGGGGGGAGTTGGTGACCGCGCTCGTCGTGACGGACGGATCGGGCGTCACCGCCGAGGAGTTGATCGCGCACTGCCGTACGCGGCTGGCCGGATTCAAGACGCCCAAGCGGGTCGACTTCGTGGAGTCGCTGCCGCGCACGGCGACGGGGAAGCTGCAGAAGTTCAAGCTGCGCGAGCCGTTCTGGCGGGAGTGAGGACGCGAGCGGTGAGGTGGTGACGGAAGCGGTCCCGCTTCCGTCACCACCTCACCACGCCTTCAGACCGTCACCGGTGGCTGAACCACGCCATCGCCGGCAACGCCCTGTCGTCGTAGCCGAACAGGGCCTGGTTCTCCCAGCCGTTGCCGGAGGAGGGGTCCGTCGGGTCCCAGCCGTTGCCGGTGACCGCGGTCCAGGTGGACTCCCAGTAGAAGATGCCGAGGCCGCGGCCGTTCGGGACGGCCTCCACGATGCTCGCCATGTCCTTCATCCACTGCGTCTGACCGGCGGTCGAGGCCGGATAGCCGGACACCAGCTCGCTGCTGAGATCGATGATGTTCTCGTGCGAGTCCTTGCTGTCGAGGCGGAAGGGGTAAGCCGTCTCGGCGAGGTACACCGGCTTGCCGTAGCGGGTCGCCGCGTCGTCCAGGGTCGTCTGGAAGTCGGCGAGCGTGCCGTGCCAGTAGCCGTAGTAGGACAGGCCGATGATGTCGAACTTCACGCCGTTCGAGACCGCGCTGTCGAACCACCAGCGGGTGCCCGCCAGATCGCCGCCCTTGGCGAGGTGCAGTGCCACGGTCGTACCGGAGTTGACCGCCTTGACCGCGTCGTAGCCGGAGTTGAGCAGCCCGGCGAGCTGCGACCAGTTCGAGGTGGAACCCTCGTTCCAGAGCATGCCGCCGTTGATCTCGTTGCCGACCTGCACCATGTCGGCCGTGGTGCCCTGCGCCTTCAGCGCGTTCAGCACGTCGTACGTGTGGTTGTAGACGTCGGTCCTCAGCTGGCTGTACGAGTGTCCGGCCCAGGCGGCGGGCTTGGACTGGGCGCCCGGGTCGGCCCACGTGTCCGAGTAGTGGAAGTCGACGAGGAGCTTCATGCCCTGCGCCTTGACGCGCTTGGCCGTCGCCAGGACGCGCGCCTTGTTGTTGTAGCCGTCGGCGGGGTTCACCCACACCTTGAGCCGCGCGTAGTTCTGCCCGGCGGACTTGAGGATGGCGAGCGCGTCACCGGTCGTGCCGGAGCTGTTCTTGTAGACGCCGCCCTTGGCCTCGCTCTTGGCGAGCGACGACACGTCGGAGCCCTTGATGGGCAGGCCCGCCGTGCCGGAGGTGAACGTCAGGTCGTCGACGTTGATCCAGTTGCCCGCCTTCGCATCGGAGTTGATGCTGATCGTGCACTGGTTGTTCGTCACGGCTACGGGGGTGACGATCCGTATCCAGCCGCTGGACGAGACGGGGATGTCGGTGCGCTGTTCCGAACCGCCGCAGTTCTTGAGGGCGAGGTAGGCGGAGTTCTGGCCGCCGCCCGAGCGCACCCACGCGGTGAGCTTGTAGTTGCCGTTCGTGAGGCCCGAGAGGTACTGGTACGTCTCCACCTTGTAGGCGGACGCCGAGTAGTGCGTCAGGCGGTAGCTGCCGCCGTGGCCGCCTGCCTCCGTGAAGGAGGCCGCGGTCTGGCCTCCCGCGGAGTAGGTCGACCAGCCGGTCGGGGTGGTGGTGCCTGTGCCGTTCGACTCGAAGCCGGGGTTGGTGAGGGTGCTTGCCGCGCTGGCGCTCTGCGCGGGCAGGGCGGTGAGGGCCAGGCCGGCTGCCAGCGGTAGCAGCAGGGCCCTGAGTGTGCGTCTGGGATGGAACATCGTCGTCCGTCGTCCCTTCGACGTGATGATGTGGATGGTTGCCCCTGAGTGGGGCGTAGTGGGGTGACGTGGGGTTCTTCGCCCCCGCCGCCCCTACCCGTTCCCGTCCCTTCTGGGGGCTGCCGCCCCCAGACCCCCGCTTCGGCCTGAACGGCCTCGTCCTCAAACGCCGGACGGGCTGGTAGTTAGCCCCTCCGGCGTTTGAGGAGCGGGGGTTCGGGGGCGGAGCCCCTGAAAAGGGACGGGAACGGGTAGGGGCGGCGGGGGCGAAACCAATGGGGTGAGTCAGCCGTCGAGGCGTACAACCCGTACGGCGCCCGCCGGCACCGCGAGGCGCCCCGCCGCCCGTTCGCCGGTGAGCAGCTCAGTACCGTGCGCATCGAGCGCGACCTTCGCATCGACACCGGAGTGGTTGATCGCGAAGAGGAACGACCCCGACTCCCCCACCCGCCGCACCACTTCGACATCCCGAGGCAGATCGGCACGCGGCGCGATCCGCGCGTCATCGGCGGCCCAGCCGACGAGCGCGTCGAGCCCATGGGCCCCGAGCCGCGTGGACACGTACCAGGCGGATCCCTCACCGAGCCGGTGCCGGGTGACGGCCGGGTGCCCCTCGGTGAGCCCGTCGGCGTACGTCCAGACGGTCTCGGCCCCGCGAGGCACCACGAACTCGGTCCAGACGTCCCCGGCGAGTTCGGATCCGTCGGGTCCGGTGATGCGGACCTGGTCGCCGGCGAGCAGCGGCGAGAACTCCTCGACCGTCAGGCCGAGTACGTCCCGCAGCGGGCCGGGGTAGGGGCCGTCGTGCACGGCGTCGTGCTCGTCGACGATGCCGGAGAAGTACGAGACGACGAGGGTGCCGCCGTTCTCGACGTACTCCGTGAGGTTCTGTCCGGCGGCCTCGGTCATCAGGTAGAGGGCCGGTACGACGACAAGGGGATAGGCCGACAAGTCGGCTTCGGGGTGGGCGAAGTCGACGGTGAGGTGACGGTCGTAGAGGGCTTCGTAGAAGGCGTCGGCGCGCTCGCGCGGGTCGTGGTCCTCGCTGGGGCGCCACTGGAGGTTCTGCGCCCACCAGGAGTGCCAGTCCCACAGGACGGCGGCGTCGGCCTGGGTGCGGGTGCCGCGGATCGTACTCAACGAGTCGACGGACGCGCCGAGTTCGACCACCTCGCGCCACACCCGCGAGTCCGTGCCGGCGTGCGGCAGCATCGCCGAGTGGAACTTCTCCGCGCCGCGCCGTGACTGCCGCCACTGGAAGAACATCGCGCCGTCGGAGCCGCGGGCCACATGGGCGAGGGAGTTGCGGGCCATCTGCCCGGGCGCCTTGGCGGGGTTGCGGGTCTGCCAGTTGACGCCCGACGTGGAGTGTTCGAGCAGCAGCCAGGGGGCGCCGCCCGCGACGGATCGGGTGAGGTCGGCGGCCATCGCGAGGTTCACATGCGTACGGCGGCCGTCGGTGATCAGGTAGTGGTCGTTGGTGACGAGGTCGACCTCTCGGCCCCAGGCCCAGTAGTCGACGGAGTCGCACTGGCTGAGGGCGGTCATGAAGTTGGTGGTGACCGGGATGCCGGGCGCGAGCCGGTGCAGGATGTCCCGCTCGGCGACGAAGTTCTCGCGCATGGTGTCGTCGGCGAACCGCTTGTAGTCGAGCGCCTGGGCCGGGTTGCCGACCGTCGGGGTCACCCGGGGCGGGTTGATCTGGTCGAGGTCCGCGTACCGCTGGCCCCAGAAGGCCGTGCCCCAGGCCTCGTTGACTTCGTCGACCGTGCCGTACGTCCTGGCGAGCCAGCGGCGGAAGTGCGCGGCGCAGCTCTCGCAGTAGCAGGCCGAGACGGGGACGCCGTATTCGTTGTGGACGTGCCACATCGCGAGCGCCGGGTGCTCGGCGTACCGGGTGGCGAGCCTGGTGGTGATGTCGGCGGCGGCCGAGCGGTAGTGGGTGTTGCTGTGGCAGATGGCGCCGCGTGAGCCGAACTCGTAGCGGGTGCCGTCGGCTGCCACGGGCAGTGCTTCGGGGTGTTCGCGGTAGAACCAGGCGGGCGGCGCCACCGTCGGCGTACCGAGGTCGGCGCGTATCCCGTTCTCGTGCAGCAGGTCGAGGAGCCGGTCGAGCCAGCCGAAGTCGTGGTTCCCGGGCTCGGGCTCCAGCAGTGCCCAGGAGAAGATTCCGACGCTGACCATCGTGACGCCGGCCTCGCGCATCAGCCGGACGTCCTCGGGCCAGACCGTTTCCGGCCACTGCTCGGGGTTGTAGTCCCCACCGAAGGCGAGCCTGGTGAGGCCCTTGGGGGTGGTCTCCGGCATGGATTGTCTCCCGGTCGATCGATCATTTGGGAACGTGCACACACAGCTCCAGTGGCGCGGGGCCAACATAACCGCACAGCAACAACCATTGACAAGTGTCCTGGATGTTTCTCTACTGTGAACGCTCACAGAAGCAGCACGGGCGAGCCGGAGGGGCGCGCCGATGTCGAGGGCGCGAGCGCGTGGAGGCCCGAAGGGCTGAGCACGGTCGTGCACTCGACACCGGCTGAAGCACCCCGGAGGCGAGCCGCACAGGAAAAAAAGGGGCAGGCCTCCGCAGCAGGCGGAGACCACGGTCAGGGAGATAGATCCATGCCACACACGAAGCTGCGTCGCCTCGTGACCATCTCGGTCGCCGTCACGCTCGGCGCCACCGCACTTGCCGCCTGCGGCTCCTCGGACGACAACGACAGCGAGGCCGACTCGGGGCCGGTCTCGCTGACGTACTGGTCCTGGACGCCGGGCATGGACAAGGTCGCCGACCTGTGGAACAACGGCCAGGGCAAGAAGGACCAGATCAAGGTCACGGTCAAGAAGCAGGCATCCGGCGACACGCTGGTCACCAAGATCCTCACCGCGCACAAGGCCAAGAAGGCGCCGGACCTGGTCCAGGCCGAGTACCAGGCCCTGCCGACCCTGGTCAGCAATGACGCGCTCGCCGACATAGCCGGCGACGTCGACGGCGTGAAGGACAAGTTCGCCGACGGCGTCTGGCAGCAGACGACGCTGGGCTCGGACGCGGTGTACGCGATCCCGCAGGACTCCGGGCCGATGATGTTCTACTACCGCCAGGACCTGTTCAAGAAGTACGGCCTCGAAGTCCCGCAGACCTGGGAGCAGTTCGCCGAGACGGCCCGCGCGCTGAAGAAGAAGTCGCCGGAGACGGACCTGACCACCTTCTCCGCCAACGACTCCGGTCTCTTCGCCGGTCTCGCCCAGCAGGCGGGCGCCAAGTGGTGGACGACAGAGGGCCAGAAGTGGAAGGTCGGCATCGACGACGCGGCGACGCAGAAGGTCGCCGACTTCTGGGGCGGCCTCGTCAAGGAGGGCGCGATCGACAACCAGCCGATGTACACCCCCGCCTGGAACAAGGCGCTCAACACCGGCAAGCAGATCGCCTGGGTCAGCGCCGTCTGGGCGCCCGGCACCCTGACCACCGCCGCGCCCGACACCAAGGGCAAGTGGGCGATGGCTCCGCTGCCGCAGTGGTCGCAGAGCGAGGACGTCACGGGGAGCTGGGGCGGTTCGTCCACGGCCGTCACCACGGACTCCAAGCACAAGTCGGCCGCCGCGAAGTTCGCCGCCTGGCTGAACACGGACCCGGAGGCGCTGACCGCGCTCGCGAAGGAAGGCGGCATCTACCCGGCGGCCACGACCGCGCAGACCAGTGACGCGTTCACCGAGCCGCCGGCCTTCTTCTCCAACCAGACGGACTTCTACACCCGGGCCGCCGACATCGCGAAGACCACCGCTCCCTCCGCGTGGGGCCCGAACGTGAACGTCGCGTACACCACGTTCAAGGACGCGTTCGGTTCCGCCGCCAAGAACAAGTCGGACTTCGGTGCCGCCCTGAAGACGATGCAGGGTGACACCGTCGCCGACCTCAAGAAGCAGGGCTTCGAGGTCGCGGAGTGACGAGCGCACGCCGGAAGTCGTACGGGGTCAAGGGAGCCCCGTACGCCTTCCTCCTCCCCGCGACGATCCTGTTCGCCCTCTTCTTCGCGCTGCCCATCGGCTACGCGGTCTGGCTCAGCCTGCACAAGGTCCAGGTCAAGGGCCTCGGCCTGGGCGCGGGCGCCCGCAAGGAGGTCTGGGCGGGCCTGGAGAACTACACCGACTCCCTCACCGACTCCGAACTGCTCGACGGAGCGCTGCGCGTGCTCGGCTACGGCGCCATCGTGGTGCCGGTGATGCTCGGGCTCGCGCTGCTCTTCGCGCTGATGCTCGACACCGACCGGGTCCGCCTCGCGCCGGTCACCCGGCTCGCGATCTTCCTCCCGTACGCCATTCCGGGTGTCGTCGCGGCGATGCTGTGGGGCTTTCTGTACCTGCCGGACGTCAGCCCCTTCTACTTCGTCCTGGACAAGCTGGGCATGCCGCAGCCGGACCTGCTGGACGGCGGGCCGCTGTACCTCGCGCTGTCCAACATCGCGGTGTGGGGCGGCACCGGCTTCAACATGATCGTCATCTACACCGCGCTGCAGTCCATCCCTGCCGAGGTGTACGAGGCGGCGAAGCTGGACGGCGCAACCCCGCTGCAGATCGCGATCAGGATCAAGATCCCGATGGTGGCGCCCTCGCTGGTGCTGACCTTCTTCTTCTCGATCATCGCGACGCTCCAGGTGTTCAGCGAGCCGACCACCCTCAAGCCCCTGACCAACTCCGTGTCCACGACCTGGAGTCCGCTGATGAAGGTGTACCAGGACGCCTTCGGCAAGGGCGACATCTACTCGGCGGCGGCGACCGCGGTGATCATCGCCATCGTCACGTTGGTCCTGTCCTTCGGCTTCCTGCGGGCCGCGAACTCCCGTAACAAGCAGGAGGCAGCACAGTGAGTTCTCTTGCCGTCCGCAAGGCGTCCCCGGCCGCGGGGACGACACCCGGCACCGCCCAGGGGCCGCCGCTGCGCCGCCGGATCGCCTTCGTCCCGACGGTGACACTGCTGATCGGCGCGATCTACTGTCTGCTGCCGGTGGCGTGGGTGGTGATCGCGGCGACCAAGTCGGGCAGCGAGCTGTTCTCGACGTTCACGTTCCTGCCGGGCACGGGCTTCGCCGACAACGTGACAGACCTGAACGCCTACCGCGGCGGCGTCTACTGGAAGTGGATGGGCAACTCCGCCCTCTACGCGGGCCTGGGCGCCCTCCTGTCGACCGTCGTCTCCGCGTTCAGCGGCTACGCCCTCGCGATCTACCAGTTCCGCGGCCGCGAGACCATCTTCAGCATCCTGATGGCGGGCGTGCTGATGCCGCCGGTGATCCTCGCGATCCCGCAGTATCTGCTCATGGCCAAGGCCGACCTCACGGACTCGTACGCGTCCGTCCTGCTGCCGCTGGTCCTGTCACCGTACGGCGTGTATCTCGCGCGGATCTACGCCGCCGCGGCCGTGCCCGCCGACGTCGTCGAGGCGGGGCGGATGGACGGGGCGAGCGAGCTGGGAATCTTCACCCGGATCGCGCTGCCGATGATGGTGCCCGGACTGGTGACGGTGTTCCTCTTCCAGTTCGTGGCGGTGTGGAACAACTTCCTGCTGCCGTACATCATGCTCAGCGACGACGAGAAGTTCCCGATCACCCTCGGTCTGTTCACCCTGCTCGAACAGGGAGCCAACACCCCGGCCCTCTACACACTGGTGATCACCGGCGCGCTGCTCGCGGTCATTCCGCTCATCGCGCTGTTCCTGGTCATCCAGCGGTTCTGGAGCCTCGATCTGCTGTCGGGAGCCGTAAAGTCGTGACCATGAGCCAATCGGGGGGCCGGCGCAAACCGCCGACGATTCACGATGTCGCGCGCGAGGCGGGAGTCTCACGAGGGACCGTCTCGCGCGTGCTCAACGGCGGGCACTATGTGAGTCCCACGGCCCAGGAGGCGGTCAACGCCGCCATCCGCAGGACGGGTTACGTCGTGAACCGGCACGCCCGCTCACTGATCACCGGACGCTCGGACTCGATCGGCTTCCTCCTCACCGAGCCGCAGGAGAGGTTCTTCGAGGACCCCAACTTCAATGTCCTGCTGCGGGGTTGTACGCAGGCGCTGGCGGCGCACGACATCCCGCTGCTGCTGATGCTGGCGGGCACCGAGGACGAGCGGCGCCGCATCACCCGGTACATCACGGCGGGTCATGTCGACGGGGTGCTGTTGGTCTCCAGCCACTCCGGTGATCCGGTCGCCGAGCAACTGCGGGAAGCGGGCGTGCCGTTGGTAATGTGCGGCAAGCCCATCGGCGTCGGCTCCAAGGTGAGTTACGTGGCCGCGGACGACCGGGACGGCGCCCGTGACATGGTGCGGCACCTGGTGTCGCTGGGCCGTCGCCGTATCGGCGTGGTGACCGGTCCGCTGGACACACCCGGCGGTGTGGAGCGGCTCGCGGGCTACCGGGAGGTGCTCGCCGAGGCGGGCATCGACTTCGACGAGCGGCTCGTCGTGTCCGGTGACTACAGCAGGGCCAGCGGCGAGGCGGGCGCGGCACGGCTCCTGGCCCAGTGCCCGGACGTGGACGCCGTGTTCGTCGCGTCCGACCTGATGGCTCAGGGCGTACTCACATCACTGGAACGGGCCGGTCGCCGTGTCCCGGAGGACGTGTCGGTGGGCGGCTTCGACGACTCCTCGGCGGCCCTGGCGGCGCGACCCCAGCTGACGACCATCCGGCAGCCCTACGACCGGATCAGCGCGGAGATGGTGCGGGTGCTGCTCGCACAGATCGGCGGGGAGGATCCGGCGGCGGTGATCCTGCCGACGGAACTGGTGAAGCGTCAGTCGACCTGAGGACGGAGCGCTTCACGCGGCTTTCAGGGGTGGGCCCAGCAGCAGGTGCACGCCCTCCGCCGACAGTGTCACGGCCTCGGGCGAACCCGGGTCGATGGTGAGCGTCAGGCCGCGCACCGGCCAGTGGGCCGGAATCATGCCAAGGGGCACGAGGTGGTAACACTGGACGTCCGGCAGGACCTGCGCCATGCGCTCCTCGGACGTGAAGACGAGGACGGCCCGGCCGGTGACCCGCAAGGTCAGTTTCGGCGTCTCCGTGTCGGAGGCCGGCACCAGCACCTTGATCCCGGCCAGCCGCGTCCGCGCGGCGCCGTCCAGGCCGTTGTGGGCCAGGACGCTCAGCGCGCGCAGGATCACGTCGGACGTGTCGTCCGAGGTTGTCGCTTCGTGAAGTGAGCCGTTCATGAGGGTTCCGCCCGTGAGTCGCGGGCGGGACCATCCCTTGCCCGTCCGCGTCGAGTGTTCTTCGCATACCCCCCGCCCGCACTCTCATGCGAGGCCCGTATGGGTGTCCTGTACACTGAGTGACTGCGAAGGGGAGTAGTCCTGCGAACCGGTCGTCGACACACTGGAGCCCTCGGGTTCCCGGTGGCCGGGCCCGCGTGATCACACGGGTGGACGAGACCTTCGGCCAGGCATTGATGTGCCCGCAAGTCCTTGCGGTGCACCCCGTCATGCCGGGCCGATCGGTTCTCCCGTCGCCCCAGTCGAGGGCGCTTCGCGAAGATCCGGGGGCCCGGTCCCTACAGAAAGCCACCCGGAATGCATCTCGACCCCCTGGCGATCCTCACCGCCTTCGGGCTGATCTTCCTCGCCGAACTGCCGGACAAGACGATGTTCGCGTCACTGGCCATGGGCACCCGTATGCGGCCGCTGTACGTGTGGTTCGGTACGTCCACCGCGTTCGTCGTGCACGTCGCGATCGCCGTCGGCGCCGGAAGCCTCATCGGTCTGCTGCCCGACTGGACCGTCAAGTCGGTCTCGGCCGCGCTCTTCGCGTTCGGCGCCTTCATGCTGCTGCGCAGCGGAGGGGACGACGACGAGCAGGACGCCGGAGGCCGGACCGTGACCGGCTTCTGGCCCGTCTACACGACCGCGTTCATGGCCGTCTTCATCAGCGAGTGGGGCGATCTGACGCAGATCACGACCGCCAATCTCGCGGCCACCAACGGCGTCGCGTCCGTGGCCGTCGGTTCCGCCGCCGCCCTCATGTCGGTCTCCGCGCTCGCGCTGCTGGCCGGGCGGTTCATCGCCAAGCGCGTACCGCTGAAGACCGTGCAGCGGATCGGCGGGCTGTGCATGCTCGGGCTCGCCGTCTGGTCGGTCGTGGAGATCTTCGCCGGGTGACGATCCGTGCTCCGGGGCGACCGGTCAGGATCGGAGAAGCGTGCTCCCGCCACTCGGCCATAGCGTGATTCCACCGGCGAGAAACCGGTCCGAACCGGTGACGACAGCCGGTGGAGATCACGACCAGCGAAGGAGCCCGTCATGTCCGAAGGCCTCAGGACGATCACCTATCCCGTCAAGGACCTCGCCCGGGCCAAGGCCCTGTTCGGCACGCTCCTGGGGGTGGAGCCGTACGTGGACGAGGCGTACTACGTGGGCTTCCGGGCCCCCGGCGGGCCGGAGGTGGGGCTCGACCCCAACGGCCACGCGAAGGGCCTGACGGCGCCCGTCCCCTACTGGCATGTCGCCGACATCAAGGCGAGTCTGGCCGGTCTCGTGGACGGGGGTGCCGCGGTGGTCCAGGACATCCAGGACGTCGGGGGCGGCACGCTGATCGCCTCCGTGAAGGACGCGGACGGCAACGACGTCGGTCTCATCCAGGAGGCGTCCTGAGCAGGGTGAGCAACTCCATGCAACTGCACTAGTTGCATGGTAAACAATGGCCGCTTTCTCTGTTACCGTGCGGATATGGCAGCAGAGAAGGTCGCTCCCCCGCTCGAGGACCAGTGGCGGGACATCCTGTCGGTGCATGCGCGCACCATGTGCGAGATCGACCGCGAACTCCATCCGCACGGCCTGGGCGCCAGTGACTTCGAGGTGCTCGACATCCTCGCGTCGGGCACGGCGACGGGTTCTGACTCCGACTCGCTTACGAGCACGGCCTCGGGCCCCGTCGAGCAGTGCCGGGTGCAGAACATCGCCGACCGGGTCCATCTGAGCCAGAGCGCCCTCTCCCGCCTCATCGGCCGTCTGGAGAAGGAGGGCCTTGTAGAACGGAGCGTCTGCCAGGAGGACCGCCGCGGGGTCTGGGTGGCCCTCACCGGCAAGGGCCGCGACCTGCACAGCGAGGTACGCCCGCTGCAGCGCGCCGTACTGGCCCGCATGCTCGCCAAGGGCTGAGGGCCGAGTCACCCCGCTTCCTGGTCGGGCCGAGCCTCGTACTGGCCATGTTCCAGCTGCCGTTCGCCACCTTCATGATGCTCCAAGAGCCCCAGTCCCCCGGCCGGGGCCGAGTCATCCCGCCGGGCGCAGCAGGTTCCGTACGGCCTCGAACGCCGCCGCGACCGTCGCCGGGTCGGCGCCCGGCCGCGCCAGCGCGCTCATCGGGATCGGTGTGACCGACGGCAGTCCGTCGTACGGGCTCAGCCCGTCCGGCGCGGGCCCGACCGCGGCGAGGAGCGCCACACCCACGCCCGTGCGCGCCACGTCGAGAACCCCCGCGAGATAGCCGGCGTCGCCCACCACCGTGGCCGCGACTCCGTGCGCGGCGAGGGTCGCGATGGCCCGGCGGCGGATCGCGCACGGGTCCTCGATGGCGACCAGCGGGACCGGTGCGGGCGCGGGCGGCGGCACCCAGCCGGGAGTGGCGTGCCAGGTCAGCGGGAGACCGCCGACCGGAGTCCCCTCGGTGGCCGCCGCCTCCGTGACATACACCGCGACATCCACGCTGCCTCGCTCCACTGCCTCGACGAGCCGTGCCGAGCGGTCGATGCGAAAGCGCACCCGGCAGCCGGGCCGCACCTCCTGGACGGCCGCGGTCAGCCGTGGCAGGAACTGGTCGGCGGCGTGCTCGGTGGACCCGATGGTGACGGTGTCGCCCTCGGTGTCGAGCAGCACCCGCACGGCCTCGTCGTGGACGGCGAGGATGCGACGGGCCTGCTCCACGAGGAGCCGTCCCTCGGGGGTGAACCGGGTGCCCCGGCCCTCGCGTTCGACGACCGGGCTCCCCAGCGTCTTCTCCAGCCTGCGCACATGCTGGCTGACCGCGGACTGGCTCAGGGCGAGGGAGTGGGCCGCGCGGTGGAAACCGCCGCAGTCGGCTATCGCGGTCAGGCTGCGCAGGGCCACGATGTCCAGGACAGGTTGGGGCATACGGCGACCGTAGCCCGTCGCCGTCATCGATCGCGATCGCTGATCGATTTCGATGCGGAATCGTCGTTGGACGGAATCCGCCCCGGCCGGTCATGATGAACCCATGGTTCCCACGACCGCTTCCGCTGCCCTTCTGACGCAGCGCCGAGTCATCGACTTCGGCGTGGCGTGCAGCGCGCGCTGTCGTTGATTCCCCGCCGGTCACCGGCGTTCCCGCTCGGCCTCCACTGATCGTGTCTCCCCTGTCCTGACACGTGTCGGCAGGCTGCCGCGCCTCCCCCTCGCTCCTGCGGTCCTCCTTTCCCCCTGCCCTGAACAAGGGAGTTGCTTCTTCATGCCCTCCTCGCTGTCCACCTCCTGGGACGAACCCGAAGGCCTCGCCGCCCGCGGCACACTGATCGTGCTGGCCGGCCGGGGCGAGCACGGTGGCGTGTACGAGCGGTTCGGCCGCCGTCTCGCCTTCGACGCCTATCGCGTACGTGCCCTCGGTGACCCGGTCGCCGATCCGTCCGTGCTCGACGAGGTGGCCAAGCTCCTCGCCGACGAGTCCCTGCCCGGCCCGAAGGTGCTGGTCGGCTCGGACACGGGTGCCCTGTACGCCGCCGGGCTCGCCGCCGAGCAGACCCCGGGGATCGACGCGCTGATCCTGGCCGGTCTGCCCACCGCCCCCTGGGCGTCCGGGAGTTGGGAGGCCGAGGTCGAGGCACGCACCGCCTGCCCCACCCACCAGGCACGCCTCACGAACGACCCGGGCTTCCGGCGCGGTGCACTGGACACGACCCCCGACCTGCCGGAGCCCCGCCTGGATCTCGTACGGGTTCCGGTGCTGGCCCTGCACGGCACCGAGGACGCGGTCAGTCCACTCGCCGACGCGCTCGGCGCCTACGAGGGACACGTCGACGTACGGACCGTGACCTTCAACGGCGGCCGGCACGACGTGCTCAACGACGCGCTGCACCGCACCGCCGCCGCCACGGTCGTGCTCTTCCTGGAACGGCTGCGCCTCTCCCCCGAGCTGCCCGCGATCGCTGAGGGCCTCGCATGAGCGCCCGGGTGACGACGACGGTCGCGGAACTGCGCGAGCTGCTCGACTCCGGGCAGCCGCCCGTACTGCTCGACGTGCGCTGGGCGCTGGGCGACCCGCACGGCCGGGACCACTTCGAAGCCGCTCACATTCCAGGGGCGGTGTACGTCGACCTGGACCGCGAACTGGCCGGTCCGCCCAGCCCGGAGGGCGGCCGTCATCCGCTGCCGGACCTCGCGGATCTGCAGGCGTCGGCGTGGAGTTGGGGCCTCGGTGAGGGGCGGCCGGTCGTCGTGTACGACGACCTGGGCAACACGGCCGCGGCCCGCGCCTGGTGGCTGCTGCGCTGGGCCGGAGTTCCGGAAGTGACCCTGCTGGACGGGGCGTTGGGCGCATGGCGGGCGGCGGGGCTGCCGTTGGAGTCCGGTTCGAGGGCGACAAGGCATGCAGCGAATGCGTCGAAGCCGGATCCTGACATGCCGGAACCGGGTGGCGTCGTCCTCCGGCCGGGCGGACTTCCGGTGACGGACGCGGACGGGGCAGCCCAACTGGCCATCACTGGGCTGTTGTTGGACGCCCGCGCCGGGGAGCGCTATCGCGGGGAGCAGGAGCCGGTCGACCCTCGCGCGGGCCACATCCCGGGCGCGGTCTCCGCCCCGACCGGCGAGAACCTCGCGGCCGACGGGACGTTCCTGCCGCCTGAGGAGCTGCGCAAGCGGTTCGAGGACCGCGGCGCCGGTGACGCGGCTGGGATCGGCGTGTACTGCGGGTCCGGTGTCACCGCGGCCCACCAGATCGCCGCCCTCGCGATCGCCGGGTTCGACGCGACGCTCTTCCCCGGCTCCTGGTCGGCCTGGTCCGCCGATCCCGCCCGCCCGGCCACGACCGGTTCCCTGCCGTCCTGATGCGCACCGAGCAGTCCCGAACCTCCTTCGGCCGTCCCGAGAGGAAGACCGCCATGCCGACGAAACAGATCGGGGTGACAGCCCCGCCACTGGAGAAGCCCGAACCGCCCGCCGAGCCCTCACCCGCCCGCGTCACCATCCGCGGTACGGCACATCTCCCCCGCCGCCGCCTCTCCGTCCCCCGTTCCGTACGCCGCGCCGCCGGACCGGTCGGGCTGGTGCTCCTGTGGTTCCTGGGCTCCGCCACCGGTGTGCTCCCGGAGTCCGTGCTCGCCTCGCCGGTGGACGTCGTACGCCAGGCCGTCGAGCTGACGAAGACCGGCGAACTGCCCGACGCCATCGCCGCGTCCGGCCGTCGGGCGGCGACCGGCTTCCTCATCGGAGGGACGGTCGCGCTGTCGCTGTCCCTGCTCGCCGGGCTGTTCCGGCTCGGCGAGGACGTCATCGACTCCTCGATGGGCATGTTCCGGGCGATCCCGTGGGTCGGTCTGATCCCGCTGTTCATCGTCTGGTTCGGCATCGAGGAGACGCCGAAGATCGCGCTGGTGGCGCTGGGCGTGACCTACCCGCTGTACTTCAACATCTACGGCGGCATCCGCTCCACCGACGCCCAACTCGTCGAGGCCGCAAGGATGATGGGGCTCGGCAGGCTCGGTCTGATCCGGTACGTCATCCTGCCGAGCGCGCTGCCCGGTGCCCTCGTGGGACTCCGGTACGCCCTCTCCACCGCCTGGCTCGCCCTCGTCTTCGCCGAGCAGATCAACGCCGACGCCGGGCTCGGCTATCTGATGAGCAACGCCCAGCAGTACTTCCGTACGGACGTCATCGTGCTGTGCCTCGCCGTGTACGCACTGCTCGGCCTGGCCTGCGACTTCGCCGTACGGGTCCTCTCGCGCCGCCTGCTGAGCTGGCGTGCCTCCTTCGACGGCGAGGCGTGACCATGACCGCGAACACCGTGAACACGGCCGTGACAGCCACAGCGAACAGTGTCGAGATCCGTGGTCTCTCCCGCGCCTTCGACGGCAACCCCGTGCTGCACGAGCTCGATCTCGACATCCGTGAGGGCGAGTTCGTGGCCCTGCTCGGTCACAGCGGCTGCGGCAAGTCGACCCTGCTGCGCATCCTGGCCGGGCTCGACGACGAGATCGGCGGCGAGGTGACGGTGCCCGCCCGGCGCAGCGCCGCCTTCCAGTCGCCTCGGCTGCTGCCCTGGCTGAAGGTGTGGCGCAATGTCGTCCTCGGACTGCCGGGCCGGCCCGACCGGGCGCTGGCCGACAAGGCGCTGGACGAGGTCGGGATCGCCGAGCGCGCCACCGTCTGGCCCAAGACGCTCTCCGGTGGTCAGGCACAGCGCGTCTCGCTGGCCCGTGCCCTCGTCCGGGAGCCCGAACTCCTGCTCCTGGACGAGCCGTTCGGCGCCCTGGACGCGCTGACCCGTGGCAAGGTGCAGCAGCTCGTCGCCGAACTGTGGAAGCGGCACGGCTGCGCGATCCTCCTGGTCACGCATGACGTGGAGGAGGCGCTGCTGCTCGCCGACCGCGTCCTGGTGATGGACGAGGGGCGCATCGCCCATGAGGTCACCGTCGAGCTGCGCCGCCCCCGCGATCTGACCGCCCCCGAGTTCGTCACGCTCCGCGCCCGCCTGCTCGGCTGGCTCGGCGTCACCCACACCGGCACCTCCGACGTCCCCAACCCCCGTACCCCCGAAGGGAACCCCTCGTGAAGCGCACCATCTTCCGTACGCTCGCCGCCGCTCTCGGTCTGAGCGCCCTGCTGACGGTGACGGGCTGTGGAGGGGATTCCGCCGCGGACACGGCCGGCGGCTCCTCGGAAGTCACTCTGACCATCGGCGACCAGGCCAAGACCCTCCAGACGATCCTCGCCGGTTCCGGGGCCCTCAAGGGGGCCGACTACAAGGTGAAGTGGGCCGAGTTCGAGGGCGCGGCCCCGCTCTTCCAGGCCGTGCAGGCGGGCGCCGCCGACACCACGTACTCCGCGGACCTGCCCGCGCTCCAGGCGCTCAGCGGCGGGGTGAAGTTCAAGAACGTGGCCGCTCTGAAGAACGACGGGCATCACACCGGGATCGTCGTCCGCAAGGACTCGGACGTGAAGAGCGTCAAGGACCTCAAGGGCAAGAAGGTCGTGGTGTCCTCCGCGAAGGGCAGCATCGCCGAGTACCTGCTCGCCAACGTGCTTCAGCAGAACGGCCTCAAGTACTCCGACGTGAAGGTCCAGTACCTGCTGCCGACCGACGCGCAGGCCGCCTTCTCCTCCGGGAAGATCGAGGTCTGGGCCACCTTCGGGGTCTACCAGGCCGTCGGCCTCCAGCAGGGCGGCAGGCTGCTGGTCGACGGCGCCGACGGACGGATCAGCGGCTACGGATTCATCGGGGCCTCCGAGAAGGCGCTCGCGGACAAGGCGAAGAAGGCCGCGCTCGGCGACTTCCTGACGCGGCTCGGTACGGCCCTGAAGTGGACCAGCACCCACCAGGACGCGTACGCCGACGCCATCGTCGAGCGCAACGGCGCCGACCCCGCGATCGCGAAGACCCTCGCCTCGGCCGCGTACAGCAAGGTGCAACCCGTCACGCCCGAGGTGAACGGGACAGTCCAGGACGTGGCCGACCTGATGCACGGCATCGGCGTCCTCGACCCGAACGTCGACGTGGCGAAGTCCGCCGACGCCTCCGTCCTCAAGTAGCGGCCCTCGAACGGCAGCTCTCAAGCAGCAGTTCGCAAACAGCAGGCCTCACACAGCGACCGAAGCGCTCTCACGTCGCTTGCCAAGCAAAGGAGTTCACCATGCCTGTCGAGTTCATCAGCGCCGTGCACACCGACTCCGGGGCGTCCGGTCCGGCCGCCGCGAGCCGCACCGGTCTCGACGTCGACCATCTGCGCAGGTACGCCCGGGCGTTGGACGACGGAGGCTTCGACCACACGCTGGTCGCCTACCACTCGGCCTCGCCGGACGCCTTCCAGATCGCCCAGTTCGTGGCCACGCACACCGAGCGGGTGCGTCCGATCCTGGCGCACCGGCCGGGCGTGATCTTCCCGACGCACGCGGCCCGCGCGCTCGCGACCCTCGACCGGATCAGCGACGGCCGGCTGACCGTGCACATCATCTCCGGTGGCAGTGACGAGGAGCAGCACCGCGAGGGCGACTACCTCGACAAGAGGGAGCGGTACGAGCGGTCGGACGAGTACATCCAGATCCTGCGGAAGGTGTGGCAGGCCGACGGGCCCGTGTCGCACGAGGGCACGTACTTCAAGTTCGAGGGCTACTACTCGGATGTGAAGCCGGTGAACGGCCTGGTGCCGATCTCGGTCGGCGGGTCCTCCCAGGACGCGTACCGCGTGGGCGGGCAGCAGGGCGACATCTTCGGGCTGTGGGGCGAGCCGCTGAAGGAGACGGCCGAGCAGATCGTCGCCGTGAACGCGGTCGCGGACGCCGCCGGGCGCCCCCGTCCCCGTATCTGGGTGTCGTTCCGCCCGATCATCGCGCCCACCGACGAACTGGCCTGGGAGAAGGCGCACCGCACCCTGGGCGTGCTGAAGGACCAGGCGCAGAACACCGAGCTGCTGCGCCACTACAGGACGAGCGGCCGTCCGGCCAACGTCGGTTCGCAGCGGCTGCTCGACATCGCCGAGCGGGGCGAGGTGCACGACCGCTGCCTGTGGACGGCCCCGGCGGTCGCGACCAACGCGGCCGGCGCCTCGACCGCACTGGTCGGCTCCCCGGAGACGGTCGCGAAGGCGCTGCTCGACTACGTGGACATCGGCTGCGACCTGCTGTCGATCCGCGGCTACGACCCGCTCAACGACGCGATCGACTACGCGCGTTACGTCCTGCCGCTGGTCCGGCAGGAACTCGCCCACCGCGCTTCGGCGGACCGGGCCGCCTGACTCTTCACGTACCCACGCGCGCTCTCGTCCCTCCCCTGCCCTCCCTGCGCTCCCCCACCTCCGTCCGTCCTCCGTCCTCGTCTGAATCGATTCCTCTCATGGAGACTCCGTGTTCCGTCGCACCCTGCTCACGTCCACCGCCGCGCTCGCGCTTCTGCTGCCGCTCGCCACGGCCTGCGGAGGCGACGCGGAGGCCGAGTCCTCCTCCGACCTCTCCTCGGTGACGCTGGCCGTCGGCGCCACCGGCTGGAAGAACGAGGAGGCCGTGCTCAAGTTCGCCCACCTCGACGACACCCCGTACAAGGTGAAGTGGAGTCTGTTCCAGGGCGGTGACCAGCAGCTCCAGGCCGTCCGGGCCGGAGCGCTCGACCTTGCCTCCTCCAGCGAGATCCCGCCGGTCTTCGCCGCCGCCGACGACAGCCCGAACTTCAAGGTCGTCGCCGTGCAGCGCGGCACCACCCTCAACCAGGAGGTCGTCGTCCCCAAGGGCTCCGAGGTGACGGACATCGCGGATCTGAAGGGCAAGAAGGTCGGCTACGTCCAGAACACCACCGCCCACTACTTCCTGTACGAGCTGTTGAAGCGGGCGGGCCTGAAGTGGTCGGACATCGACGCCAAGCCGCTCCTGCCCAACGACGGGCTCGCTGCCCTGAACGGCGGCGGCATCGACGCCTTCGCCTCCTACGGCACGTCGGTCATCACGGCCCATCAGCAGGGCGCCGTCACGGTCGGCTCGGGCAAGGACGTGCTGTCCGGCAACTTCCTCTGGTCGGCCCGAGACAACGTTCTGAAGAGCCCTGGCCGGCGGGCCGCCGCGGCCGATCTGATCGCCCGGATCACCAAGGCGTACGCGTACATCCGTGACGGCCGCGAGCACGAGTTCGCGAAGGTCGTCGCCAAGGCCACCCACCAGCCCGTGGCCCAGGCGGAGAAGGACTTCCGCGACGCGCAGGCACAGCGACCGACCCGGGCCAGGACGGTCGGCGACGACACCATCGCCTCGCAGCAGAAGGTCGCCGACGCCTTCACCGAACTGGGCGCCCTGAAGGGAAAGCTGGACGTGAAGTCCTTCTGGAGCCGCGCACTCGACACCGATCTGGAGAAGGCCCTGTGACCGAGAACCCCCCGGTGAGTCCGGGCGTGAGCCCGGACCTGATCGCGCGCCTCGCCGAACTCGCCGTGGGATACGACCGGTCGGGTGCCTTTCCCGCCGAGTCCGTCCAGGTGGTGCACGAGGCGGGGCTGCTCACCGCGACCGTCGGGGAGCGGTACGGCGGCCGGGGCGCCCGAGTGGAGGAGACCGCGCGCATCCTGCACACACTGGGTCGGGGCGATCCGTCCGTGGCCCTGATCACGGCGATGACCCTCAACACCCACGCCCGTGAGGCCGTACGACCGACGTGGCCCGAGGAGCTGTACGCGCGCGTGCTCAAGGAGTCCGAGCAGCGGCCGGTTCTCGTCAACCACGCGCGCGTGGAGCCCGAACTGGGTTCCCCGGCGCGGGGCGGACTGCCCGCGACGGTCGCCCGGCGCACGGCGGACGGCTGGTCGGTCGGCGGGCGCAAGCGGTTCGTGACGGGCGCGGAGGGACTGGACTGGTTTCTGGTGTGGGCGACCACCGATGAGCCGGAGCCGCGCGTGGGCACGTTCCTGGTGCCCGGCGGCTCGCCCGGCATCGAGATCACCGACCGGTGGGACCAGCTGGGGCTACGGGCGAGCGGCAGCCACGACGTGACGTTCCGGGACGTGGAGGTCCCGTACGAACATGTCATCGGGCTCGGCCCGCACGGTCCCGCGAGCGAGCAGGACAACCGGGCCGGAGCATCGCTCCATCTCCCGCTCGCCGCCCTGTATGTGGGGGTCGCGCGTGCGGCACAGGCCTTCTTCCACACCTTCGCGCACACGCGCGTGCCCGCCAATCTCGGTTACCCGGTGGCCCGTACCGAGCGTTTCCGGCGGACGGCCGGGGAGATCGAGGTGCTCCTCGCCACCGCCGAGCAGCTGCTCTTCGACGGGGCCGCGAGGGTCGACGCCGAGGACCCGACCTACACGCTGGAGCAGGCCCTCGGCGCGCGCGTACTGGCCGACCGGCACGCGGTACGGGCCGTCGAGCTGGCCGTACGGCTGCTCGGCAATCCGGGGCTGGCCCGCGGCAATCCTCTGGAGCGGCACTTCCGTGACATCCAGTGCGCGCCCGTGCACGCGCCCCAGGAGGACATCTCCCTGCTCGCCATCGGAACGAAGGCACTCGACCTGTGACCGCTCCCGCGACGACCGCTCTCGAATCCACGAAGGCCGCCGAACTGCTCGGGCTGCTGGCCCGTGATCTGGCCCCCGACCGGCTGGCCACCGATCCGCGCACGCTGGCCGCGCACGCCACCGACCGTTCCGGTGCCCGGTCCGACGGCAGTCCCCTGGCGGTCGTCCACGTCCGGCGCACCGAGGACGTGACGGTCACCCTCCGGCACGCGCATGCCCTGGGTGTGCCGGTCGTGCCGCGCGGCGCCGGCACGGGTCTGTCGGGCGGCGCGACCGCGGGCGAGGGCGTGCTGGTCCTCGACCTGTCCGGCATGAACCGCGTCCTCGAACTGTCGGCGGACGACCAGCTCGCGGTCGTCGAACCGGGCGTGATCACAGCCGAGTTGGACCGCGCGGCCGGCGCCCACGGCCTGCGGTACGCGCCCGACCCCGCGAGCGCCGCCATCTCCACGATCGGCGGGAACATCGCGACCAACGCGGGCGGCCTGCGCTGCGCCAAGTACGGCGTGACGCGGGACAGCGTGCTCGGTCTGGAGGCGGTGCTCGCGGACGGCACGGTGATCAGGACCGGCCGCCGTACGGTGAAGGGGGTCACCGGCTACGACCTGACCGCCCTGCTCACCGGCTCCGAGGGCACCCTCGCGGTGATCACCTCGGCGACGCTGCGGCTGCGGCCCGTCCCCGTGGCGACGGCCACGCTCGCCGCGTACTTCCCGTCCTTCGAGGCCGCCGCCGAGGCGTCGTACGCGATCGGCCGGGCCGGGGTCGAACCGGCGCTCGCGGAGCTGGTCGACGGGCCTGTGCTGCACGCCATCGACCCCGAACTGCGCGAGCGGGGCGCGGCGTTGCTGGTCGTCCAGTGCGACGGAGCGGGTGCGGCCGTGGAGGCGGAGGTGGTCGCGCAACTGCTCACGCCGCTGGCGACGACGGTCGAGGTGACCGACGATCCCGCCGAGGCGGAGTCGCTGCTCGCCGCGCGCCGGCTGGCCCTGCCGGCCCTCGAACGGCTGGGCCGGCCGCTGATCGAGGACATCGCGGTACCGCGCTCGCGGCTCGCGGAGGCGGCTCGTTCGATCCGTGCCATCTCCGCACGTCATGACGTGCCGATCTTCACCATCGCCCACGCGGCCGACGGGAACCTTCATCCGATCATCGTCGTGGATCCGGCTCTGGACCGGCTCCCGGATGCCGCGTGGGAGGCGGCGGGCGAGATCTTCGCGCTGGCGTTGCGGCTGGGGGGCACGCTCACGGGCGAGCACGGCGTGGGTGTCCTGAAGCGGCAGTGGGTCGCGGACGAGCTGGGGCCCGCGGCGCACGCGCTGCAGCGGCGACTCAAGGAGGCGTTCGACCCCCGGGGGATCCTCAACCCCGGCAAGAGCCTCTGATCGTCGGCGGTCGGCCGCGGGTTGTGTGTGGCTGGTAGCGCAGTTCCCCGCGCCCCTGAAAGCGGGGCTGCGCCCCGGCTTTTGTCTTTTGGGGGCGCGGGGAACTGCGCGCTCAGCCACGGACGACCCGCACGTCGCAAACCACCGAAACCCCCACCCACCCAGGGGCGCGGGAGCCAAAGGCACCCCGCGCCCAAAACACACCCCGCTCAGGCGTGAGGCCGCGCCAACAGCGCACGCACACCCTGCGAGCTGAGCGTCAGCCCATGCGGCGCACTGGCGTCGATGCTCAGCGAGACCTCACTGGTGGGCCACTGCGCGGCAAGCGCACCGAGCGGCACCAGGCGGTAGCGCGACACCGACGGCAGCAGCTCGGCCATCCGCACCTCCGAGGTGAACACCGGAACCAGCGGGTCCCCGCCCGGCTGCTCGATGACGGGCAGGGCAACGACGGAGGGATCGCCTGCCGCCTCGTCGTCGGCGTCGTCCGGCACCGGGACCAGCACGTCACTGCCGGCCAGGGTGTCCAGGGCATCGCCGTCCTCGGCGTTCTCGGCCAGCACGGTAAGCGCTCGCTCGGCCTCCGCCGTGACGTTGTTGTTCGAGGAAATCTCCATGGCACATCCCGACGTAGTAACGAAAACAGGCCGCCCGGACCAGGTTCCGACCCGGGCGCGGCTGGTCGCGTACCCGACGCGGGACGGGCCATGCACGTCTCACCCGGACGTCACCGAACGCTCACGGAATCAGCGGGATGTCGTGCGAGGGCAGCCCGAGCCGGTCGCAGCCGACGCGCCGCGCGAGCGGCTCGGCCATGCTCGGCCCGATGTGGGACCAGTACGTGGCGGCGTCCCGCAGGTAGCGCTGCATCCGCTCGCCGTCACGGGCATGGCGAGAACCGGCCGTGCGGAAGAGGATGCTCTGCGTGACGTCCCAGGCCATGCGGCCCGCCGTGAGGAAGACCAGCGCGAGCCGGTTGTCGTCCGCGACGGTGAAGGGCGCCTCCCCGGAGACATTGCGACGGCAGGTCTCCATGTAGTCCTCGGCACTGCGCTGGAGGGCCGCCTCAGCCGTGTGGATCGCACCGAGTGCCTCGCCCAGGTGGCGCTGGTAGTCGTGGAGCTCGGCCCGCGTGCGGTCGGGTTCCAGGGTCAGCGGCCGCTCGGCGAGGATCCGGGCGTACTCGTCGGCGGCCGCGTACGCCGTGCCGACGATGATGGCGGCCAGCTCCCCGTGGAAGAAGCTGGGGGCCCGGCCCGCGTACAGCGCGTTGCCGTGCAGCTTCGATCCGGGTGTGCCGCCCTCCACCGGCAGGTCGAGGAGGCCCACCTCCCGGGTGAGGTACTCGGGGATGCGAGCCTGTTCCATGCGGATGCTGTTGGAGCCGCTGCCGCGCAGCCCAAGGACGCCGTGCCAGTCGTCGAGCAGCGTCCACACCGAGCGCGGCGCGACGAACAGCACGAGCGGTCCTGGCGGGTCGCCCGGCTTCTCCGGGGCGCGCAGGGTCTGGCCGACGTAGTGCGTGGAGTACGGCGATCCGGACGAGTACGGCCAGGTTCCGTCGAGGACGACGTGCCCGTCGCCGTCCGGCCGGGCCACACCGACCGGCATGACCGTGGACGCGGCGCGGAACTCGCCGTCGTCACCGAAGATCTCCTCCTGCGCCCGCTCCTCGAACTGCGCGGCGACCTGGAGCACATGGGCGGCGGTCAGGGAGAGCGCCCAGCCCGTGGAGGGGCAGCCGCGGGCGATCTCGGTGACCACGCGGTAGAAGGTCGGCACGCCGAACTCGTATCCGCCGTAGCGGCGCGGCTGCAGGATCCGGTAGAAACCGGCCCGCAGGAAGTCGTCGTGCGTGTCTTTCGGGTAGCGCGTCAACCGCTCGGTCTCCGGCTGACGTTCGAGCAGTGCGGGCCGCAGGGCGACGGCTCGGTCGATCAGTTCGCGTTCGGTCAGTCCGGGTTCGGGAGCGGCGATCACGGTGCCTCCTGACGTGTGGGGCCGTCCGTACGTGTCGCGATACGGGTGATTGAACACGCCACAGGCACCTGCTGTACCCACCGGATAGAGCCAAGTAGTTCCGCACGGAGGTGATCCGGTGGCACGTGGGGGGATCTCGCAGCAACCGGATCCCGGGGTGAAAACGGACCAGTAGTGGTGACCGTCGCCCACGCGTCGGAACCGGGCCCGCGCCTAGCGTGGAGCCATGCCGATGCAACCCTGGTTTCCCGATGCCAAGCTGGGCATCTTCATCCACTACGGCATCTACGCCGTGGGCGGCGCCGCCGAGTCCTGGTCGTTCTACACGGGCGAGATGACACACGAGCAGTACATGAAACAGCTCGACGGCTTCACCGCGTCGCACTACGACCCGGACGCCTGGGCGGAGTTGTTCGCCCGGGTGGGCGCGCGGTACGCGGTGCTCACCGCCCGCCACCACGACGGTGTCGCCCTCTGGAACACCGACCACCGCAATCTCGACGTGGTGCGGGACACCCCGGCGGGACGCGACCTGGTCACCGGCTTCGTCGACGCGCTGCGCGCCCGGGACCTCAAGGTCGGCCTCTACTACTCGCACTCCGACTGGAACCACCCGGACTACGCGACGGAGCGGCACCCCGGACCGGTCATCGTGCCGCCCAACGAGTACTCGCACGCCGAGCCTGGCAAGGAGGACCCGGCGGCTTGGGCGCGCTATCTCGCGTACCGCGACGGCCAGGTCGGCGAGCTCGTCGAGCGCTTCCGGCCCGACGTCCTCTGGTTCGACGGGGAATGGGAGCGCACCGAGGAGCAGTGGCGGATGGGCGAGCTCGCCGAGCTGATCCTTTCCGGCAACCCGGACACCATCCTCAACGGCCGCATGCTCAGCCACGGCGACTACGCCACGCCGGAGCAGGGCACCCCGCTGCGGGCCCCGGACGGTCCGTGGGAGCTCTGCCTCACGATCAACGACTCATGGAGCTTCCGGCCGCAGGACCGCGACTTCAAGTCGGTGCGCCAGCTGGTGCGGTACTTCACGGAGACGATCGGCATGGGCGGCAATCTGCTGCTGGGCGCCGGGCCCCGCGAGGACGGCACGATCCCCGAGGAGCAGATCGAGCGCTTGGAAGGCCTCGGTGCATGGATCGCGCGGCACTCCGACGCCGTGTACGGCACCGTCGCCGGGCTGCCCGCCGGGCACCACTACGGTCCCAGCACCCTGTCCGCCGACCGGCGCACCTTGTACCTGGTGTGCTTCGACGCTCCCCGCGACTCCGTCTCGATCCGCGGCCTGCGCAATCCGGTCCGGCGGGCCACGGTCCTCGGTACGGGCGCGGAACTGGGCCACCACGTCACCGGCGGCCTCGACGCCGTTCCCGGGGTGACGTGGATCGACGCGCTAGCGGCCGCCGACCTGGACGACCGGGCGACGGTGATCGCCGTCGAACTCGAAGGGGAGCTGGACCTGTACACGGGTGCGGGGCGCCTCTGACGACGGCCTTCCGGCAGGGGTGCGTCAGGCGAGGGACAGGAAGAGCTTCTCCAGGCGCGCCCGCATCTGGTCGCGGTCCAGGTCCTGCTCGCCGCTCTCGTCGGTCATGCAGTGCTGGAGTCCGGTCGCGATGATCGCGAACCCGGCGCGGTCCAACGCCCGTGACGCCGCGGCCAGTTGGGTGACCACCTCTTCGCAGGAACGCCCCTGTTCGATCATGTTGATCACGCCCGCGATCTGCCCCTGGGCCCGCTTGAGCCGGTTGATCACGGACTTCAGCTCGTCGGCCGCCATCTGCAGTTCCATGTGGAGCGCTCCCTCGGTATATACCCCACCCGGTATGGTACGCCTCGCCCGATGGGGCCTGGGGTGCCGTGTGGGGTCTGCGGTGCTCGGGTGCTCACGCGAGCGGTGCTGGGGTACTCACGCGACCCGTGCTCAGGCGCTCACGCGACCCGGGCGAGCACCTCGGCCACGGTGACGACCCGGATCAGCGGCCGGTACAGGTCCATGATCTGCAGGGCCTTGGCGTGCGAGGCGTCGTCCGCCCCGGCGCAGGCGTCGGCCGCCACCCACACCTCGGCCCCGGCGTCGGCGGCGGCCAGTGCGGTGGAGAGCACACAGCAGTCCGTACTGACTCCGGCGAGCACCAGACGGCCCTCGGGACCGACTCGCCCGGCCAATTCGGGAGTCCACTTGCCGAAGGTCGGGGCGTCCAGCAAGTGCCGGGCGTGGAGCGCGAGTTCGTCCACCAGCTCCCAGAGACGGTCGTGCGGCGGCCGCAGCGCGAAGGGCCACTGCTCGTAGTACGCCCGCCAGGCGCCGGCGGGCTTCTCGGGTGCCAGGAACCGGGTGAAGGTGACGCGTTCCTCGAAGGCCGGCAGCAGGCGGAGTACCCCGTCCGCGGCCTCGGTGAAGCGGGGCGCGGCCCAGGGGCTGTCCGGCTCGGCGAAGACGCGCTGCATGTCGATGACGGCCAGCAGGCTCCGGGGCCCCGGTCGGCTCATGCGCCGGGCACCTCCACGTCCAGCGGCCGGCTCGGTGGCTGCGCCTCCTGCGTACGGATCCGGCCGCGGCCGAGTGCGAGGGTGCCGAGGAAGCCGAGGGCGAGCGCGGCGAGTACGCCGAGGTTGGCGTAGGCCCAGGAGCCGTCCTTGCCGCCGAGGCCCAGCGGGCCGAGCAGATAGCCCTGCCACTCCAGCCAGCCGGCGGCCGTGTTGGTGACGAGGCCCCAGCCGATCGCGGTGGCGGAGAGGGTCAGCAGCAGCGGGAGCGGTTCGACGTCGCCGTAACGGCCGCGGGTGCGGAACAGGTCGGCATCGTCGTAGTCGCGGCGCCGCAGCAGGAGGTCGGCGAGCATCACACCGCACCAGGCGGCGACGGGCACACCGAGTGTGGTGAGGAAGCCGATGAACTGGCCCAGAAAGTCGTCCGTGAGGAACACGATGTAGATCGAGCCCGCGATCATCAGCACGCCGTCCAGCAGGGCCGCCAGATAGCGCGGCATCCGCAGCCCCGCCGCGAGCAGGGCGAGACCGGAGGAGTAGATGTCGAGGACCGCGCCGCCGACGAGACCGAGTACGGCCACGGCGGCGAACGGGATCAGGAACCAGGTGGGCAGGATCGTGGTCAGCGCGCCGATCGGGTCGGCCGCGATGGCCGTGTTGAGCTCGGTGGACGATCCCGCGAGCAGCAGGCCGAAGACCAGCAGGAGCAGCGGTGCCACCGAGGCGCCGAAGGCGGTCCAGCCGACCACGCCCCGGCCGGAGGAGCCGCGCGGCAGATAGCGCGAGTAGTCCGCGGCCGCGTTGACCCAGCCGAGTCCGAAGCCGGTCATCATGAAGACCAGCGCGCCGATGAACTCCTGGGCGGAGCCGGAGGGTACGGCGCTGACGGCCGACCAGTGGATGTGGTCGGCGACGAGCCCGATGTAGACGACGGTCAGGACACCGGTGACCACGGTGATGACCGTCTGCAGCCGCATGATCAGGTCGAAGCCCATCACTCCGCCGACCACCACGAGCGCCCCGACGACGATCAGGGCGACCACCTTGGTCCCGGTGCCGCCGCCCCAGCCGAGCCGGTCGAGAACGGTCGCGGTGGCCATCGTCGCCAGGGCCGTGAGCACGGTCTCCCAGCCGACGGTGAGCATCCACGAGACGACCGACGGCAGCCGGTTGCCGCGTACTCCGTAGGCCGCCCGGCTGAGCACCATCGTCGGCGCGGAGCCACGCTTTCCCGCCACCGCGACGAACCCGCAGAGCAGGAACGAGAAGACGATCCCGATCACCCCGGCGGCCAGCGCCTGCCAGAACGAGATCCCGAACCCGAGCGCGAAGGACCCGTAGCTAAGTCCGAGAATGGACACGTTCGCCCCGAACCAGGGCCAGAACAGGGTCCGGGGGGTGCCCTTGCGCTCGGCATCCCCGATCACGTCAAGGCCATGCACCTCGACCTGGAGCTGCCGACTGCCTGCGCCTCTGTCGGAAGAGTCCACGGGAGAGTCCGTCATCGTCGACCTACCCCTCTGGCGAGACCCGCGCCCCTTCAGGGGCGCGGGGAACTGCGCGACAAGCCACAACGCACCCGCAGACGACCAACGTGCCGCCGGCGGACCGCTACGGCTCAGGTTCAGGCGAGCGTGGCCAGCGCCGCGTTGAGCGTCGCGGACGGCCGCATCACGGCCGCCGCCTTGACCGGGTCGGGCTGGTAGTAGCCGCCGATGTCGGCCGGCGAACCCTGCACCGCGATCAGCTCGTCGACGATCGTCTGCTCCTGCGCGGTCAGCGTCTCGGCGAGCGGGGCGAACACCTTGGCGAGCGCCGCGTCGTCGGTCTGCTTGGCCAGCTCCTGCGCCCAGTAGAGGGCGAGGTAGAAGTGGCTGCCGCGGTTGTCGATGCCACCGAGGCGACGGCTCGGCGACTTGTCGTTCTCCAGGAACGTGGCGGTCGCGCGGTCGAGCGTGTCCGCGAGGACCTGGGCGCGCGCGTTGTCCGTGGTCTGCGCGAGGTGCTCGAAGCTGGAGGCCAGCGCGAGGAACTCGCCCAGGCTGTCCCAGCGCAGGTAGTTCTCCTTGACCAGCTGCTGCACGTGCTTGGGCGCGGAGCCGCCGGCGCCCGTCTCGAAGAGGCCGCCGCCGTTCATCAGCGGGACGACCGAGAGCATCTTGGCGCTGGTGCCCAGCTCCAGGATCGGGAACAGGTCGGTCAGGTAGTCGCGCAGGACGTTGCCGGTGACCGAGATGGTGTTCTCGCCGCGGCGGATGCGCTCCACGGAGAGCTTGGTCGCCTCGACCGGGGCCAGGATGCGGATGTCCAGGCCCTCGGTGTCGTGCTCCGGCAGGTACCGCTGGACCTTCTCGATGAGCACTGCGTCGTGGGCGCGGCTCTCGTCCAGCCAGAACACGGCCGGGTCGCCGGTCGCGCGGGCGCGGGTGACGGCGAGCTTGACCCAGTCCTTGATCGGGTCGTCCTTGGTCTGGCAGGCGCGGAAGATGTCGCCGGCGGAGACCGTCTGCTGGAGGACGACGTTGCCGGCCTGGTCGACGAGGCGGACCGTGCCGGTGGCCGGGATCTCGAAAGTCTTGTCGTGGCTGCCGTACTCCTCGGCCTTCTGCGCCATCAGACCGACGTTCGGGACCGAGCCCATCGTCGACGGGTCGAAGGCGCCGTTGGCGCGGCAGTCGTCGATGACGACCTGGTAGACACCGGAGTAGCTGCTGTCCGGGAGGACCGCGAGGGTGTCGGCCTCCCCGCCGTCCGGGCCCCACATGTGGCCGGAGGTGCGGATCATCGCCGGCATGGAGGCGTCGACGATGACGTCGGAGGGGACGTGCAGGTTGGTGATGCCCTTGTCGGAGTCGACCATGGCGAGCGCGGGGCCGTCGGCGAGCTCGGCGTCGAAGGACGCCTTGATCTCGGCGCCCTCGGGCAGGGACTCCAGGCCCTTGTAGATGCCGCCCAGACCGTCGTTCGGGGTCAGACCGGCGGCGGCGAGCGTCTCGCCGTACTTCGCGAACGTCTTCGGGAAGAAGGCGCGCACCACGTGACCGAAGACGATCGGGTCGGAGACCTTCATCATCGTGGCCTTGAGGTGCACGGAGAACAGCACGTCCTCGGCCTTGGCGCGGGCGATCTGCGCCGTGAGGAACTCGCGCAGGGCGGCGACGTGCATGACGGACGCGTCGACGACCTCGCCCGCGAGGACGGGTACGGACTCGCGCAGGACCGTGGTGGAGCCGTCGTCGCCCACAAGCTCGATGCGCAGGGAACCGGCCTCCGGGATCACCGCGGACTTCTCGGTGGAACGGAAGTCGTCGACACCCATGGTCGCGACGTTGGTCTTCGACTCGGAGGTCCAGGCGCCCATGCGGTGCGGGTGGGCCTTGGCGTAGTTCTTGACCGACGCGGGGGCGCGGCGGTCGGAGTTGCCCTCGCGCAGCACCGGGTTCACGGCGCTGCCCTTGACCTTGTCGTAGCGGGCGCGGATGTCGCGCTCCTCGTCGGTCTTCGGGTCGTCCGGGTAGGCGGGCAGCGCGTAGCCCTGCGCCTGCAGCTCGGCTACCGCGGCCTTCAGCTGCGGGATCGACGCCGAGACGTTGGGCAGCTTGATGATGTTGGCCTCGGGCGTCTTGGCCTGGTCACCGAGCTCGGAGAGGGCGTCGGCGATGCGCTGGCCCTCCTCAAGGAACTCGGGGAAGAGGGCGATGATGCGTCCGGCCAGCGAGATGTCACGGGTTTCCACAGTGACACCGGCCTGCGACGCGTACGCCTGGACCACCGGCAAGAACGAATAGGTCGCCAGGGCCGGGGCCTCGTCAGTGTGCGTATAGATGATGGTCGAGTCAGTCACCGGGTGCTCCGCTCCACGTCTGCAACATTGCTCGACATCAAGATATCTCGTGATCGGACCTGACCGGACAGGAGGCCGCACAAGTACGTCACAGTCCGGCCGGAGGCCGTCAGCGGCGGGCTCGGGGTGCGGTCGGCGCGGTCGTCTCAGCGCACGGCGGGCGCGATGTGGAGGTGCAGGCCGGCGACGCGGTGCCGTTCCCAGGTCCGGGCGAATTCGGGCGGTTGGCCCTTCGGTGTCGTGAGGGCGGCGACCGGCAGCCGCTCGGCGGCCCCGACGATGCCCGCCGGGGTGGTGTTGGCGTTGTGACCCTGGGTCTGGACGGAACGGCAGCCCGCGTAGAAGGCGATCGGGATGGCCAGGTGCCCGGTCAGCAGACAGGGCGGCCGTACCCCGAGTCGGTGCAGCTCGGCCGCTGTGCGGGCCCAGTCGCGGTGCGAGGCCGTGGTGCGGTCCACGGCGTGGTACAGCACGGTGTACTGGACCGCCAGATGCCCGGCGAGGCCGAGTGCCACCAGGATCGCGGCCACCGGTCGCCGTTTGCGGATCGACGCGGTGACGAGGTGGATGAGCGCGTCGGCGACCGGGATGACCAGCAGCGCGTAGAAGGGGAGCAGGAAGCGCGGCGCGGCGTATCCGATCATGAACAGGTACGGGATGCCGGCCGTCGTGGCGCAGGCAAGGGGCAGGAGGGTGCCCGCCGTACGCCGGGCCCTGACCGCGACCGCCAGCCCGACGGCGGCGAGCAGCGGCAGGACGAACCACCACACGATGATCGGTGTGGCCGGAATCGATCCGGCGCACGGGCGGCACAGGCTCCGTCCGCCCAGGGTGCGCAGCTGGTCCAGGACGGCGATGTTCCAGCCGAGGCCACCCTGGATCCCGGAGGCGTCGGCGAGCCGCTCGCTCAGGCCGCCGAAACCGACGTACGCCTCGACGACCCACTGCGCCGCCCCGCTCACCAGACCGACGAGCAGCGCCGCCAACAGCCAGGGTCGTCGCCAACAAGGGAGGCACACCAGCACGGCGAACAACGGCAGCGTGACCCAGACGGCGTCGGTGGGCCGCATCCACGCCATCAGCGCCGCACTCGCACCGACGGCCCACAGGGCCGCCCGGTCGCCGGGTTCGGCCTGGGCACGCAGGAAGTAGCCGACACCTGCCAGGGCACCGATCGCGACCCAGTAGTTGGGCATGGCCTGCGGACCGTAGAACAAGGTCACCCACAGCGTCGCGAACAGGGCACCGCCGGCGCCGATCACCCGTGCGGGGAAGAGTCCGCGCCAGGCGCGCAGTGCCAGGAAGAGGCCGAGCCCGGACAGCAGAGCCAGATAGACGCGCAGCAGTTCCGTGGACGAGGACCACGAGGCGATCGGTGCGACCAGCAACGAGACACCGCGGGCGCGCGGGGCGCTGAAGAACGCCGCCGGGGTGTGACCGCTGACCTGACTGACGTACACCGACTCGTCCCAGCCGAGGCCCATCCCCGGGCGTACGAGCGCCAGTTGGGCCAGTGTGAAGGCGGCCGCGACCGCTGCCGGCCAGGCCAGGTCTCTGGTGCGCGGACCGATGCGGGCGGTCCGCGTCGCTCCGTGGCGCTCGGCCCGGGCGAGCGTGTCGTTCAAGGTCTTGGCCATCGTCCACCCTTCGTCCCCGCGCGGGCGCAGGGCCTCTTCCGCCTCTGCCGCGACGGGCAGGACGAAAGGTGTGATCCGGTGAAAACATGGCCAAATTAACGTGCGATCTTCGACGGCGCAGTGCGGCAGGAGGGAGACGTTCCGCTGTCCGGAGCAACGTCTCCGCCGAAACCGGGGCTCGCGGACCTGACGCACGAGAGCCGTGCGGCGCGCTCCTGGGGCGCGTCGCACGGCTCACTGCACGGGTTTTGAGAGGTGAGAGGTAGCTTCCGCCGGTTCAGGTGACCGTCGCCGGCTCGCGGGGCGGGGTCCAGCGCAGATGGACGTTCTGGTCGGAGTCGTCGGCTCGCAGCAGGGAGAGGCGGGGGCGTACGGCGTCGGTGCGCGAGGTGGGCGGCTTGCGGCTGCCGGCCCGGTACTGGACCGGCCACTGGGTCGCGGCGCCCCGGTACTCCTGCTCGGCCGCCGCGTGCAGCGTCCAGTGCGGGTCGTAGAGGTGGGTGCGGCCGAGGGCACACAGGTCGGCCCGGCCCGCCAGGAGGATCGAGTTCACGTCGTCGTAGGAGGCGATCGCGCCGACCGCGATGACCGCGGTGCCGGTCGCGGCGGTGACCTCGTGGCGGATCCGGTCCGCGAACGGGGTCTGGTACGAGCGGCCGTACGCGGGGTCCTCGTCCCTGGTGACCTGTCCCGACGAGACGTCGATGGCGTCAGCGCCGTGGGCGACGAAGGCGCGGGCGATGCCGACGGCGTCATGCTCGGTGTTGCCGTCCGGCACCCAGTCGGTCGCGGAGATACGCACGATCATCGGCCGCCCGGCCGGCCAGACGGCCCGGACCGCGTCGAAGACCTCCAGCGGGAACCGGAGCCGGTTCTGCAGCGAACCGCCGTACTCGTCGGTGCGGTGGTTGGCGACCGGCGAGAGGAAGGAGGACAGCAAGTAGCCGTGCGCGCAGTGCAGTTCGAGCAGGTCGAAGCCCGCCTCCGCGCCGCGGCGGGCGGCTGCGACGAAGTCGGCGGTGATCCGGTCCCTGTCGGCGCGGGTGATCTCGCGCGGGACGGCCGACCCGGGGCCGTACGGCAGCGGTGACGGGCCGACGGTCTCCCAGTTGCCGTCCGGCAGCGGATCGTCCATGCCCTCCCACATCAGCCGCGTGGAACCCTTGCGGCCCGAATGGCCGAGCTGCAGGCCGATACGGGCGGTGCTGCGGTCGTGGACGAAGGACACGATCCGCGCCCAGGAGTCACGCTGTTCCCCGGTCCACAGCCCCGTGCAGCCGGGGGTGATGCGGGCGTCCGGAGAGACACAGACCATCTCGGTCATCACGAGCCCGGCCCCGCCCATGGCCTTGGAGCCGAGGTGGACGAGGTGGAAGTCGCCGGGCACACCGTCGACGGCGGAGTACATGTCCATCGGGGAGACGATCACCCGGTTCTTCAGCTCCAGCTCCCCGAGCCGGAACGGCTGGAACATCGCCGGGGCGATCTCGTCGAGGCCCTGCGACTTGGCGAAGGCGGCGTCGACGCGGTCGGCGAACTCCTGGTCGCGGGTGCGCAGGTTGTCGTAGGTGATGCGGCGCGAGCGCGTGAGCAGGTTGAAGCAGAACTGTGTCGGCTCCTGGTGGACGTACATGCCGATGTTCTCGAACCACTCCAGCGAGGCCTGCGCGGCCCGCTGGGTGGACTCGACGACGGGTCGCCGCTCCGCCTCGTAGGCCGTCAACGCCCCCTCGACGTCCGGGTGTTCGTGCAGACAGGCGGCGAGGGCGAGGGAGTCCTCCATGGCCAGCTTGGTGCCCGACCCGATCGAGAAGTGCGCGGTGTGCGCGGCGTCGCCGACGAGGACGAGGTTGCCGTGGTGCCAGCGCTCGTTGCGTACGGTGGTGAAGGCCAGCCACTTCGAGTTGTTGGCGAACACCTGGTGCCCGGCGAGTTCGTCTGCGAAGAGTCCGCGGACGCGCTCCACGGCCCGCTCGTCGGAGGCGCCCGGCGGGAACTCGGTCTCCTCGGTGTCGTCGAAGCCGGCCCGCCGCCAGACGTCCTCGTGCATCTCGACGATGAAGGTGGAGCCCGACTCGGAGTAGGGGTAGCCGTGGACCTGCATGGTCCCCCACTCCGTCTGCCTGACGAAGAACTGGAAGGCCTCGAAGACCCGGTCGGTGCCCAGCCACATGTATCTGTTGTGCCGCCGGTCCAGCGAGGGGCGGAAGACGTCCGCGCGGGCCGCCCGGACCTGGGAGTTGAGACCGTCGGCCCCGACCACCAGGTCGTACGAGGCACTCAGGTCGTCCACCGGAGGGGCGAGCGTCGAGTAGTGCACGGAGACACCGAGTCTGCGGCAACGTTCCTGCAGCAGCCGGAGGAGGTCCTTGCGGCTCATCGCGGCGAAGCCCTGGCCGCCGATCGTGTGGCTCCTGCCCCGGTAGTGGATGTCGATGTCGGTCCAGCGGGCGAACCGCCGTGCCATGGCGTCGGCGAACTCCGGGTCGGCGTTCTCGATGCCGCCGAGCGTCTCGTCGGAGAAGACGACACCGAAGCCGAACGTGTCGTCGGGGGCGTTGCGCTCCCAGACGGTGATCTCGTGGGCCGGGTCGAGCTGTTTCATGAGAGCAGCGAAGTAGAGGCCGCCGGGGCCACCGCCAACGATCGCGATCTTCACGGGAGTTCCTCTCACTGCTCGACGGCGGCCGTGGCGGCCTGCTCGTCCTCGACGATCCTGCGGAGCGCGAACCGCTGCAGCTTGCCGCTGGCGTTGCGGGGCAGCGCGTCGCAGAACCGCACGTCACGCGGGTACTTGTAGGGAGCGATGACCTGTTTGACGTGGTCCTGGATCTCCCTGGCCTTGGCGGCATCACCCAGCACGCCCTCGCGGAGCACGACGAACGCGCAGACGACGAAGCCGCGTTGCGCGTCGGGCTTCCCGACGACGGCCGACTCCAGCACATCCGGATGGGTGTCCACGGCGGCCTCGACCTCGGGCCCGCCGATGTTGTAGCCCGAAGAGACGATCATGCTGTCGCCGCGGGCGTGGTAGTGGAAGTAGCCGTCCTCGTCCCGGTGGAAGACATCGCCGGTGACGTTCCAGCCGTCCACGGTGTAGTCCTTCTGGCGTTCGTCGTCGAGGTAGCGGCAGCCGACCGGGCCGATGACGCCGAGCCGTCCCGGCTCGCCGGGTCCGAGCTCCGAGCCGTCCGGGCCGAGGATGGTGGCGCGGTAGCCCGGCACCGGCTTCCCGGTGGCTCCGGGCCTGATGTCGTCACCGGCGGCGGAGAGGAAGATGTGCAGCAGCTCGGTGGCGCCGATCCCGTCGACGATCCGTAGTCCGAGCCGGTCCCGCAGCCGCTCCCAGACGGCCCGGGGTATGTGTTCACCGGCCGACACCCCGACCCGCAGTCCGGCGAGCCGCTGTTCCTGCCCCTCCCGCAGGATCGCCTGGTACGCCGTGGGGGCTGTCGCGAGCACGGTGACGCCCAACTCATCGACGTACTGGGCGAGTTGGAGCGGTGTGGCGGCCTCGGTCAGCAGGGCGCAGGCGCCGGCCCGCAGCGGGAAGACGACGAGCATGCCGAGACCGAAGGTGAAGGCGAAGGGGGCGCTGCAGGCGACCAGGTCGTCGGGGAGCAGGCGCAGCACATGGCGGCCGAAGGTGTTGTCGATGGACAGGATGTCGCGGTGGAAGTGCATGGTGATCTTCGGGACACCCGTGCTGCCGGACGTCGGCGCGAGGAGCGCCACGTCGTCGGCGGCGGTGTCCACGGCGGTGAACTCGCCGGACTTGGTACCGGCCCGCGCCACGAGGTCGTCCGGGCCGGTGCCGCCGAACTCCACGACCGTCAGCGCCGGCGACGCCGCGTCCCGTTCGGCACGCGCGTCTTGCGCCTCCCTGACGGCGTGCACGTCCTCGGCGAACCGCTGGTCCACCAGCGCTACGGAGGGGCGCGTCCGCTCGACGATGGGGGCGATCTCGCGGGCGCGCAGCGCGGCCATGACGGTGACGACCACTCCCCCGGCCTTGAGCACGCCGAGCCAACTCGCCACCGCCCAGGGGTTGTTGGGAGACCGCAACAGGACCCGCTGTCCGGGGACCAGCCCCAGGTCCTCGGTGAGCACCTGGGCGACCTGGTTGGTCCGGGTCTGCAACTCGCCGTAGGAGCAGCTCTCCCCTGTCGGAGTGCGCAGTGCCGGACGGTCGGCTCCGAACGTCGATACGGGGATGTCGATGAGCTCGGCGGCGGCGTTGAGCCGGTCCGGGTACCGCAGCTCCGGTGTGCTGAACTCGATAGTCGGCCACAGGTGCGCGGGAGGCAGGTGATCGCGCGTGAAGGTGTCCAGGTGCGCGGAGATCGCGGATATCGGGAGAGGCGACGGAGGAGTCAACGCGGGAGTCCTTCCGGGAGCCCACCGGTGGAGGCGGCGGGTCAGGTGGGGCGGATCATGCCCTCCTGGACGACGGTGGCCAGGTGACGGTGGTCGCGGGTGAAGAAGCGACCCGAGCCGAGACCGCGGCCCGCGTCGGCGGCGCCGGCTTCCTGGAGGTAGAGGAGCCAGTCACCGACGGGTTCGGGGCGGTGGAACCACATGGCGTGGTCGAGGCTGGCGGTGACGAGCCCGGGTTTGGCCCAGGGCAGGTCGAGTACGCGCAGTACGGGTTCGAGGATCGTGTAGTCGCAGACGTACGCCAGCGCGGCCAGGTCCCGTTGGGCGTCGGTGAGCCCCTCGACGGGCCGGAGCTGGTCGAACGGCTTGAGCCAGACGGCCTGTTGGGGGACCTTCTTGCCCTCGACGGTGAGGTAGACCGGGCCGGGCACGTGCCGCATGTCGAAGCCGCGGCCGCCGGACCAGTAGGCCTTCGACTCCTCGGTCATGGAACCGCCGCTGAGCCCGGCGAGATACGCCGCCGAACTGGGCAGCCCCTCGGGGTCGGGCAAGTCCTCGGCGAGTTGCGGGAGTTCGGCCTCGAAGGTCTGGCCGGGCTCCCCCGCGGCGAAGTTGGCGAGGCAGACGTAGAGGGTCTTGCCGTTCTGGTAGCCGCGTACCTGCCGGGTGCTGTAGCCGCGGCCGTCGCGCAGCACCTCCACCTCGTAGCGCACGCTCGCCCCGATGTCGGCCGGGCGCAGGAAGTAACTGTGCATGGAGTGCAGGGTCTTGCCGTCGGTCACCGACCGCATGGCCGCGGCGGCGGCCTGGGCGACCAGGTCTCCGCCGTAGGCCTTGGGCCAGGGACAGGGTTGGGTGACGGCGGTGAAGGCGATGTCGAAGTGCTCGGGCTCGGCCGGTGTCAGCGCGACGGCCGCGGTGAAGATCTCCGAGGTGGGCGGTGTCCCGGTCGTCATCGGTCCAGCCAATCCCGCAGGTCGGCGTCCGCGATGTCGGGCAGGTTGACGACGATGTTCTCCGGTGTCCGGGTGGTCATCCACGTCAGGGGCTTGTTGCGCGAGAGGTTGCACTCGATGTGCGGCATGAACGGCGGCACGAAGACCCAGTCGCCCTCCCCCATGTCGACGTAGTCCTCGAACTTCTCGCCGAAGTAGATGCGGGCCCGGCCCGACAGGACGTAGCCGCCCGTCTCCGCCTCGCCGTGGTGGTGGGTGACGGAGCGGTAGCCGGGTTCGTTGCTGACCTTGCCGAACCAGAGCCGTCGGGCCGGGGTGTGCTGGGCGCTGACGCCCGAGACACGAACGGCCCCACCGGAGTCCGCGGTGTTCGCGTTCTCGGAACCGGCGCGGGTCACGACGGGCGCGACGAGCCCGCTGGGCAGCCGGTACATCGAGTTGTCGCCCTCAAGGCGGTATTTGCTGAGGTCGGGCTCCATGGAGGGGGCTCCGTTCCAGTCGTGACGGCTCAAACGACTTCGGTTCAGACGACTTCAGTCACGTTCGCGTTCAGTCACGTTCGCGCTATCTCGTTTTTTTCACGACCGTCATTTACTGTCAATACATGCCACTGTACGGATCGTCGGATCGGACCGCGACCGACCTCGAACCGGAGGCCGCATGAAGCACATCCCCGTGAACCCGGCTGCCCTGCCGACACCCAGTGGCTACTCCCACGGAACCCTGGCGGGGAACACCCTGCATCTCGGCGGGCAGACCGCCCTCGACGCCGATATGAAGATCGTTCCCGGAGGCATCGTCGAGCAGTTCCGCCAGGCGTTCGGCAACGTACTGACGACGCTCCGGGAGGTGGGCGGCCTGCCGGAGGACCTGGTCAGCGTGACGATCTACCTCACCGACATCCCCGACTACCAGGCACACGGCAAGGAGATCGGCAGGGTCTGGCGCGAACTCGCCGGGCCCGTGTACCCGGCGATGGCGGGTATCGGCTGCACCGCCCTGTGGCAGCCCGAGGCGATGATCGAGATCCTCGGCGTGGCGGTGATCCCGGAGGAGCGGCTGGTTCGACCGAGTCAGTGAACGGTACGGGCCGCACGGTCACACCCGCGGCGCGAAAACGGCCTCGGTGGCCGCCCCTCCTTCGGGGCGGCCACCGAGGCCGTAGGTCCAGCGCGAGACGCTCGCTCAGTTCGCGGGAGCCGCCTTCCGAAGGGCCGTGATGCACATGCCGACGGCCTGCTGGAGTTCCTCCAGGCGCTGGAGCATGTCGTCCTCGTAGATGGTGTCGAGGTCGTCCACGTCGTCGAAGGTCAGCTCCTCGAAGACCTTCGTCGCCTTCTGCAGGCTGCTGTAGAACTTCGTCCGGCGCTCCTGGAGGCGGAGTTCGGGGTCGGCCTGGACGGTCTGGGCTACGAGATCCTTCACGGTGTCGTAGGCGTCGGAGGCCCACTCGCCGGTGTCCTCGCCCTCGTCGAGTTCGTCGATGAGGGACAGGTGCCGCTCGGCCTCCGCGCGCAGCTCGGAGGTTGCCTCGATCGTCTGCCCTGCGGGGGTCTTGACCTGGCCGTTCTCGACGATCTGCCGGACATAGCCGATCCGGCTGGCCGCCTGCGTCTCGGTGGCGACCGCCTTCTTCAGATCGTCGGTACGGGCGATGTCACGCGCCAACTCGGTCTGCAGGGCCGGGTCTTCCTTGAGCCGGTCCAGGAGCGCGGCACGGGCGGCCTGGGCGGTGGAGGGGTCGGCGAGGATCGCGGCGCGCAGCGCGGTGGGGTTCTCGGCGACCTCCAGGGCCTTGGTCGGCCTGATGCCCTCGGCCTCGGCCGCCGCGGCGATGGCGGTGCCGCGGTCGGAGGCGGCACTGGAACGGGAGATGTAGTACGAGTGCCACACGTCGGAGTCCGGCAGTTCCACGTCCTGGCCCGGGGCCAGCGCCTCGAAGTAGGGGACGAGACCGTCGTCGGCCGCCTTGTCCCACGCCTTGTAGTAGCGCATGACCCGCTCCGGCGAGCATCCGGCCAGCTCGGCGAAGTCCTTCGCGGAGATCTTCGCCGTCTCCCCCGCGGCCTCCCCGCCGGGCCGCACGCTGCGGGCGACCTTCAGCGCGAAGGCCCAGCCGCCGGCCCGGACGTACGCCCCGAAGTCCCGGGCGTCCTGGGCCACCACGTCGGTCGAAGTGCTCTGCGTCGCCACGTCGTTCACGGTGCCCTGAGTCACCACGTCCTTCGCGGTGCCCTGCGCCACGATGCCGTGCGCGGAGCCGGCCGCATCCCCGTCGCCCGGCGCTCCGGGCTCCTCCCAGAAGGCCTCGTCCGCGGGCGTTGCTTCTCCGTGCGTGTCGTCGGCGGACTGGACGGCCGGTGCGGGCTGAGCGATCTCCACGGTCACTGAGCGGCTCTCCTGGGGAAGGTGGTACGGGCTGCAACGGACAGAGCGTGCAGCCTATATGAGCCTGCTCATGACGCTTTGGAGCTCACGGACTCATGAGCGTCCGAACTCGTCGGAGTCGTCCTTCCGGACCACGCACAGCGCCCAGATGATGAACCCCGAGAAGGCGATCATCACGATCGACCAGACCGGCGAGTACGGCAGGGAGAGGAAGTTGGCGATGATGATGAATCCGGCGATGGTGACGCCCGCGACGCGCGCCCACAACGACGCCTGGAAGAGGCCGAGGCTGATGATCACGGCGACGGCGCCCAGGATGAGGTGGATCCAGCCCCAGCCGGTGAGGTCGTACGCGAAGACGTAGTCGCGTGTCGTGACGAAGACGTCGTCCTCGGCGATCCCCATGATGCCCCGGAAGATGTCGAGTACGCCTGCGATCATGAGCATGACGGCTGCGAAAACCGTCAGGCCTTCGGCCCACGGCCGATGGGCCGTCTGCGGGTGGTGCGTGGTGTGTGTGGCGGTCATCGTGCTGCCTCGTTTCAGTCTCGTGCGGTGTTCTCGGCCGGTGCGAGTGCCGTCAGCTCCCGGAGGCGCTGCTGCCCGCGCGTTCCGACGGGCCGTGGCCGCTCAGGACCAGTTTCTTCGCCCTGCGGAACTCCTCGTCCGTGATGTCGCCGCGGCCGCGGATCTCGGACAGCTTGGCGAGTTCGTCGACGCTGCTGGGCCTGCCGTCGCCGCCCTTGGCGGTCTCCCGGACGTAGCTCGCGAAGGCCTCCTGCTGTGCCCGTGCCTGCGCGGCCTCGCGGCGGCCCATGTTCCTGCCACGGGCGATCACGTAGACGAAGACACCCAGGAACGGCAGGAGGATGACGAACACCAGCCAGCCGGCCTTGCCCCCGCCGCTCATGTCGTCGTCACGGAAGATGTCGACGACGATCCGGAAGAGCAGAACGAACCACATGATCCACACGAAGAACACCAGCATGGACCAGAAGACGCTCAGCAGGGGATAGTCGTACGCGAGGTACGTAGGCCCGCTCATGTCTCTCCTCCGTCCCCGGCGTTCGACCGCCGGCCGTTGTCTGTCGCGTCCAGCCTGCACACGACAAAGCCCGGGCGGCCTCACCCGAGGCGGGTGAGGGAACGGATCGAGGGGATGCGGCGCCCGGCACGTCTCACGGGACCGCGCGTCCCGGTTCGTCGGTGGCCGGAGCGGGTGCGGGGGCTGCGGCGAGCACTGCGCCGCACGCCGCGTGCCGCACGCCCGGGTCCGTACAGATGGGCGCTCAGAGCCGTGATCAGGGCTACGACGCGCCCGCGGCCCGGCGCAGCCGCTCGTACTCCGCGCGTTCCTCTGCGGTCAGGGTGTGACCGGACTCCGCGTGCGCGCCCGAGCGGGGCGGTTCGCCGGAACCGGACGATCCGGGGGTCTTGCCCGAGGCCATGGCTCCTCCTCGGTGAGGCGTGCCGTTCTCGGCGGCGGACCGCACCATCCGCCGGGGCACCGCGCCCCGGGACGTACGCAAACGGTCCGCAGCCGCGTCGAGCGGGGTCTCGCACTGACCGGGCGCGGACTCAGGCGGTCCGGGCGGGGTCGTGCGGCCCGGTGACTCCCGCCCTGCGGAGTGCGGCGCGCCAAGCCAGGGCGAGAGCCACCTCGGCCAGGCCGAGCAGGACGAGCCACAGTCCGAGCAGGCGGGTCAGTGCCCGGGCGGACTCGGAGGGCAGGGCCAGCACCACGATCCCCGCGACGATGCCGATCACCGCGATGCCGAGGACGAAGCCCCGGTGGGGCAGGTCCCGGGCGGCGATGGCCGTGTAGAGGGTGAGAATGCCGGACACCACCCAGACGATCCCGACGATCAGTGAGAGCGCGGCGATGGTCTGCAGCGGGTTCCGCAGGCACAGCACCCCGCCGAGGACGTACAGCACGGCGAGGAGCAGCCCGGGCAGCCGTTCGCCGTGCTCTTCCCTGGCGAAGGTCTCGACGAACCGGAACGCCCCGGTCACGAGCAGATACAGACCGAGGAGGACCGCCACCACGTGCAGGGTCCCGCTCGGCCAGACCAGGATCAGGATGCCCGGCACCAGCGTGGAGATCGCCGAGCCCAGAACCCACGTCCAGGAGCGCCCGAGTTTCGCCAGCACGGCCGCGGGGTCGGCGGCAGGGACGGGGCCTCCGTAGGGCATGTGGTCCGGCCCGCCGGACGCATGGGCCGCCCCGTCGGGCATGTGTGCCGGTCCGGTGCCCGGTTCCGGATCACGCGACACGGTCATGGTTCCTCCTCGCGCGATCGAGAGGGTCGCTCCCGGACCGCCGACGAGGCGGCACACGGGGGGGGATCGCAGGGCCAGGGTCCCGCCCGTCGTCGGCCGCCGGGTCACCCCCGGCGGGTGATCCGTGCGGGCCGCCGGAGCGATGAGGTGGGGGCGGGAGGAGACGCGCCGACGTGCGGCGCGCCAGGACGAAGAGACACGAGATGGATGATCGAGCGGCTGCCCGCAACGATCCCGTGGCCGCCCCGACGGAGTCCGCCCGGTCCGAGCGGGCGGCGTACCGGAGACGACCGGGTCCGGGGCGGCGGGAGACGGCCGTGCCCGTCGTGCGAGCCGTGTGCCTCACGGTGGGTCTCGTCACCGCGTACTACCTGCTGCCCCTGGACGGGCGTGGCACGGCCCGCACCGCGGCGCTGCTCACCTGCGGACTGCTGGCGGTCGTCCTGGTCTTCCTGTGGGAGGTGCGGGCCATCGTGCACTCGCCCTCGCCCCGTCTGAAGGCCGTCGAGGCACTGTCCGCCACGCTGGCGCTGTATCTGGTGCTGTTCGCCTGCGTCTACTACCTGATGGAGCGTTCCTCCCCGGGGTCCTTCAGTGAACCGTTGACCAGGACCGACGCGCTGTACTCCACCCTGACCACGTTCACCACCGTCGGGTTCGGCGACATCGTGGCCCGGTCCCAGACGGGACGCGTGGTGACGATGCTTCAGATGGCCGGCGGGCTGATGCTCGTGGGCGTCGCCGCCCGGGTGCTCGCGGGCGCGGTCCGGGCGGGTCTGCGGAGGCAGGGCCGGGAGCCACCGCCGGAGTAGGACTCCCCGGCACAGGAACAGCGCACAGGAGGTGTGAGTGATGGCCGTACCGAGCGCATTCACAGCGTCCCTGACACCGGCCGAGCGGGCCGCGTACGGAAGGGACGCGCGTACGCGCGCCTCGCGTTCGTGCCACGGCTGGTTCGAGGCGGGCAAGGAACGACCCGACCCCATCGAGGTGATAGAGCGTCAGTCGGCCACCCGGCTGCCCGGGTTGGTGCCCATCCGCTACGGCCGCATGCTCGAATCCCCGTTCCGCTTCTACCGGGGTGCGGCGTCGATCATGGCGACGGACCTCGGACCCGCCCCGAACACCGGCCTGACGGCCCAGCTCTGCGGAGACGCGCACCTGCTCAACTTCCGGCTGCTGGCCTCGCCCGAACGTCATCTCGTCTTCGACATCAACGACTTCGACGAGACCCTCGCCGGGCCGTTCGAATGGGACGTGAAGCGGCTGGCGGCGAGCTTCGCGATCGCCGGGCGGGCCAACGGCTTCTCGGTCAAGGAGCAGAACGGCGCGGTACGGGCCTGCGTGCGGGCCTACCGGCAGCGGATGCGGACGTTCGCCGGCATGGGCACCCTGGACATCTGGTATGCCCAGGACGACGCCGACCGGCTGCGGGAACTGCAGGCCTCGTCGATGGACAAGAAGACCAGGCGCCGTACCGCCGAGGCGACGACGCGGGCCCGTACGCGCACCCAGCTCCAGGCCTTCGCGAAACTCACGCGGATCACGGCCGAGGGCCGGCGGATCGCACCTGACCCGCCGCTGATCACTCCGTTCCGTGACCTGCTGGCGGACTCCTCCGAGGGCGACGAGGAGAAGGAGCTCCAGAACGTGCTGGAGGGGTACAAGCGGACCCTGTCGTCCGAGCGCCGGCACCTGCTGCGCCACTACCACCTGGCCGACATGGCCCGGAAGGTGGTGGGTGTCGGCAGTGTCGGTACGCGCTGCTGGATCGTGCTCCTCCTCGGCAGGGACGACTCCGACCCGCTGCTCCTGCAGGCCAAGGAGGCGCAGGAGTCGGTTCTCGCCGCCCACACGGGCGGCGACCGTTACGACAACCAGGGCCGCCGGGTGGTGGCCGGACAGCGGCTGATCCAGACGACCAGTGACATCTTCCTGGGCTGGACCCATGTCGTGGGCCTCGACGGGCGCGAGCGCGACTTCTACGTACGCCAGCTGAAGGACTGGAAGGGCATCGCGCGGCCGGACACCATGGACCCCGGCATGCTCCGTCTGTTCGCGCAGTTGTGCGGGGCCTGTCTGGCTCGGGCACACGCCCGCTCGGGCGATCCGGTGGCCATCGCCGCCTACCTGGGCGGCAGCGACCGGTTCGACCGAGCGCTCGCCGAGTTCGCCCAGGCCTACGCCGACCAGAACGAGCGGGACTTCGAGGCACTCGGCGCCGCCGCCAAGTCCGGCAGGATCCGGGCGGAAAGCCTGTGACCGCTGCTGCTCGTGCGGATCGTCGTACGGGTGCGGATCGTCGTACAGGGCGGATCGTCGTACGCAGCCGGTCCGCGCCGATCGTCGTACGCAGCCGAACCCCGTGTCACTCCGGCAACTGGCGCATCTCCAGGACCCGTAGCCCCAGCGAGCGGCAACGGGCCAGCAGGCCGTACAGGTGTGCCTCGTCGATCACGGAGCCGTACAGGACCGTGTGGCCGGACATCATCACGTGATCCAGCTCCGGGAAGGCACTCGTCAGCGTCTCCGACATGTGTCCGTCGACGCGGATCTCGTAGCGCATGAGCTGCTCTCCCGCGGGTGGCCTGGGGCAGGCGGGCTGCGGCCTTACGGTGCGATCCTCCGCCCCGGCGGGCCGCCCGGCCTCACCCCGTAGAGGTGATACGCCGCCCGGCACGCGCTTCACCTGCGTCGATGCTCCCCGGCGCGGGCCCTCCCGCCTCGACGCCGTCAATGCGTCAGGTAGATCTTGAACGCGATGATCAGCAGCCCGAGCAGCAGGTTCACCGTGGCGGTGGCGGCCACCAGGCGCCACGAGGCCCCGGCCCGCCGTGCCGCGGCCGCCGACCAGCCCACCTGGCCCGCCACGGCGACCGAGAGGGCCAGCCACAGGGAGCCCGACAGGTCGAGGCCCAGGAGGGGGCTGACGGCGAGGGCGACGGCAGGAGGGACGGCCGCCTTGACGATGGGCCACTCGTCACGGCACGCACGCAGCACGGTCCGGCGGTCGAGACCGAGCTCCGCCAGACGGGCCCCGAACAGCTGGGCGTGCACATGCGCGATCCAGAACGCCACGCCGGTGAGCAACAGCAGCAGCACCAGTTCCAGACGGGGGAACTCGCCCAGGGAACCGGCGCCGACGATCACCGAGGCGGCGAGCATGGATCCGTAGACGCCGCCTGTGTAGTCGGCACGGGCGCGGTGCTCGGCGCTGCGCGCTCGGGCCGCGGTGTGCTCGGCCTCGGACATCGCGGCCTCCCTCGAAGTCGGCCGGCCGGAGTCGATCGGTCAGCCGGTCGACCCGGTCGCCCCGGCGGGCGCGCCGGTGTCGGGTTGCTTCGGACGGCCTGTTCCCCGGGTCGGCAGATGCCGCGTGACCAGGAAGCTGGCGAGTGTGATTCCGCCGGTGGCGAGGATCGCCGCCTTCAGGCCGTCGAGCTGCGCCGAGGCGTACGAGTCACCGAGGGCGTCGACCTCGGACGGCGGCAGCCCGGCGCGTTCGGCGGCCGAGCGCACCTGGTCGGTGGGCACGAAGGTGATGCCGGCTTCGAGGGCGACACCGGTCTGCTGGCGGGCCTCCTCCGACAGCTGCGGGTTCTTGTCCACCTGTGTGGTGAAGGCGTGGGCCAGGGCCCCGATGAGCAGTGATCCGATGAGGGCGGTGCCCAGTGCGGAGCCCAGGTTCTGGGCAGTGAACTGCAGGCCGCCGGCCTCGCTGCGTTCCCCCTCGCCCACGCTGGACTGGACGACGTTGCCCAGCTGCGAGGCGAGCAGGCCCATGCCCACGCCCAGCACGGCCATGGCTCCGGCGAACTGCGCGTCGTCGATGACGGGATCGATGGTGGCCAGCAGCCACACGATGGCGCCGATGAGGGTCAGCAGGGCCAGTCGGACCACCCGGCGCGGTCCGGCCGCCCGCCCGAGCCGGGCGGCGATCATGGAGGCGGCGAGCATGGTGATGGACACCGGGAGCAGCCGCAGCCCCGTCTGGAAGGCGTTGAACCCCTGAACCACCTGCAGGTACAGCGGGATGGTGAAGAACAGGCCCAGCAGGATGAGGTTCTGGCTCAGCAGGGCCATCAGGCCGGATCGCAGCGGGGGCTTGCGCAGCAGGGGCAGGTGTACGAGGGGCTCGTCACCGCGGGCCTCCCGCCGCCTCTCCCAGTGATGGAAGAAGGCCAGCACGGCGATCCCCGCGGCGACGACGAACAGCGTCGGCGCGAAGCCCAGGACGGTGAAGGGCGGGTTGCGGGGCTGCACCCAGCCCCACGAGCCGCTCTGCAGCACACCGAGGACGCCGAGCGCGAGCCCGGTCGCCGAGAGTGCGGCGCCGACCCCGTCCAGGCGGGGGCTCGGACCGGTCCTGGGTTCTTCCGTGATCGCCCGGTGGAAGCAGAGCACGACCAGGACGACCACGACCTCACCGGCGAACACCAGCCGCCAGGTGAGGTACGTCGTCACCCAGCCGCCCAGCAGCGGCCCGACCGCGATTCCGGCTCCGGCGAGTCCGCCGATGACGCCGTACGCGACCGCCCTGTCCCGCCCTCGGTAGGCCTCGGCCACGAGGGCCGCCATGGCGGGCAGCACCAGCGCGGCGCCGAGTCCTTCGATGACCGACCAGCCCAGCGCGAGGACCCACAGGGTCGGGGCCGCGGCGGTCAGGGCCGATCCCGTGGCGTAGACGGCGAGCCCGAACAGGAACAGGCGACGGCGTCCGAAGATGTCTCCGAGCCGGCCTCCGATGATCATGAAAGCGGCCATGACCAGCGCGTACAGCGTGATGACGGCCTGGATCGCGGTGACCTCGGTGTCGAAGTCCTCCACCAGTTGGCTGATGGACACGTTCATGACGGAGGTGTCCAGGACCATCAGGAACTGGGCCGTGCCCAGGACCATCAGCGCCCGCCAGTGCCTCAAGGTGCCCACCTCGCCGAGTCGCCCCGGGACCCGGCCAAGTCGACCGGGCAGCGGCCGGCCGATGCCCTGCCGCCACCCCCATCGCACCCGAAGAAGCCGCCCCGCGCCTCACCCCGCACGGGCGAGCCGGGCACCCCGTGAAAGCCCCCGGCCGGCCAGGCCTTGGAGACGCATCCCCGCGCTCACAGCAGCCCCAGCTCGCGCGCCCGGTGCACCGCGTCGTGGCGCCGGTTCACCGCCAGCTTGCGGTAGACGCTCTTGAGGTGGGTCTTGACCGTGTTCACCGACACATACAGATCGGCGGCGATCTCCTCCGTCGACATCATCTGCGCGAGCCGTTCCAGCACGTCGTGCTCGCGTCCGCTCAGCTCCTCCACGACCGGTGCCGGCGGCTGGTCTCCAGGGCGGGCCCGCGGCGCGTCGCCCGGCGGCGGTCCGGGGGTGAGCCAGCCCTCGGACAGCCCGCGCAGCGACACCGTGCCGAGCAGGGGCCGGATCCACGGTCCGGCTTCGAGGAAGGGGCGCCGCAGCCGTTCGCGCCGTGCCTCGTGCAGGGCATGGGCGACGAGTCTGCGCGCGGTGGCGGAGTCCCCCGCGCGGTCCGCGGCCTGGGCCCGCACCAGCGAGGCCCGGACGGTCACCGCGGGACCCGTACGGCCCTCGGGGCGCACCCGGTCGAGCAGATCGAGCGCCTCGACGGGCCGGCCCGCGGCGAGCTGGGCCCGTGCGGCCCCCACGACACACGCCGGCTGGTCGCCGGGCACCTCCTGCAGCAGCTCGGCGGCAGTCCGCGGCCGGCCCTCGGCCAGGTGTGCGGCCGAGGTCACCAGTGCCGTGTGCGCCTCCGACCAGGGTGAGACCACGTCGGCGGAGACGGCGGGTTCCGCCGCTTCGAGGGCTGCGTGCGTTTCACCGCGGGCCAGGAGCAGCCACGCGGTGGCGAGGGCCCGTCCCGCCCGCATCACCGGGTCCCGCATCGCGTGACGGGAGTCGGCCACCGCGTCGAGGAGGGCCTGGGCGCGGTCGAGTTCGTTGCGGTCGACGGCCACGGCGGCCAGGACGAGCAGCTCGACGCCGGAGCCGGACTCCTCCCTCAGGCTGAACCGCTCGGTCTCGGTGGTCGCCGCCAGGGCCTTGCGCTCCGCCCTGCCGGGCCAGCCGTTCAGATAGTCGATCAGGGCCAGATGGCCGAGGGACTCCTCGCGCGGAAGCGCCGTCGAGGCTCCTCCGGAGCAGGCGACCGCCGTGCTCAGTGCGTCACGTGCGTCCTCGAAGCGCCCGGCCCACAGCCGTGTCGAGCCGAGATGGGTCGACAGGAGGGCGGCGAGTTCGGGGTGCGCGTCGAGGAGCTGGGCGGGCACCTCCTGCTGGAGTTCCACGGCCGTCTCCGCCGCCGTCTCCGCCCTTGCGGGCGAACCGGTCAGCCGGGCCGCCAGCGCTTCCAGCAGAGCGCAGCTCAACCGTGCCGCCGCGAGGCCGGCTGGGCCGTCCCCGGCCGGGACCCCCTCTTCCGCCGCCAGGCTCTGCTCGGCATGCCGCAAGTGGGTCAGGCCATGGTCGAGGTCGCTCCGCGCCAGTTCACGGGCCGCCCGGACGAGATCCGTGGCGGGGCCCGTGGCCTCGGGGCCCATCCCCGAGAACAGCTCGGCAAGATGGTCCGAGCGGAGACCGGTGAAGAGCTGGCCGATGGCGAGGTCGTCGACGAGGGCGCCGGCGGTGAACTCCCAGTCGCCCGCGGCGGCGCCGTGGCCGAGCGTCTCGGCGAGGGATCCGGAATCCCGCAGCCAGGCCGCGGCCCGTCGGTGGAGTTCGGGCTCCAGACCGGGAGAGCGCATCCGCAGATGGGCATGGAGGATCTCCCGGAACAGCGGGTGGAGCCGGTACCGGGCGTGCCCGAGGTACTCGACGAACGCGTTCTCGCGGTGCAGCCCGGCCAGGACGGACTCGGCATCGGTTCGCCCGGTCAGCGCGTTCGCCAACTCGGGACCGAAGCGGTCGAGGACGCTGACCCTCAGCAGGAGGTCCTGCGCCTCGGGGCTCTGCCGCTTGAGCACCTCCGCAAGCAGGAAGTCGGCCACCGTCGTGCGATCGACCTCGAACTCCTTGAGATACGTCTCCGGATCCGGGCTCTCCTGCGCGGCCAGGGCACACAGCCGCAGTCCGGCGGCCCATCCCCGGGTGCGCTCCACGAGGGCCCGCGCGGCGGACAGCGGCACGCGCAGCCCGTGCCGTTCCAGCAGTTCGGCCGCCTCCTCGGGGGTGAAGGCCAGCTCCGCCGCCCTGATCTCGGTCATGTCGCCGACCGCCCGGTAGCGGTGCAGTGGCAGCAGGGGCTCGGTGCGGGTGACGAGGATCAGGCGCATGCCCTGTCCCGCGTGGTGCAGGACGAACTCCAGCTGCTCCGCGATCTCCGGCGCCGTCACACGGTCGTACTCGTCGAGCACCACGATCACGGGCCGGTCCCGGTCGCTCAGGCCCGCGGCGAGGCGCGTGAGCAGGGTCTGGTCCACGCGGCTCGCGTCAGCTGGGGAGCCGACCTCGGCGGGCGGGTGCACACCGGAGGCGCTCAGTGCCTGGAGGAAGTACGCCCAGAACATGCCGCAGCCCTGGGCGGTGGCGTCGTTGGTGAGCCAGGCCACGGGCCGGTCCCCTCGCGCGGCCCAGTCGGCGGCCAGCAGGGTCTTGCCCGCCCCCGCGGCCCCGCTGACCATGGTCAACGGCGTCCGCAGAGCCTGGTCGAGGTGCCTGACCAGCCGCTCCCGTCTCAGAAACGTCGCGGGACGGGTCGGTATCACGAACCGCGTGTGCAGGAACGGGTCTCCTTGGGGATCGGCGCACGACGTGGTCGGTTCCGGACCGTTCTCCTCCAGCCCAGCCATGGCGCTCACCACCACTGCTCGTCAGGTCATGGGCAGCGCTCCCCTCAGCATCCCGCGGTTTCTGCGCATGTGCGCGCCAAACCGACGGCACTGGCTTCTCCCGGGGCGGCAACAGCATCCGCCACCGAGTCCTGTGGGTTCGTACGAGTCCCGTGCCCGCCCGACAGCGCCCGCCCGGTCCTCTGCCCGCAGGAGGGCCGTGGTCAGGCCGGGCGCGCGAGCCTGTGGACGTATGGGAAGCCGCCCGGGGAGCACCTGCCGACCGTCGGACGGCGGGGCGTCGCCGCGACGGCTCCGGAGCGGTCCGGCTTCACGGCGGTGGCCTGAACTCCCCGCCTCAAAAGGTCACTTGCCACCGTCCCCGGCTCCACGCTCGTTACGCTCTCCGGCGTGTGCGCAAACATCATGGTCGCGGAAGACGACACGAAGCAGGCCGAACTGGTGCGCCGTTATCTGGAGCACGAGGGACACACGGTCACGGTGGTGGAGGACGGCCGTACGGCTCTTGAGCAGGTCCGGCACCGGGAACCGGACCTGCTCGTCCTCGATGTGATGATGCCCCGGGCAGACGGCCTCGACGTGGTACGGATTCTGCGCGCCGAGGGCCGCGAAGTGCTGGTGATGATGCTGACGGCCCGCAGTACCGAGGACGATCTGCTGCTCGGCCTCGACCTCGGTGCCGACGACTACGTGACCAAGCCGTTCAGTCCGCGTGAGCTGGTGGCCCGGGTGCGTACGCTCCTGCGCCGCAACCGGAGCTCCGACGGGTCCGCCCCAGCCGCCCCCGACCCCGCGCCCGGCTCCGGGGACAAGGCGCTGTCGGTGGGCGCGCTCAGAGTCGATCCGGACCGGCACGAGGTGTCGGTCGGGGGGACGCCGGTCGTGTGCACGCCCGGCGAGTTCCGCATCCTGGCCGCGATGGCGGCGGAGCCCGACCGGGTCTTCACCCGGCAGCGGCTCCTGGAGGAACTGCACGGCTTCGACAAGTACATCAGCGGCCGCACCGTCGACGTGCACGTCATGAACCTGCGCAAGAAGATCGAGCGCGCCCCCCGGCGGCCGGACCGGCTGCTCACCGTCTTCGGCGTCGGCTACAAGCTGACGGATCCCGCGAGGACCATTACGAGGACCAACGCGAAGAACGTGCGCCGTGCGTCGTCGTGACGAGCGGGCGCGGCTGCCACTCCGCAAGAGCCTGCTCGGGCGACTGCTGACCGTGTCGGCGCTGGTGGCCTCGTGCTCGGTCGCCGCCACCGCCTGGCTCGCCGTGCAGACGACCTCCGGCGCGATCCGCCAGGAGCAGGGCCAGAACCTCAGCGCCGATGCCGAGATCTACAACACCCTGCTGGGGTACGCGGCGACCCACCCGGGCTGGGAGGGCGTCGACGGTACCGTGCGCGAACTGGCCCGGCAGTCCCAGCGCCGGATCGTGCTGACCACCCAGGACAAGCGCCCGCTCTTCGACTCCTCCGACGACTCGAACGGCACCTCCGGCACCTCGTCCGCCGCCCCGCTGCCACCGCAGGCCTCGGCGGTCGTCGACCCGCTGTCCGTCGACACCGTGCTCGTGCCCGACACCGCCTCCGCGGGCGAGGACCGCGTCGATCCGCGCGCGGTGGGGCCGTTCCTGCTGCCCGCGAAGGAACGTACGCTCCTGCGGAAGGCCAGCGCCGACAGCGCGGAGTGCCTCGGCGCGGCGGGCATCGCCGCGGACGTCGTCGAGAGCCCGAGCGGGCGGTCTCGCGTCCAGTTCGTGAGCAGTGAGACCGACCGCTCCATGGAACTGAAGTGCCTGACGTCCTACGCGGCCGGTCCCACACCGACCGAGAAGAAGGCCCTGCGCGCGCTCAACCAACTGACCGACGCCTGTCTGAAACGGCAGGGCCGCACGGGCGTGAAACTGAACCTGGACCTGTCCTGGGACCGGGGATACGGGTCCGGAGGAACGGACACCGGCCTGCCGGTCGCGCTGCCCACGACCGGCCTCACCAGGGAGGAGGCGGCCGCCCAGCAGCGGGCCGCGGAGCAGAAGGCGGTCGAGGCGAAGGCGGCGCTGGCGAGGGCGACCAAGGAGCGGGCGACCGACGACGGGCGCGTGCCCGCGGCTCACAGCAGCAAGCACGACCGGGCCATAGCCGCCTGCGTCGGCAGCGCCCGCCGCGAGCAGCTCACGTCCTATGTCGCCGCGCCGGCACTGCTGTTCATCGACAGCACCGAGACCGCCGGCGTGCCCGGTTTCGATCTCTCACCGGCCAACACCGCGCGCATCGCCGGGGTCACGGCCCTGGTCCTCGCCCTCACCGTCGGCGCCTCGGTGATCGCCGGGGCCCGGCTCGTACGCCCGTTGCACGCGCTCACCGGAGCCGCCCAGCGGATGCGGGACGGCATGGACTCGGCGCCCGTACCGGTCGGCTCGGACAACGAGATCGGACGGCTGGCGGCGGCCTTCAACGACATGGCCGCGCACCGGGCCCGGCTGGAGGAGCAGCGCAAGGTGATGGTCAGCGACGTCGCCCATGAACTGCGTACCCCGCTGAGCAATATCCGTGGCTGGCTGGAGGCGGCACAGGACGGTCTCGCCGAACCGGACCCGGCGTTCGTCTCCTCGCTGCACGAGGAGGCGGTACAGCTCCAGCACATCGTCAACGATCTCCAGGACCTGGGCGCGGCCGACGCGGGCGCGCTGCGGCTGCACCTGGAACCGGTACGCGTGGACGACCTGCTCGGCCAGGTCGCCGCGGCACACCAGGGTCTGGCCGAGACGGCGGGTGTCACCCTGGCGGTCTCCGCGGCGCCGCCCGACGCCCCTCGACCGCCGCTGCTCGACGCCGACCCCGTCCGGCTGCGACAGGCGGTGAGCAACCTGGTCTCCAACGCCGTACGCCACACACCGTCCGGTGGCAGGGTGACGCTGCGCTCGTACGTCACCGACTCCGGGGACGAGGTGGCCGTGGAGGTGGCCGACACCGGCAGCGGCATCCCCGCGGGCGATGTCCCCCATGTGTTCGACCGCTTCTGGCGGGCGGAGAAGTCCCGCAACCGGAGCACCGGCGGCAGCGGCCTCGGCCTGGCGATCGTCCTCAAGCTCGCCGAGGCGCACGGTGGCACGGCGAGCGTGGTGAGCACGGAGGGAGAGGGCTCGGTGTTCACCTTGTGGCTGCCTGCCACGCGTGACGAGACAGCCTCCACCGGACCGGAGAACGGACCGAAGTGACTGGGAAGGACGGCGGAATTCAGGGGGCCGGGGAGACCCCTGGGCAGCCCTGATGCGATGACCATGAGCTTCTGACAGCTTCTTCACAAGTGGGCGCAAGTGTGGGGCCATGCCCGGAACCTGGTGCGGCTCGCCAACCAGGTACCACCAAGGCCGGGCTGGAACTGGAGCGATACATGTCCCGCCAACTCACCCTGCGTTTCGCCGTTCTGACCGCCGTCGCGACCGGCGCGATGCTCGTCCCGGTCGGCGCGGCCGTCGCCGACGACCCGACCCCCACGCCGAGCGCGGTCACAGGAGAAGACAAGACCGCGGCCGAAAAGAAGGCCGAGGACGCCAAGAGGGCGAAGGAGCACGAAGCCAGGAAGGCCGCCGCCGCCAAGGACCTTCCCAAGGGCGGCGTCGCCGCGGGCGAGGCCCCGGCCGAAGACTCCGGCACCACCAACCTCGTCGGTTCGGCCACCGGCGCTCTGCTGCTCGCGGGCGCCGGCACCGTCGTCCTGCACCGCCGCGCGGCCGGACGCCGCAACGGCTGACACTCGGCACGGCCCCACCGGGCACAACAGTGGCGCCGCCCTTCTCCGGGCGGCGCCACCGCGTATGCGCCTGGCCCTGTTGGTCGTTCAGTCCCTTGCTTCTGCTCTGGAGTTCGTAGTGTCACCTGCACCTCATCCGGTACAGCGCTTCGGCACCCTGCCGGCTCTTGCCCGTCTCGCCCTCGTCGTGCCCGTGGTCCTCACCGTGCTCACCGGCTGTTCGTCCGCCCCGGACAAGCCCGCCCCGGCGTCCCCGAACACACCTGCCGCCGCCGGTACCGCCTCGCCGGGCGCTCCGGAGGCCACGCAGTCGGCCGTCCCCACCGAAGTCGCCATCCCCTCGATCGGGATCACCAGTTCCCTGATGGAGCTCGGTCGCAACACGGACGGAACCGTCGAGGTCCCTCCTCCCGAGAAGGGCATGACCGCCGGCTGGTACATCGGCGGCTCCGTGCCCGGTGAGGTCGGTCCCGCCGTGATCATCGGCCACAACGACACCCGCTTCGGCAAGGCCGTCTTCCACGACCTCAAGAAGATCACCAAGGGCGCGGACATCACCGTCACCAACGGCCGCGGCGAATCGGCGCACTTCACGGTCACGGACACCGAAAGCGTGAGCAAGGACTCCTTCCCCACCGAGAAGGTGTACGGCCCGACGAAGGACCGCGCCCTGCGCCTGGTCACCTGCGACGGCGACTTCGACGCCGAGGGCCACCCGGTGAACAACCTCATCGTCTATGCGAGGTTGGCGTGAGGTGTGAACCCCGGGCCGTGAGCCCTGGGCCCTGACGCCTGCGGTCGACCGAGCAGCGGGTCCCGGCTCCGGGACGCAGACGTGGAGGCAACACGCACACTGGGCCGCCGAACTATGGTGTCCCACCACATGTGCCGCGAACATGCGCCTTTCTAGGTTGTGCCGACACGTACACGTCCCCGCAACTGTCCGGAAGTGGTGCACATGGCCTCCGCAGCAACCGCTCCCCCACCCCCCGCCAGCCTCAAGCGCATCGTCGCCGCGAGTCTCATCGGCACCACCATCGAGTGGTACGACTTCTTCCTGTACGGATCCGCCGCCGCGCTCGTCTTCAACAAGCTGTTCTTCCCGGACTCAGACCCGCTCGTCGGCACGTTGCTGTCGTTCCTGACGTACGCGGTGGGATTTGCCGCGCGGCCGCTCGGGGCGCTTGTCTTCGGGCACTACGGCGACCGGCTCGGGCGCAAGAAGCTGCTGGTGCTGAGTCTGCTGCTGATGGGTGGGGCGACCTTCGCGATCGGGCTGCTGCCCACGCACGCGACGGTGGGTACGGCGGCGCCGGTGCTGCTGACCGTGCTGCGCCTGGTGCAGGGCTTCGCGCTGGGCGGGGAGTGGGGCGGCGCGGTGCTGCTCGTGTCGGAGCACGGGGACGCGCGGCGGCGCGGGTTCTGGGCCTCGTGGCCGCAGACCGGGGCGCCCGCCGGGCAGTTGCTGGCGACGGGCGTGCTGTCGCTGCTGACCGCCGTGCTGTCGGACGCCGCCTTCACCTCATGGGGCTGGCGCATTCCGTTCCTGCTGTCGGGTGTGCTGGTGATCGTCGGTTTGTGGATTCGTCTGTCTGTCGATGAATCTCCTGTCTTCAAGGCGGCCCTCGCCCAGGCAGAGGCGCGCAAGGCGACCCGGGACGGGGCCGCCGAGAAGCTGCCGCTGGTGTCCGTGCTCCGCCACCACTGGCGGGACGTCCTGATCGCCATGGGCGCGCGCATGGCGGAGAACATCAGCTACTACGTGATCACCGCCTTCATCCTCGTGTACGCCACGACCTCGGCCGGTCTGTCCAAGCAGACCGCGCTGAACGCGGTGCTCATCGCCTCCGCCGTCCACTTCGCGGTCATCCCGCTGTGGGGCGCCCTGTCCGACCGCGTGGGCCGTCGGCCGGTGTATCTGCTGGGCGCGGCCGGTATCGGTCTCTGGATGTTCCCGTTCTTCTCGCTCATCGACACCGGGAGTTTCGGGAACCTGATCCTCGCCGTGACCGTGGGCCTGGTCCTGCACGGGGCGATGTACGCGCCGCAGGCCGCCTTCTTCTCCGAGATGTTCGCGACCCGCATGCGCTACTCCGGCGCCTCGATCGGCGCGCAGTTCGCGTCGGTCGCCGCGGGCGCGCCCGCACCCCTCATCGCGACCGCGCTCCTCGCGGACTACGACAGCTCCACGCCCATCTCCCTGTACGTGATAGGGGCGGTCGTGCTGACGCTGATCGCGGTGGGCGTGGCGAAGGAGACCCGGCACCGCGACCTCGCGGACGTGGCGGGAGACGGCGGCGCCGGGGCGGACGACGCGAAGGGGTCCGCCCGCACGGCAGACGCCCATACCGTCTGAGCCGGCGGCCCCGGACCGACCCCCGTGCGCCCGCGCGTACGGGGGTCACCCACGCGGACGGGAGTCAGCGCTGTCCGTTGGACGTCAACAGGTGGAGCCGCAGGGCGAGTTGGATCTCCAGTGTCCGGGCCGGGCTCTGCCAGTCGGGGCCGAGCAGGCGGCCCACCCGTTCCAGGCGCTGTGCGACCGTGTTGACGTGGACGTGCAGCTCGTCCTTGGTGCGCGCGGGGCTCATGCCGCAGGCGAAGTACGCGTCGAGGGTGTGCAGGAGATCGGTGCCGCGCTTCTCGTCGTACGTGACGACCTGGCCGATGGTGCGCTCGACGAAGCCGGAGATGTCCCTGCTCCCGGCGAGCAGCAGACCCAGGAACCCGAAGTCCTCCGCGGCGGCGCCGTCTCCGGTGCGGCCGAGCAGCCGCAGCGCTTCGAGGCATCGCTGTCCTTCGGTGTAGGCCTCGGCCACGGTGTCCGGGCGGGTGGCGAGGTCCTGGACCGGTGCCGAGGCGCCGACGGTGACCGCTTCGTGCACGGCGGTGCCCAGCTCCTTGGCCGTGCGGCGGGCCAGCTCCGTCGCGGTGTCACCGGCGTTCAGGGGCAGCAGCAGGACGGTTCCCCCGTCGCGCGCGGCGGCCAGGCCGTGCCGGGTGGCGGCGAGGTGGGACGCGGCGGACCACAGTCTGCGGCGCGCGGCGGCCTCCTGGTCCGCGTCGGCGGCCGTGGAGTCCAGGCGGGAGGCCAGCACCACGTGGGTGGCGTCGAGGTCGGCGTCCAGCCGGGCCGCGCGCTCGCGCAGCAGCCGGGGATCGCGGTCCCGCGCGTCGAGCAGATCGTCCAGCAACTCGCCGCGGACGCGCTGTTCGGCCTCGGAGGCCGATCGCCGGGCGAGCAGCAGGAGCGAGGTGACCATGGCCGCCCGCTCCAGAGTGCGCTGGTCCACGGGGTCGAGTCCCGGATGGCCGCGCAGCACCAGCGCGCCGAGCAGCTCGCCGCCGGCGGTCACGGCCGCGACCCAGTCGTCCCCGTGGCGCACGGCGTGGCCCTCGGCACGGGACGCCTCCAGCGCGTCACCGGGTGCGGTGCCCGCGTCCGCGAACTGCACGCTGCCGTCGAGGATCTCGGACACCGCGGCCGACACGTCGTGGACCCCGCCGCCCCGCAGCACGAGCTCGGCCAGCCGGTCGTGGACGTCGGAGGCCCGCTCGATGACCCCGCTGCGGTCGCGGATGATCTCGTTGGCCCGCTCCAGGTCCGCGAGCGCCTCGCGGGTCTCGGTGAGCAGGTTCGCGGTGTCGATGGCGGCGGCCGCGAGGGCGGCGAACGAGCCGAGCAGCGCGATCTGTTCCCGCTCGAACACCCGCGCCCGGCGGTCGGCGGCGAACAGGACGCCGATGACGTGCGGCCCGAGCATGAGCGGCACGCCGAGGATCGCCACCAGACCCTCGTCCCGTACGCCCGCGTCGATGGTCGGGGTGTGCTGGAAGCGGTCGTCCTGGAAGTAGTCGTCGGTGACATAGGGGCGGGCGGTCTGGGCGACGAGTCCGCCGAGGCCCTCCCCCATGCCGAGCCGCAGCTGCTGGAAGCGCGCCGCGACCGATCCCTCGGTAACCCGCATGTACGTGTCGCCCTCGGCCGGGTCGTTCAGGCTCAGGTACGCGACGTCCGTGCCCAGCAGGGAACGGGCGCGCTGCACGATCGCCTGGAGCACGGCGTCGAGGTCGCGCAGCCCCGCGAGGTCGTGGGCCGTCTCGAAGAGCGCGGACAGCTCGGCCTCGCGTCTGCGGCGCCCCTCCATCTCCGAACGCACGCGCAGGGCGAGGAGCTTGGCGCGCTCCAGAGCGGCGATCCGGTCGGGCGGCAGCCCGTCCGCGCGGGCGAGCAGCACCGGCTGCTCGTACGCGTCGGCGGACGCGCCCCTGGCCAGCAGCTCCAGGAACGGCGCCTCGGCGCTCGCCTCGGAGCGCTCGGCGGACTGCAATTGATCGCGAGACATGTGCACCAGGATTACCCGTCGCACCGACAGCCTGACCAGCCCTGTGGACAACTCGTGCTCAGTGCGCGGTCCAGCCGCCGTCGAGGACCAGTGAGGTCCCGGTGACGAAGGAGGCGGCCGGGCCGCACAGGTACGCCACGGCCTCGGCGACCTCGTACGGTTCGATGAGGCGCTTGACCGCGCTGTCCTGCAGCAGGATCTCGCCGAGCACCCGCTCCTCGGGGATGCCGTGGGCGGCGGCCTGGTCGGCGAGCTGCTTCTCGACCAGCAGGGTGCGCACATAGGCGGGGTTCACACAGTTCGAGGTGACGCCGTGGGGGGCGCCTTCCAGGGCCGCGGTCTTGGAGAGGCCCTCCAGACCGTGTTTCGCCGCCACATACGCCGACTTGAAGGCGGAGGCACGGAGCCCGTGTACGGACGACACGTTGACGATGCGGCCCCAGCCCTGCCCGTACATGTGCGGGAGTGCCCCCCGGATCAGCCGGAACGGGGCCTCCAGCATCACGGTCAGCACGGTGTGGAAGGTGTCGGGCGGGAACTCCTCGATGGGGCGCACCAGCTGGAGCCCGGCGTTGTTGACGAGGATGTCGGTGCCCGCCGCGGCGGACTCCGCGGCGTCCAGGTCGGTGAGGTCGAGGACGTGCGGTTCGACCGTGCCCGCGAGGCCGCGGGCCTGTTCGGTGAGGGTGTCCAGTCCCCCGGCGTCCCGGTCGACCGCCCGTACCTTGGCCCCGGCCGCGGCGAGCCGCAGTGCGCAGGCTCGGCCGATGCCACCCGCGGCGCCGGTGACGAGGGCGGTACGGCCGCCGAGGTCGGGGGACGGGGCGTGGGTGCCTGCGAGGGCGCTGGGCGCGGTCATGCCCCGACCCTAGGCAGCGTCCACGCCCCGACCGATGTGGCTGCAACCCACACTTCGCGCTCAGGGCATGGGTTCGAACCACGTGGGCTCGTCGGACAGCGCCTGCTTGATCCGGAACAGACCGTGCTCGGTCAGCTCCGGAAGCGCGTCCACGTCGAACCAGCCCACCTCCAGCGACTCGTCGTCGTTGACACGGGCCTCACCGCCGACGGCCCGGCACCGGATGGTGATGTCCATGAACTGGCAGATGTCGCCGTTCGGGTACGTGATCGGCGTCAGGGCCTGTACGAGCACGACGCGCTCAGCGACGCACCGGACGCCCGTCTCCTCGTACACCTCCCGCACGGCACAGACCGCGGGCTGCTCCCCCGGGTCCGTCATTCCGGCGATGACGGCCCACTTGCCGGTGTCGGCCCGGCGTCCCAGCAGCACTCTGCCCTCGTCGTCGAAGACGACGGCGGTGACTCCGGGGAGCCAGAGCAGTTGTTGGCCGGCGGTGGCCCGGATCGTACGAATGAAGTCAGGAGTAGCCATGGGCCGACCCTAACGGCCCGGTTCCGTCGGCTCGGCGCATTCCGGACGCGTACGGGCAGCTCACCACCGGCGTACGGCTACGCGGCACCTGCGCGTCGTCCGCGCACCCCGGCCGTCACGGCCCAGCCGAGGCCGCCCGCGGCGATCAGCACCAAGAGCATTTCCGGCGCGATTCCGACCCGCGTGGCAGGCGTCTCGGAGGAGCGCAGCGGCACCTTCTGGACGAGGGAGTCCGCCACGAACATGCCGGTCCGCTGGGTGATCCTCCCGTCCGGCATGATCACGGCGCTGACGCCGCTGGTCACCGGGACGGTGACGGTACGGCTGTGCTCGACTGCACGGATCCGGGACATCGCGAGCTGCTGGTATGTCATCTCGCTGCGGTCGAACGTGGCGTTGTTGCTCGGCACGGAGATCATCTGCGCGCCATGCGTGACGGTGTCGCGCACGGCCCAGTCGAAGGCGGCTTCGTAGCAGGTGGCGAGGCCGACCTGGGTGCCCGCCATGGTGAACACGCCGGGCTCGGTGCCGCGGCTGAAGTCCTGGCGGACCATGGAGGTCCAGTTGTCGTTGATGGCTCCGATGAGCGACCGCATGGGGAGGTACTCGCCGAACGGCTGGACCTGCCGCTTGTCGTAGGTGGCACCGGGGCCCTTCTGCGGGTCCCAGAGGATCTGCTCGTTGTAGAGCTTGCCGTTCTTCTCTACGACGCCGCCGACCGAGATGGGCGCGCCGATCGCCCTGGCCGCCTTGTCGATCACGGCGTAGGCGTCGGGGTTGCGGAACGGGTCGATGTCGGAGGAGTTCTCCGGCCACAGCACGAAATCGGGCTGGGCGACCTTGCCCGCCTTGATCTGCGCGGCGAGGCGCTCGGTCTCCCGGGCGTGGTAGTCGAGGACGGCGCGCCGCTGGGAGTTGAAGTCGAGGCCCGCGCGCGGCACGTTGCCCTGGATGACGGCGACGGTCGCCGTGCCGTTCTCGGCCTTGTCGCTGACCAGGGGCTTCGCGGCGAAGGCACCGAGCACGGGGAGGAGGAAGCTGAGCAGGGCCACCGCGGCGGCCCCGCGACGCACGACACCCGTGCGCCGCGTCTCGACGGCCAGGCGCACGATCTCGTACAGGCCGAAGCCGCACAGGACGACGGCGAATCCGAGCACCGGGGTGCCGCCCAGCGCGGCGAGCGGCAGGAAGACGCCGTCCGCCTGGCCGAAGGCGATCTTGCCCCAGGGGAAGCCGCCGAACGGGGCACGCGCGCGTGCCGCCTCGCCGGCGATCCACAGGGCGGCGGCCCACAGGGGCCGGCCGGGCAGCTTCGACACGGCCGCGATGCCGGCGCCGACGAGCGCGACGTACACCGCCTCGATGACGACCAGCGCGATCCACGGCCCGGGCCCGACCTCCACGCCGGTCCACACGAGCAGGGGCAGCAGGAAGCCGAGACCGAAGAGGTAGCCGAGACCGAGGCCCGCCTTCCAGGTGCGGCCGCGCAGCAACCAGCCGAAAACCGCGAAGGCCGGCAGTGCCAGCCACCACAGCGTGCGTGGCGGGAAGCTGACGTAGAGCAGCACTCCGGAGAGTGCCGCGGTGGCGGCCGGAGCGAGCCGCCGCATCAGCCGGACCACGCGCGAAACGGGCCGGGCCTGCGGTTCGAGCTGTTCCGGCTCGTCTACGGAGGTTGCTGTGACGGTCACCCCCGGAGTGTACGGCGGGTGGTCACGGCGCCGACAGCGCGGCCCTGGTCACCTGCCGGGGCACTCCCCTCCCACCTGCTGCATCGTTTCTGCGCAACTCGTCCACAAACCGGCGCATCACCCGTTACGGTGTGCCGGAGCCTCTGACGTACGGGCCGTGGCAGGCCGGCCGGGCGGTCGGGGCCCTTCACAGGCCGGGGGCGACGGGGTGGGGTCCACAGGAATGGCGTCGGCGGCCGGTCCGGCGTCGGCGCACGAGAGACGCAGCGCGTCGGACGCGACGGGCGTGGTCGTGCTGGGAGCCTGCGCGGCCTGGTCCCTGATCACGGCCGCGGCACACGGCGGACGCCCCGAAGGCGTACTCCTCGCGGTGCTCGCCGTCGCCGCCGGTTACGCCTCGGGGCGGATCTGCGGAGAGCTTCTGCCGGTCGCCGCGCCCTGCGCGGGCGCGCTCGCCGGGCTCGGCCTGGCGGTGGCCTCCCCGCACACCACTCAGGGCCCCCAGGTGATCTCGCCGCTCGGGCAGACCGGTGCCACCGCCGCGCTGCTGGCCCTCTCCGCGGGGTCCGCTTGCTGCGCGGCCTGGGCGGCCCGTCCGCCGGGACTGCGGCTCGTGTTCCGTCTGCTGGCCGCCGGTATCGCGGCGACCGCGGCCGTCCTGGGGTCGACGTCGGGCTTCGCGGCCTGTCTGGCCGTGCTGCTGTGCTCCCTGGCCGCCGACCGTATGCGACGCCGTGGCCTGGGGCTCGGCGGCCTCGCGCTGGCCGCGGTCCTGGTGACCGGGGCGACCTGGGCGGTGGCCGAGAACGTGCTTCCGGACGGTCTCACCACGTCTCTGGAGGGACAGCTCACACAGCACCGCGTGCTGCTGTGGCAGGACGCGCTCGACATGACCGGCCGAGAGCCGGGGCTGGGCGTGGGGCCCGGTCGGTTCTCCGAACTGAGCCCGACCGTCACGCAGTCGCTGCTGCCCGACGGCAAACCCCATTCGGCACCCTTCCAGCAGGCGGCCGAACAGGGCGTGGTCGGCGTGGCCCTGCTGGCGGCGGTGTTCTGCTGGGTCCTGTACGCCCTGTGGCGGTCGCCGCGCCCGACGCCGGTCGTGCTCACGGCAGGTGCGGCTCTGACGGCACTGGCCGCGATCGCCGCGGTCGGCAACGCGCTGAGCTTCACCACGGTGACGGCGGGCGCGGGCCTGCTCGCGGGCCTCGCCACGGCACGTCCCATGCTCGAAGAGGCGCCGCAGAACGCGATGGAGCCCGGTGGACACGCCCGAAAGGACCCGCTGTCCCCGTGAGGTCCGCGGGAAGCCGAACCCCTTGCCGCGGAACGCCGGACCCCTTTTCGCAGTCAGCGGGGCGGCATCGGCTCCGCGATCAGCGGGTCGGGCCCGAGGCGGCCGCCTTCAGCCGGCGACGGATGTCCCGTACCGCCGCTTCCGCGTTGTCCACCGTGATCGTGAACGTATGGCCGTCGCCCAGCCGGAGCACCAGGCCCTCACCGCGGCGGACCACCACGGCGGTCCCCTGCTCGGGTCGCCAGCGGTAGCCCCAGCCGCCCCACTGCCGGGGCGTCACCCGGGGCGCGAAGTCGGCGCCGATGATGTGCGACAGCGGGATGCGGCGGCGCGGGAGGCCCATGTGGCCGCAGCGCACCTCCAGGCAGTCCTTGTCGACCTTCACGGCGACATGCACGAACGCGAGGGTTCCGAAGAGCACCAGGAGTCCAGCGGCGATGCAGCCGACCACGGACATGACGAGGGGGGCGATGCCGGACGTCCAGGTGGAGTCGACGGCAAGCTCGATACCGAGCGCCAGACAGGCGGCGCCACCGCTCGCGAGCAGCCACTGCACACGATTGGAAGCGCGGCCGTGCCAGACCTCGGGGTGCGGGGCGTCGGCAGCGCCCGATTCGCCGTGGGGGTGGTCCCTCATGCCTGAGAGCGTACTCAGGTTCCGCGGTGCGGGCACCAGGTTGCGGGCTGTTACTGCTCCGGGTGGACGCCAAGTGTCCGCTTCGCGGCGGGCGGCTCAGCGGGCGGGGCTCATCGCCTGCAGCAGACGGCCCTCGTCGTACGTCAACGCGGTCTCGGGCAGCGTCCCCTCGCGTCCGCCGAGCAACACGGTGAGGCTGCCGTGCGCGGGCGCGTCCGGGGCCGGGTGCTCGCCGATCCGGCGCAGCGCCTGGGCGGCCACCGCGCCCGCGGAGCCGTGGAGGACGAGCGGGGCGACCCCGGGCCGTTGCACGGCCGCACGGATCCGCTCGGCGACCAGTTCGTAATGGGTGCAGCCCAGGACGACGGCCCTTACATCGTCAGGGGTACGTGCCGCGGCCGCGGCGATGGCGGCGTCGATGCCCGCCCGGTCCGCGTGCTCCACGGCGTCGGCCAGTCCGGGGCAGGGCACTTCGGTGACGGTCACACCATCGGCGAACTCCCGGATGAGGTCGCGCTGGTAGGGGCTGCCCGTGGTGGCGGGCGTCGCCCAGATCGCGACGGGTCCACCGCCCGCAGCGGCCGGCTTGATCGCAGGGACCGTGCCGATGACCGGCACCCCCGGCTCAAGGCGGGCGCGCAGCGCGGGCAGGGCGCGCACGGAGGCGGTGTTGCAGGCGACGATCAGGGCGTCGGGCCGGTACGCGGCGGCCGCCTCGGCGACGGCGAGGGCGCGGGCGGTCACGTCCTCGGGTGTGCGGGGTCCCCACGGCATGCTGCCGGGGTCCGAGGAGAGAACGAGCTCCGCGTCGGCCCGCAGACGACGTACCGCGGTGGCCGCCGCGAGCAGTCCGATTCCGGAGTCCATGAGCGCGATCTTCACCCGGTCACCATAGACGATCCGCCTCGGCGGGCCGCCGGGGTGGGGCAGACTGCGACGGGTGAGCGCCCTTGTGTGGACCGCCGTCGGATCACTCGCCGCCTGGCTGTGGCTGCTCCTTGGCCAGGGCTTCTTCTGGCGTACGGACATGCGGTTGCCGCCGCGCCGGGAGCCGGACGGCTGGCCGTCCGTGTGTGTCGTCGTACCGGCGCGGGACGAGGCCGCCGTGCTGCCGGACAGCCTGCCCTCGCTCCTCGCGCAGGACTATCCGGGGCGGGCCGAGATCTTCCTGGTGGACGACGGCAGTTCGGACGGCACCGGGGAGCTGGCCCGTGAACTGGCGCGGCTGCACGGCGGGCTGCCGCTCACCGTCTCCTCGCCCGGGGAGCCGCCCGCGGGCTGGACCGGCAAACTCTGGGCCGTACGCCACGGCATCGGTCTGGCACGCGCGCGTGCACCCGAGTATCTGCTGCTGACGGACGCCGACATCGCGCACGCGCCGGACAGCCTCCGGGAGTTGGTGGCCGCGGCCCGTACCGGGGGCTTCGATCTCGTGTCCCAGATGGCCCGGCTGCGGGTGGAGAGTGTCTGGGAGCGGCTCGTGGTGCCCGCGTTCGTGTACTTCTTCGCCCAGCTGTATCCGTTCCGCTGGATCGCCGTGAAGGGGTCGCGGACCGCGGCCGCGGCAGGCGGCTGTGTCCTGCTGCGCACCGAGGCCGCCGAGCGGGCGCGGATTCCGGACGCCGTCCGGCACGCAGTGATCGACGACGTCGCGGTGGCCAGGGCGGTGAAGGGCTCCGGAGGGCACATCTGGCTGGGGCTCGCGGAACACGTCGACAGCGTGCGCCCCTACCCTCGGCTGCACGATCTGTGGCGGATGGTCTCGCGCAGCGCGTACGCCCAGTTGCGGCACAACCCGCTGGTGCTGGCCGGGACGGTGGCCGGTCTCGCGGTGGTGTATCTGGTGCCGCCCGTGGCGCTTTTCGCGGGCCTCGCGGCCGGCAGCGCCGGTGCCGCGGTGGCGGGCGGACTCGCGTGGCTGCTGATGACCCTGACGTACCTGCCGATGCTCCGGTACCACCGCCAGTCGCTGTGGCTCGCCCCGTCGCTCCCGGTCGCCGCGTTCCTGTACCTCCTCATGACGGTGGATTCCGCGGTGCAGCACTACAGGGGGCGCGGTGCGGCCTGGAAGGGCCGCACCTACACCCGCCCCGATACCCACCGCGACGCGGCGCCCGAGCAGCCCTGAGATGTCACGCCCGGCCCGGACGGCTCGCGCCGGTCACTTCCTGCCGGGCGTCCAGTTCATGCCCCACCCGTACGCGTAGTCGACGGTGCGCTGCGGGCTCACTCCGCGATCGGGGACGAGGAAGCGGGCCTCGCGCTGGACGACGAGGTCGCTGCCGGTGTTGGTGATGAGGGCGAGCGCGCACACCGTCGAGGGGACCGTGCACTCGCCGAGCGAGAAGTCGACGGGCGCGCCGTGCAGCGGCTGCAGGGTCACCGTCGCGTCCAGGTCCGCGAAGGAGCGCGCCCCTTCGTAGATGGTCACGAAGATGAGGACGCGGCGGAAGTTGCGTGTGTGGTCGAGGTTGATGCTGAGGTTCTCGCCGCTCGTCGAGGCCCCGGTGCGGTCGTCGCCGTCGAGATGGATGAACGGCGGCTGATGCAGGGCTCCGAAGGCGTTGCCCAGAGCCTGGACGACGCCCTTGCTTCCGTCGGAGAGCTCGTACAGGGCGCACAGGTCGAGGTCGAGGTCCGCGTGCATGGCGACGGCCCGGCCCAGCTTGGCCTGCCACCCCGAGAACTGCTTGCGCACCTGCCAGTTGAGGTTCACGCGCATCACACCGGAGGTGCCGCCCTGCTTGGTCAGCGAGACGGACGGGGCCTCCTTGGTGAGCGTGACCTTGGTCAGGCGTACCGGGGCCGTCGGAGGGGCGGGCGGTGCGGGTGGGGCGGGCGGCGGTGTCACCGGCGCGGCCGTGACCGGCGGGGCGGTGACCGGTGGGGCCACTGGGGCGGGCGGGGCCACGGGGGCCGGCGCCGCCTGCTGCGGTTCGTCCACCGAGATACCGAAGTCGGTGGCCAGTCCCGCGAGACCGCTGCTGTAGCCCTGTCCGACGGCGCGGAACTTCCAGGCGCCCTGGCGGCGGTAGAACTCCCCGAGCACGAAGGCCGTCTCGACACTCGCGCCCTCGCTGTCGAAGCGCGCGACCTCCGTCCCCTGCTGTGCGTCCACGACCCGGATGTAGAGGCCGGGCACCTGCCCGAACGTTCCGCCGTCCGAGGACGCGGCGAGCACCACCGTCTCGATCCCGGGCTCCACGCGCGCGAGGTCGACGAACAACGTGTCGTTCACCTGGCCGCCGGCACTCTGCTTGCCCTCGTGGCGGACCGCGCCGGAGGAGTGGTTCGCCTGGTTGTAGAAGACGAAGTCCCCGTCCGAGCGGACCTTCCCCGATGCCAGCAACAGGGCCGACGCGTCGGCGTCGGGCACACCCGGGCCTGCCCGCCAGCCCAGCTCGACACGCAGTCCGGTCGTCGGCACCGGAACGTTCGATCCCTTAGGCATTGACATGTCCGCCCCCATCGGGTGTCTCCGCGCACGACCGCGCCTGGTCACGTTCAGTTCATTCGGTTCGTTCAGCCGTTCTGCGCCAACCTAATCCCCCGAGCGGCGAACGCCCATCACCCGGTGCGGGAGATCAACGACCAACCCATGAGTAACCGGCCTGGAACTCGGCTTTTACATGAACTCAGTCCCGGCCGCCGCCCCTTTTCGCCAAGTTCGCTCGCATTGACGATCCCACGTCACGGCCGACACGGAAAACAACCCTCTTATCGGTCTCCCCAACCAGCACATCGTGGGCTTAACTTATGTGCCATGACCTCCCCCCGCTCCACCTATGGCGGCGGTTACTACTCCGCCTCCTTCCCGGACACTCCGATCTACGACTCTCTCGTGGCCGAGCGGGGAACCCCGCAGATCGCCCCGATCCGGGTCCCCGCGGCCTATGACACGGGCAGTCACCTGCCCGCGCTGCCGTCAGCACTGCCCGCACTGCCTGCCGCGCCCTCCCAGCAGGCTCCTTCGTACGCCTACCCGCAGGCCCAACAGCCCTCGCCGCTGCAACAGGCCGCGCCCTACATCCCTCAGCAGGCCGGTGCGCCGCGCGGCTACCCGGGCCAGCAGGCTCCCCAGCCGCAGCGTCCGATGGCGGGCGGTACGGGCTACGAGGCGATGCGCCCCGCCGCCCCGCGTCCCGCCCCGGCCCCGTACCAGGAGCCCTACAACAACCAGCAGTACCGCGGTTACTGAGGAAAATCGGCCGAGGTCGTCGGTGTCCGCTGGCACGATGACCTCATGTCGAAGTCGGTGCTGCACTCGATCCACGTCTATCCGCTGAAGGCGGCCGGGGGTCATGCCCTGCGTGAGGCCGTCGTGGAACCGTGGGGTCTGGCGGGTGACCGGCGCTGGGTGCTGATCGACGAGAACGACAAGGTCGTCACCCAACGTCCACAGCCGCGCATGGCGTTGTCCGCCGTCGAGCAAGGGCCCGACGGCGGTATTTTGCTGTCCGCGCCCGGCCGTGAGCCGCTCGCCGTCCGCGTGCCCGAGCCGACCGGGACGACGACGGTGGAGATCTGGAACGACAAGGTGGAGGGAGTCGCCGCCGACGCCTCGGCGCACGCCTGGTTCAGCGACTATCTCGGCATCGGGGTGCGTCTCGTACACCTGGACGACCCTGCCGTCCGCAGGCCCCTCGACCCGGCGTTCGCCCGGCCCGGCGAGACGGTCAGCTTCGCCGACGGCTATCCCCTGCTGCTCACCACGCTCGGCTCGCTCGACGCCCTCAACGCGCTGATCGCGCAGGGCGACCGGCCCGGCGAGGGCCCGCTGCCCATGAACCGCTTCCGGCCGAACGTGGTGGTCGAGGGCACCGCCCCCTGGGCCGAGGACGACTGGTCCCGGCTCGCCATCGGCGAGGTCACCTTCCGGGTCGCGAAGATGTGCGGGCGCTGCGTCGTGACCACCACCGACCAGAGCACCGCCGAGCGCGGCAGGGAGCCGCTGCGCACCCTCGCCCGCCACCGCCGGTTCGGCGACAAGCTGGTCTTCGGGCAGAATCTCGTGCCGGAGTCCCCCGGCTCGGTCCGCGTGGGCGATCCGGTCAGACTCCTCGAATAGACCCTCGCCGTGGGAACACCGACGCCCGGCATGCCCGTTGAGCCTGTGTGAGAAGTTCATGAGAGGCCGGGCGCGAGGGGTGACTTCGCTCTCTCTTCGCCGGCACCGCGCGTGAACGACTCCGAGGGGGGTTATCACGGACGCGGAAGGGGGTCGGAACGTTGCGGGCCATCAGGGGACTCTGGCGCTGGCGGCACAACCCGCTGCGGCGTACGACGGATCTCGCCGAGGCGTGGCTCGCGCTGGGGGCGCTGCTGCTGATCCTCGTCGCGGCACCCCTGGCCGGTGTCCTGATCGGCGGGCTCGCCCAGGACGCCCTGCAGCAGTCCGTGCGCGAGCAGCGGCTGGACCGCCATCCGGTGGTGGCGATCGTCGTCAAGAAGGCGGACCGCACCCCGCTCGACCCCGATCCGGAGACGTCCTCGGGGCGTGACTCGCACACCCGCGTCATCGCCGACTGGACGGCCCCCGACGGCACCGCGCGCCGCGACACGGTCATGGCCGCCCTGAACTCCCCGCAGCGCGGCGACCACTTCACGGTCTGGACGGACCTGCACGGCCGAATAGTCGGCCGGCCGCTCGACACCGCGACTGCGACGACACATGCCGCCCTGGCCGGATTCGGCACGGCCGTCGCCTGCGCGGGGCTCGTCGAGGGTTCCCGGCGGCTGGTGGTGTGGCGCATGGTGCGGCGCAGGTACGACCGCCTCGACCAGGCATGGTCGCAGGCAGGCCCGGACTGGGGCAGGACGGGCACGGGCAGCTGACGGCCTCGCCGCTCCGGTCAACCGGCCGGCTCCGCGCACGCTACGGTGGACCGGCCGAGATGTTCGGCACCGTCGTGAGAGGCTGTTCTCGTTCCCCGTGCGCGGAGTTGACGCGGCCGGGTGTCGGGAAGAGCCTCTCAGGACCCGCGTACGACGAGGTGGGGGCACAGCAGCGCCATGGCACAGGGCACGGTCCAGGTGACGCACACCGGTACGTCGCGGTGGCGGCGCCGCACGGGTGAGTACGCATCGCTCGCCGCCGCCCTGGAGGCCGCGGCCGACGGTGACGTCCTCACCGTCGCCGCCGGAACCTACCGGGAGAACCTCGTCGTCCAGCGGGCGGTGACGCTGCGCGGCCCCGAGGGCTCACCCGGTTCCGTGCGCATCGCTCCCGTCGACGGGGTACCGCTCACCGTGCGCGCCTCCGCCGTGGTCCAGGACCTGCTCGTGGAGGGCCAGGACTCGGCCGCGCCCGCCCTGCTCGTCGAGGAGGGCACACCCGAGCTGATGGACATCCGGATCGTCACCCGGTCCGCGGCCGGTATCGAGGTGCGCGGCGGCGCGCGTCCGACGGTGCGGCGCTGCACTGTCGACAACCCCGCGGGTGTCGGTATCGCCGTACTGGACGGCGGGGGCGGGGTGTTCGAGGAGTGCGAGGTCGTGGCGGCCGGCCAGTCGGGCGTCTCCGTGCGCGGCGGCGCCCATCCGCGTCTGGAGCGGTGCCGGATCCACCACACCTCGGGCGCCGGCCTGTCGGCGACGGGCGAGCAGTCCGCCCTCGAAGCCATCGGCTGCGAGGTGTACGAGGTCAGGGGCAGCGGAGTACAGGTCACCGCGCGGGCCACGGCACATCTCACCGACTGCGATGTGCACCGTACGACCGCGGACGGCATCACGCTCGACACGGACGCCGTCCTGACGCTCGCCGACTGCCGCATCCACGACATCCCGGAGAACGCGGTCGACCTGCGGTCCCGCTCGGTCCTCACCATGACCCGTTCCACCGTGCGGCAGTTCGGGCGCAACGGCCTGTCGGTCTGGGACCCGGGCACGCGCGTGGACGCCAACCAGTGCGAGATCCACGACAGTACGGGCGACTACCCCGCGGTGTGGGTCAGTGACGGCGCGACGGTCGTACTCGACTCCTGCCGGGTGCACGACGTGCCGGACGCCCTGTTCGTCCTGGACCGCGGTTCGCGCGCGGACGTCGTCGACAGCGACATCTCTCAAGTCCGCAACACCGCCGTGTCGGTGAGCGACGGCGCGACCGCGCAGCTCGACGACTGCCGGATCCGGGACGCCGCGACGGGCGCCTGGTTCCGCGACCACGGCAGCGGCGGCACGCTGAACGGCTGCACCGTGGACGGCACTCAGACGGGCGTGATCGTCACCAAGGGCGCCGACCCCACCATCGAGCGGTGCACGGTCACCTCACCCGCGGAGGCCGGTTTCTATGTGTCGGCGGGCGGCCGCGGCAGCTTCCACGGCTGCCGCGTCACGGACAGCGGCGGCTACGGCTTCCATGTGCTCGACGGCTGCCGTACGACGCTGAAGAAGTGCCGTACGGAGCGGTGTGCGCGCGGTGGTTACGAGTTCGCGGAGGCGGGCGGCGACCAGGCGTCCGGCACGGGTCCCGTGGTCGAGGACTGCACGAGCGACGAGAGCGCGGGGGTTCGGCCTCCGGCGCACGAGACCGCCATGCAGACCACGAGTCAGTCCCCCGGTCTGCTGGGAGCGATCCCGGGGCAGCGCATCACCGAGCAGGAGCCGCTCGTCGCTCCCCAGGAGCCCGAGCAGCCCGCGCGCTCGTCGACGGCCGTGCTCGGTGAACTGGACGCGCTGGTGGGCCTGGAGAGCGTCAAGCGCGAGGTGCGGGCCCTCACCGACATGATCGAGGTGGGCCGCCGCCGCCAGCAGGCGGGTCTGAAGGCGGCCTCGGCGCGACGCCATCTGGTCTTCACGGGCTCCCCGGGCACCGGCAAGACGACGGTCGGCCGGCTGTACGGCGAGATCCTGGCCTCGCTCGGTGTCCTGGAGAAGGGGCATCTCGTCGAGGTGTCCCGGGTGGACCTGGTCGGCGAGCACATCGGCTCCACGGCCATCCGCACTCAGGAGGCCTTCGACCGGGCCCGCGGCGGTGTGCTGTTCATCGACGAGGCGTACGCGCTCTCGCCGGAGGACTCGGGGCGCGACTTCGGCCGCGAGGCCATCGACACGCTCGTGAAGCTGATGGAGGACCACCGGGAGGCGGTGGTGGTGATCGTCGCGGGCTACACGGCCGAGATGGAGCGCTTCCTGACCGTCAATCCCGGTGTGGCGTCCCGGTTCTCACGGACCATCACCTTCGGCGACTACGACTCCGAGGAGTTGCTGCGGATCGTGGAGCAGCAGGCCGAGGAGCACGAGTACCGGATCGCGCCGGGTGCGGGCGAGGCGCTGATCAAGTACTTCACCGCGATCCCGAAGGGGCCCGCGTTCGGCAACGGCCGCACGGCGCGGCAGACGTTCGAGGCCATGGTGGAGCGGCACGCGGGGCGGGTCGCCCAGCTCCCCGAACCGAGCAAGGACGACCTCACCCTCCTGTACGCGGAGGACCTCCCGGAGCTCCCCTGAGGCCCTGCAGCATCGGCCGCCTCCGCGTCACACGGGCGTCGCGCCTCACATGGGCGTCGGTTCCAGCCGGGACTCCTTGGACTCCTCGGGTCCGCTGTCCTCCCGTGGCCCCGGCACCTCCGGCCTGAGCCGTGCGAGCAGCTTCTCCCGCTCCTCGGCGAAGGCGGGGTCGGCCTGGTAGTCGGAGTGCCCGAGGATCGGTGCGGGGAGCGGGTGGTCCTCGGTGCGGCCGTACGCGAGAGGGTCCTTCAGTGCCTCCCGGTCGACCTGGGGGCCGCAGTCGCCCGGCAGCCGCATGGGGCCGCCGATGGGGTCGGTGGCCCGGTGCAGGTTGCGCCAGCAGTCGACCTCGCGGTGCAGCCCGCTGAGCGCGTCGGGCCCGAAGTGGGCCGGGAACCAGCGCCCGTAGAGGCGCTCCAGGGGCGAGCCGTAGGTCAGCAGCGCGACCCGCTTGCGCACCGAGGGCTTGAGCTGCCAGGCCGCGGCGGCCGCGAGGACGCTGCCCTGGGAGTGGCCGGACAGGACGAGCCGCCGGCCCTCGGCGGCACCGGTCCAGGTCGCCATGCGCCAGGTCAGGTCGGGCACGGCGCGCTCGGCGTAGCAAGGGGGCGCGAAGGGGTGTGCCGCGCGCGGCCAGAACGTACCGACGTCCCACAGGATGCCGATCGTGCGCCGGGCCGAGGCGTCCTTGTAGGCGCGGCGTCCCCAGGTGACGAACAGTATGAAGCCGACGCCGATCAGCCAGGAGCCGAGCGCCTGCGCGGCGTCCGCCGCTCCCTGTACGACGGGGTACGTACCGTGCGCGGCCTCGCCGGGGGTCTCGTCGGTGGTCATCGCGCCCACCAGGGCCAGGGCACCCAGGAGCAGCGTCACGATGGAGGTGATGCCGATGATCCGGGGCGCCCGGTCGGTGAGGGCGGCCATGGCGCGCATGCGGGCGATGCGGTGGGTGCGCCCGGTGTCGGCGGGCTCGTCCTCGTAGTCGAGTTCCACCGAGGCCGTCTCGATGCGGCGCAGCTGTACGGTGCGCCTGGCCAGCCAGCCGACGAGGGCGAGCAGGACGATCAGCAGCGGCGGGATGACGGAGGCCTGCCAGGTCAGCAGGACGGGCGGGCCCTCGATGGTTCCTCCGGTGCCGTCCAGCCAGTCGGCGACACGCTGGGCAACCCCGCCGGACATCACCCCGCCCAGGGCGCAGGCCAGCATGGCGACGGCGGGCCCGGCCAACCCGCGCATCGCGGTACGCGGATCCGGGTGGGCGCGGTACAGGAGGTGGGCCACCACGCCGAGCACGATCACGAGCAGGCACTGGACGAGTGCGATGCCGCCGAAGATCGCGTCGCCACCGGGCAGCCGGCCGTCCGACCTCCACCCCGGGCGCGACCAGCCGGCGTACAGGAGGGTGAGGGCGAGCAGGACGAGTGAGCCGATGGGCAGCCAGCGCACCAGGGCGGCATCGAGGTGCCGGTCGAGCCGGTGCTCGCTGCGGCCGCGGCGGCAGACCACCCACACGACGACGACCCCGCCCACCACGAGCGTCGCCTCCACGATCCGGCCGAGCGCCTCCAGGACGGGTGGCCCGCCCGGCTCGCTGTCGTAGCGGGCGGCCGAGGTGCCGACCGCCGCGACGATCGTCAGCAGGCCGGCTGCGGTGTGGGCCGCGCGGAGCCGGGCGACCAGCCGGCGTCCGTACCAGAAGCCCGGGCGGCCAAGGCCGGCGCGGCTGGTCTCCTCGTCGGACTCGGCCCCGTACTCGATCGGCGGCTGGGACTCGTACGCGCTCCAGGTTCGGTGCGAGAGGTACCAGAGGAGGACGGTGAGGGCGGCGGGCACCAGGGCGGCGAGGGCGAGCCGGCGGCCCGGCAGGCTCCACCAGCCCGCGTCGGGGCCTGCCGGGGAGAGGAATCCCAGCCAGGAATGCTCCTGGGCGCATCCGCCGGTGCCCGCGCACTGCCAGGCGGCCAGGTCGAGGGCGACCTCGCAGGCGGCGGCGACCAGCAGCACGGTGAGGGTCAGGCCGGCGAGTCGGACGAGCAGGCCGTAGAGCCGTACCGTGCGCTTCCTGTTGTCGCTGACCGTGGGCCGCATCCAGTGGGCGAGGTTGACCACCATGAACGGCAGGAGCAGCAGCCACAGGGCGCGGGAGCCGTTGCCGGAGGTGAGGTTGCACCAGACGTACGCCTCGGGCACCGGTTTGCCCGGGTCCTCGTCGAGTCGCTTCGCTGCTTTCTTCTCCGCTTCGACGTCGTCGGCGCGGCGGAAGACGGCGGCCGTGTCGTCGCCGGTGATCCGGACGGTGCGCGGATCGTTCAGCATCTCCTGGGGCGTCGTACCGCCGACGCCGTGGACCAGGAGTTCGAGTGCGGTGTCGGCCGTCGCGGGCGGCCGCTCGGAATCGTGCGCCTCGTGCGCGTCATGCGGCGAGGCATGCCTCTGTGGACGCTCCACTGTTCTGCTTCCCCCGTGATGCCCGTACGGCACATGTCATGTTCAGGTACAAGGATCCCGCCTCCGGGAGCGTTGCGCACCACTCGTCACGGAATCTCCCCGATCCGTGTGACAGTGACGCACGGAAGATGGCAGCGTGACGTGTGCGCGTCGCCACAGGCAGTGGCGCGACCTGCGGTGACCCATGCGAGGATGGGGCATCCCATGGACCGGAGGTGAGGGTGAATGTCCTTGTCGGAGGGGGTTCGGGGACATGCCGGACGTGTCGAGGCGAAGGGAACCGGAGCGGACGTGAGTGAGAATCAGAACCTCCTCGCGGAGCAGCGGCGCGCTCTGATCCTCGACGAGGTCCGGCGGCGCGGCGGTGTCCGCGTCAACGAACTCACCAGGAAACTCGGCGTGTCGGACATGACGGTCCGCCGCGATCTCGACGCGCTCGCCCGCCAGGGCGTGGTGGAGAAGGTGCATGGCGGAGCGGTCCCGGTGGTCGAGGCGAGCACGCACGAGCCGGGCTTCGAGGCCAAGTCGGGTCTGGAGCTGACCGCCAAGGAGGACATCGCGAGGGCCGCCGCGGCGATGGTCGCACCGGGCACGGCGATCGCCCTGTCGGGCGGCACGACGACCTACGCCCTCGCCCATCAGCTGCTCGACGTGCCGGATCTGACGGTGGTGACCAACTCCGTGCGGGTCGCCGATGTCTTCCATGCGGCGCAGCGCACCTCGGGACAGCGGCAGGGAGCGGCGACGGTCGTACTGACCGGTGGTGTGCGCACCCCGTCGGACTCGCTGGTGGGGCCGGTCGCGGACCAGGCGATCGCGGCGCTCCATTTCGACGTGCTGTTCCTGGGTGTGCACGGCATATCGGTGGAGGCCGGTCTGTCGACGCCGAACCTGGCGGAGGCCGAGACCAACCGGCGGCTCGTCCAGTCGGCACGGCGTGTCGTCGTGGTGGCGGACCACACCAAGTGGGGCACGGTGGGCCTGAGTTCGTTCGCCGCGCTGGAACAGATCGACACGCTGGTCACGGACGACGGGCTGCCCGCCGGGGCGCGTGCCGAGATCTCCGAGCATCTGCGGCGGCTGGTGGTGGCGGGAGAGCCCGAGGACGAGAGCGATACGGACGACTGACGGCGGCGGGACATCGGCGGGGCATCGGTGGGCGGTACAGACATCCGACGGGCCCCCGGCTATGGTGACGGTGCCTCGTCAACCGCCGCGTTGTGGGGCTGCGTTCGGATTCGTTCCCCGTTTGTTCCCGCGAGGGGGTCCGTACATGGCACACCGACTGCGTCCGGTGGGACTCGACTTCGTCGAGACCGCTCCCCTGCGCCTTGTCTTCGCAAGAGAGGTCGCCTCGCCCCCCGAGACCGTCTATCGCGCGCTCGCCGAGGACGTGGCGGGCTGGTCCGAGTGGTTCTCGGCGGTGAGAGCGGCTCGCCCGACCGAGGACGGGGCCGGGCGGCAGGTCCGGCTGAAGGGCGGGACACGCTTCGAGGAGACGATCCTCGCGGCCGAGCCCTCCGAGGTCTACACGTACCGCGTCGACGTGACGAACGCTCCGGGTGCCCGCGCCCTCGTGGAGGAGTGGCGCCTCACCCGGGACGGCACGGGTACGAGAGTCCAGTGGACCTGGGCCGCCGACGGAACAGCCCCATTCCGCTTCGCGATAAAGCTGGGCCGAGCGGGCCTGGGCCGGGCGTTCCGGGACGCGGTGACGAAGCTGGACCGACGGCTCGCTTCCATGCCCGCCTGATCCATGTCTGCGTCACGCTCAGGGGCGCCCCGTCAGGGACGCGGGACTGTTGCAACATGCGGCTCTGCCGCGTGGGCGCGACCAGCCCCCACCGCCCGCAGACGGAACACCACACCTGCCCACGCGCCGCTCAGTCCGGCCAGACCCCCGTCGCCAACAGCGACTCGATCGCCGCTGCGTACGGCTCGATGTCCAGTCCCTGACCGGCCACCCACTCGTCCGAGTAGTACTTGTCCAGATAGCGGTCACCGGGATCGCACAACAGCGTCACCACACTCCCCGTCCGCCCCGCGGCCACCATCTCCGCCACGATCTTCAGCGAACTCCACAACCCCGTACCGGTCGAGCCGCCCGCCTTGCGCCCGATGGCCGCTTCCAGTGCCCGCACGGCGGCCACGCTCGCCGCGTCCGGCACCTTCATCATCCGGTCGATGGCCCCCGGCACGAAGCTCGGTTCCATACGAGGGCGGCCGATGCCCTCGATGCGCGAGCCGCAGTCGGTGGTGACGTCCGCGTCGCCCGTGGTCCAGCCCTCGAAGAAACAGGAGTTCTCCGGATCGGCCACACAGATACGGGTGTTGTGCTGCATGTAGTGCACGTACCGGGCGATGGTCGCCGACGTACCGCCCGTGCCGGCCGTGGCGACGATCCAGGCCGGCTCGGGGTAGCGCTCCAACTCCAGCTGGCGGTAGATCGATTCGGCGATGTTGTTGTTGCCGCGCCAGTCGGTGGCCCGCTCCGCGTAGGTGAACTGGTCCATGTAGTGTCCGCCGGTCTCGGCCGCGAGGGCCGCCGACTCCGCGTACATCGTCCGCGGGTCGTCCACGAAGTGGCACTGTCCGCCGTGGAATTCGATCAGGCGGCATTTCTCGGGGCTGGTCGTGCGGGGCATGACGGCGATGAAGGGCACCCCGATCAGCTTCGCGAAGTACGCCTCGGAGACGGCGGTGGAGCCGCTGGACGCCTCGATGACGGGGCGGTCGCGGCGGATCCAGCCGTTGCACAGGCCGTACAGGAACAGCGAGCGAGCCAGGCGGTGCTTGAGGCTGCCGGTGGGGTGGGTGGACTCGTCCTTGAGGTAGAGGTCGATGCCCCATCCCTCGGGCAGCGGGAAGCGCAGGAGGTGGGTGTCTGCCGATCTGTTCGCGTCGGCCTGCACCTTCCGTACGGCTTCTTTGAGCCAGTGCCGGTACTCCGCGTCGCTGTGATCGACATCGAGTGTGGCCATCGGCTCATGGGTGCGGGCCTGCTGTGGGGTGGTCACGGCGGGGCTCCTTAGGTTGTGCCGACGCCGGTTCACGCGGTCGGACACCTCGATCATATGCACCTTCCGCACGCTTCTCACCTGCATAAACACACCTTTGAGCACCTCAAAGGAACCCCTGGCGCAGCCAGCTTCGGGCGGTGGGGGGCGCATTCGCGCGAGTGCGCCGGAGAGCACCCGTGACGTCGTCATGCGCACTGGTGCTCGACACCGAAGGCGGGCAGACTGCACCGCATGGGACGCCGGTCCGGGCGGGGACGCACACTGGAGCGGAATCCACCCGGGTCGCGGCGTGGCCGGACCGAAGCAGGCCTGGCAGGACCGAAGCACACGGGCCGAAGCGCACAAGGGGGCGGGGCACATGGCGGAGCCGGAGTTCACGGCCACGGGCGTGCGGATCGGAAAGAGGCTGCGTTCGCTCACCCGGGCCGGACAGGTCCGGATCAGCGACGGCAGGCTGGAGTTGCTGACCAGCTACGGCAGCGAGATCGACAGCGCGCCGGTGCAGGCGGTCCGGGCGTCGAAGCCCTGGTTCGCCCATGACGACCGGGCTTTGGCGGACGTCAACGGCACGCGCTATCTGCTGACACTGGGGGACCACGATCCGGCTCCTGGGGAACCGGGCCCACCGGCCGCCAGCCGGTTCATCGAGGCCGTGCGCAGGGCGGCGGGGCGCGGGCACTGAGAGCCCTCACGTTGCCGGTCCGGTTGCCGGGGGCATCGCCACGGACACAACGAGTTGCGAGACCGCACCTCCTGCGTCACGCTGTTCTCACGTCACTCTGGGTTTACCGGCGATAACGCTGCGAACCAGCCCGCCGGGCACCAACCGCAGGCGGTCGTTTGCGCGCAGGCCGCCCGCTGGATCCGTACTCCGTCTTCTTCCGGACCTCAATTCGGGGAGTCGCAGCCGTGATCAGCCAGCCAAGCAGGCATTGCACGGTGGAGCTCCAAGCCCTGCCGTCGCGGATCGGCCAGGTCCGCAGAATCGTATCTGCGCAATTGCGCTACTGGCATCTGGATCCCTTGATAGACCGGGCCGCGCTCGGTGTGACAGAGCTGTTGACCAACGTCCACCGGCACGCCGTACCCGACAAGCTGTGCACCGTCGAGATCGAGCTGCTGCTCGACCGCCTCACCGTCTCGGTGCACGACAACGACCCGCGCCTTCCCGAGGTGCGGGAGGCCGACTCCTCCGCGACCTGCGGACGTGGTCTCGCGATGGTCGCCGCGTTCAGCGAGAGCTGGGGTGTGCGGCCGGACGGCGAGTCGGGGAAGGTCGTGTGGTTCACCCTTCCGGCCGCCTCCGCCACGGCGGGTCTGCCCGCCTGCCCGCCGTACGGCGCGGCCGCCGAGTCGCCCGCGCGCAGTTTCGCGGAGGTGGAGCACGCCGCCGGCACGCTGAGGACCGGACACGCTCCCGCCCGGTCGGCCGTTGCCGGCTGACCGGGCGGTGACCGGGGCCTCCTGCGCCGATTGGTGGCGAAAGTCCGCCGCTCGGTGGCGAAGGCCCACTGTTCGGTCCGCTCGGTGGCGGGTTCGTACCCGTCCGTCCACTCGGCGGAGGTGGCACGCCCGCCCGTCTACTCGGTGGCGATGACGCGCCCACTCCACTACTCGGTGGCGATGGCGCGCAGTACGTCGAGGCGTGCCGCCCGCCGGGCCGGGCGCAGGCCCGCGAGGGCTCCGGCCGCGACCCCCACGAGGGCCACCACGGTGAGCTGGAACGGCGGCATCGCGAAGGCGAAGGCGCTGTCGGACGCTCCGTCGGATGCCTTGACGAGCACCCAGCCGAGGAACCCGCCGAGTGCGAGTCCGCCCACCGTGCCGAACGCGGCGACCAGCACCGATTCCCAGCGGACCATGGCGCGCAGCTGCGCCCTGGTCTGCCCGACGGCCCTCAACAGGCCGAGTTCGCGGGTGCGTTCGTGGACCGCGAGGGTCAGCGTGTTGGCGATGCCGAGCAGTGCGATGAGCACCGCGAGCGCGAGGAGCGCGTAGACCAGGGTGAGCATCATGTCGATGCCGCCGGCCGAGGACTGCGCGTACTCGTCGCGGGTCTGCACCTCCGGATTGCCGTACGCCGTCGCGACCTTCTCGACCGCCGCCTTGCCGTCGGCCGCGCTCACGCCGTCCTCGAAGCTGACGGCCACGAGCGTGTCGGAGTCCTGGGTGCGGTGCGGGGCCCAGGCGTCACGGGTGATGACGTAGTCGCCCGCGAGCTCGGACCGGCCGTAGACCGCGCGGACCGTGAAGGTCTGCTTCTTGCCGTCGGTGAAGGCCAGTTGGGCGGTGTCACCGGTCTTGAGGCCCAGCTTGTCGGCCTCGTTCCCGGTGATGGCGATGCCGTCGTCGCCGAGGTCGCGCATCGAGCCCCGTACGTCGCCGAGGTCGAAGGTGCGCTCCAGCGCGACCGGGTCGGTGACGGTCAACGCCCTTCCCTTGCCGTCGACTTCGGCGACACCGCGGCCGAGTCCGACCGCCGTGTCGACCTCGGGCCGCTCGGCGATCGCGGGGGCGAGCCGCGGGCTCAGTCCGCTGCCGCCCGCGCCGAACGACGGGGTGCTCACCGCGACGTCGCCCGCGAAGGACCGGGACACTGTCTGGTCCATGGTCGCCTTCAGTGAGGCGCCGAAGACGGTGAACAGCGAGACGACGGCGACGCCGATCATCAGCGCGCTGGCGGTGGCGGCGGTCCGCTTGGGGCTGCGCAGGGCGTTGCGCCTGGCCAGGCCGCCGGTGACGCCGCGCAGCTTGTCGAGCGGGCTGCCGAGGACGCGTACGGCGGTGGTCGAGGCGACCGGGCCGAGGACCACGAAGGCTGCGAGCGCCAGGATCGCGCCGCTTCCGGCGAGCCAGAGGGACGGGCTGACGATGACGCCGGTCAGCGTGACGGCGATCGACAGCGCGGCGAGACCGGTGCCCACGACGGCACGGGTGCGGGACGCGCCGGACTGGTCGACGGCCGTCTCCCGCAGGGCTGCCAGTGGTGCGGTGCGCCCGGCGCGTGCGGCGGGCAGCAGCGCGGAGCCGAGGCAGACCACGATGCCGACCGCGAGCGGCAGGGTCATGGACAGCCCGCTGATGACCAAGTCGCCCTCGGGGAACGGGAATCCGATGGCCGGGAACAGTGCCTGGAGTCCGGCCGCGATTCCGATGCCGCCCGTGAGTCCGGCGGCGGACGCGACCACGGCCACGACGCTCGCCTCGACCAGGGTCGACGCGGTGACCTGCCGGCGTGAGGCACCGAGGGCGCGCAACAGGGCGTTCTCGCGGGTGCGTTGGGCGACGACGATCGCGAAGGTGTTGTGGATGGAGAAGGTCGCGACCAGCAGCGCCACTCCGGAGAACACCAGGAGGAAGGTGGTGAAGAGCGACAGGAACTGCCCGGAGATCATGTCGGTGTTCTCCGCGGCCAGCTCCTGGCCGGTGATCGCCTCAACTCCCTTGGGTAGTACGGGAGTCAGAGCGTCGACGAGTTCCTGCTGACTCGTGCCGGGCCCGGCACGCACCAGGATGCTCGCGGCCTCGCCGGGCTTCGCGGTCAGGTACCTCTCGGCGTCGGACCGCGTCATGCCCGTGTAGGTCACCTGGGCCATGCCGTCCTCGCCACCGAAGGTCGCCAGGCCGACGACGGTCACCTCGACCGGGTCGGGCGTCCGCAGGGTCGTCGTGTCGCCGATCTTCAGGTCGCCCTTCTCGGCGGCACCCCGGTTGACGACGACCTCGCCGGACTTCGACGGCGCACGGCCTTCGGCCAGTTGGTACGAGTTGAGCTTCGGGTCGTCGATCCAGTTGCCCGCGAGGGTGGGCGGGCCCTGACCGCCGATGGGCTTGCCGTTCGCGCCGACGAGCTGTCCTGCGCCCTGGATGTCGGGCTCGGCGGCCGCGACACCGGGTGCCTTCTCGACGGCCGCCACCAGGTCGGTGTCGACGGGCTGCCGTACGCCCTGGCTCTCGCCCGGCGTGGTGATGGTGCCGGCACTCCGGACGACGGCGTCCGTGCCGCTCGTGGCGTTACCGAACATCGTGTCGAAGCTGGCGCGCAGGGTGTCGCCCATGACGAGCGTGCCGGCCAGGAAGGCGACGCCGAGGAGCACCGCCAGGAACGTACCGGCGAAGCGGCGCTTGTGGGCACGCAGGGACGAGACGCTGATGCGCACGGAGGCGTTCACGACGACTGCGCTCCCTTCCCGTTGATGTCGAAGGCGTTCATGCCGGCGGCGCTCCCTTGCTGTCGAAAGCCTTCATGCGGTCCAGGACCTTGTCGGCCGTGGGGGCCTCCATCCGGTCGACGAGACGGCCGTCGGCGAGGAAGACGACCTCGTCGGCGTGTGCGGCGGCGACCGGGTCGTGGGTGACCATGACGACCGTGCGGTCCATCTGGCGTACGGCCCGGCCGAGGAGGTTCAGGACCTCCTCGCCGGAGCGCGAGTCGAGGTTGCCGGTGGGCTCGTCGGCGAAGACGACATCGGGCTGTCCGGCGAACGCCCTTGCCACGGCGACGCGTTGCTGCTGGCCGCCGGAGAGTTCGGAGGGCCGGTGGTGCAGTCGGTCGCGCAGGCCGACGACGTCGACGAGCGCGTCGATCCACTCCTGCGACGAGGTGTCGCCCCGGCCGCCCGCGAGGTCCATGGGCAGCGTGATGTTCTCCGCGACGGTCAGCGTCGGCACCAGGTTGAACGCCTGGAAGACGAAGCCGATGCGGTCGCGCCGCAGCAGGGTGAGGCGGCGGTCGTCGAGGCTGCTCAGCTCGGTGTCGCCGATGAACGCGGCGCCCGAGGTGAGGGTGTCCAGACCGGCCGCGCAGTGCATCAGGGTGGACTTGCCGGAGCCCGAGGGCCCCATGATCGCGGTGAAGCGTCCGGCCCGAAAGGTGACGCTCACCCCGTCCAGGGCCCTGACGGCGGTGTCGCCGCTGCCGTACACCTTCACGGCGTCGGCGACACGTGCCGCGGTCCGCGTGGCCTTCGTGGCGGTCGCGGTGCTCATGCCGCACCGCCCTTGCCCGTACGACCGAAGTCGGTGCGCTCGAAGTCGGTCCGTCCGAAGTCGGTGCGTCCGAAGTCGGTGCGTCCGAAGTCGGTGCGTCCGAACTGCTCGTCCAGGACGGAGAGCCGACGCCAGTACTCGTCCTCGTCGATCTCGCCGGAGGCGAAGCGCCGGCCGAGCATCGCGATCGGCGAGTCGCCCGTCGGGCGGACGTCCGTAGCGGTGCGGTCCATGCCGCGCCACGGACCGCGGCGGCCGCGCCACACGGTACGGCGGAGCACGGTCACGACGCCGATCACGACGGCCGCCCAGATCAGCGGGAAGAGAAGGATCCACGGGCCGGGCCCGCCGTCCCAGTGCGCCAGGGTCTGCATCTGAAGTCATCTCCTCGGTGGGTGTTCCGGTGATGCTTCGAGACTCGCGCCGGGAGGGGGTCCGGGTCGTCGTACGGCCAGCGGCACTACGCGTACCTCCGCGGGAGTAGGAACGGGGTGCTCCGCTGCTCCCTCGGCTGCCTCCTCGATTCTGTACCTACTAGTATGTACAGTGATTTCATGAGCACTCCGGAGCGGTTGATCGAGGCCACGCGCGAGCTGTTGTGGGAGCGGGGGTACGTGGGCACGAGCCCGAAGGCGATCCAGCAGCAGGCCGGAGCGGGCCAGGGCAGCATGTACCACCACTTCGCGGGCAAGCCCGATCTGGCGCTCGCCGCGATCCGGCGCACGGCGGACGAGATGCGCGCTACCGCCGAGGGAGTACTCGGCGGCCCTGGTTCTCCGTACGAGCGTGTCGAGGCGTATCTGCGTCGCGAGCGCGATGTGCTGCGCGGCTGCCCGATCGGGCGGCTGACCATGGACCCGGACGTCATCGCGAACGACGAACTGCGCGCGCCCGTCGACGAGACGCTGGACTGGCTGCGCGAGCGGCTGGCGGGGCTCGTCGAGGAGGGCCAGGAGCGCGGCGAGTTCGCCCCCTCGCTGGACGGAGAGGAGATCGCCGCGACGATCGTTGCCACGGTCCAGGGCGGCTATGTGCTGGCACGCGCGTCCGGCTCGACCGCCGCCTTCGACACGGGAGTTCGCGGACTGTTGTCCCTGCTCACCCTCAACTCCCCTGCTCGTACGGACGGTTAGGGACCGCCGGAACCTGTTGGAGCCGTTGGAGCCGCTGGACCCTTTTGGAGCCGTTGGAGGCATCGATGCACGCCATGCAGTACGAGATAAACCTGCCCGCCGACTACGACATGGACATCATCCGCGGCCGGGTGGCCCGCGTCGGACACCTCCTCGACGACTGGGACGGACTCGGCCTCAAGGCCTACCTGCTGCGCGAACGCGGAGTGGACGGCTCACTGGTCAACCAGTACGCGCCGTTCTATCTGTGGCACACGCCCGAAGGCATGAACTCCTTCCTCTGGGGGCCAGGATTCCAGGGCCTCGTGAACGACTTCGGGCGCCCTGTGGTGCAGCACTGGACGGGTCTCGCGTACGAGGACGGGGGCGCCGCCGGTGCCACACCCGAGGTCGCGGTGCGTCGGCGCGTGAGCATTCCGGAAGGAGCGCCGCTCGCCGAGGTGACGGAGGAGGCGATGCGGGTGACCGGGCGGCTGGCCGCGCTGGACGGGGTCGTGGGTGCGGCTGTCGCGGTCGACCCGCGCCACTGGGAGGTCGTGCACTTCTCGCTCTGGGCCCATGACTCGCCCAAGGCGGCCGGTGAGGTGTACCGGGTGCTGCATCTCTCGGCGCCGGAGCGTGACCGGCTCCGGCGGGGGCGGCAGTGGTGAACACGACGCCTGGGGCGCGTCCGGTCCCTGCGCTCCCTGCCGTCGGTACCGTGCGGACGGTCCTCGGGGACCTCTCCCCAACGGAGTTGGGGGTGTGCGACGCCCACGACCATCTCTTCCTCAGCAGTCCGCGACTCCCCGGTCAGGAGTTGCGTGACGCGTCCGCGGCGACGGCCGAGCTGGTGGCGTTCCGTGAGGCGGGCGGCGGGAGTGTCGTGCAGTGGACACCGTACGGGCTGGGGCGACGGGCCGCCGATCTGCCACTGCTCGCCCGCGCCACCGGGGTTCACATCGTGGCCGCCACCGGACTGCACCAGGCCGCCCACTACGCCCCCGAGTTGATCGACCGTCTGCGGCACGGGCTCGCGGACCTCTTCGTCGCCGAGCTGACGGAGGGCCTGGCCACGTCAGGAGTCCGGGCGGGGTTCATCAAGGTCGCCGGCGGCTTCCATGCCCTCGACGCTCACACCCGTTGGACGATGACCGCGGCGGCCGAGGCGCATCACGCGACGGGGGCGCCCATCGCCGTGCATCTGGAGCTCGGTACGGGCGCGCTCGACGTACTCGACCTGTTGTGCGGGGAGCTGGAGGTGCCGCCGGACCGGGTGATCCTCGGGCACCTCAATCGTTCGCCCGACCCGGTGGTGCACCGGCAGGCCGCGGAGGCCGGTGCCTATCTGGCCTTTGACGGACCGTCACGGGCGAACCACGCGACGGACTGGCGGATGCCGGACGCCGTACGGGCCCTCGCCGAGGCCGGGTTCGGAGACCAGCTGCTGCTCGGCGCGGACACGACGACGGCCGGGGCCCGCTCGGTCGACGGCGGCCCCGGCATGCCGTATCTGCTGCGTCGGGTACGCCCTCGGCTCGAACTCGCCCTGGGGGCGACGTTGGTGGAGCGCGTTCTGACGGTCAACCCCGGGCGGGCCTTCGCTGTCGAGTGGTGACGGTTCCGCTACGAGGGCGCTCTTCGGCCGCGGACCGATTGTGGCTGATCGCAGTTCCCCGCGCGCCCAAGGGGGGCGGTCTCAGACCTGGGCCAGCGCCGCGATCGGGTCGTCGAGGACCGGCTGCCACGCCAACTCGGCCGCTCCCACCAGGCTGTTGTGGTCCAGTGTGCAGGCGAGGATCGGGACGCCGCCGCTCTGGCCCCACAGGCTCCGGTCCGCCACCACGGCGCGCAGCCGCTCGGGATCGGCGTCGAGGAGGGTGCGGTGCAGTCCGCCGAGGATGATGCGGTCCGGATTGAGGATGTTGACCAGGCCCGCGAGGCCCAGGCCGAGCCGGTCGATCAGAGCCTCGACCGCTGTACGTACGGTCGGGTCGGCGTACTGGTTGCGGATCAGGTCGTTGGACTGCTGGAGCAGCGACACCTCGGGTCCGGGGTCGCGGCCCGCCGCCGTCAGGAACGCCAGCGGGTCCGCCTCGACGTCCAGGCAGCCGCGGCTGCCGCAGTGGCACGGACGCCCCTCCGGATTGACGGTGAGGTGTCCGACTTCCAGCGCCAGCCCCGAACTGCCCATGTGCAGACGCCCGTCGAGGACGAGCGCGCCGCCGACTCCCCGGTGTCCGGTCGCCACGCACAGCAGGTCGCGGGAGCCACGGCCCGCGCCGTGCCGGTGCTCGGCGAGTGCGGCGAGGTTGACGTCGTTTGCCGCGAACGCCGGTCCGGTGATCCCGGCCGCACGGACGCGCTCCGCGAAGATCTCCCGTACGGGTGCGCCCGCGGGCCAGGCCAGGTGGAGGGGGTTGAGGGCGGTGCCCTCGGGTTCGGCGACGGCCGACGGTACGGCGAGGCCCGCTCCCACGCAGCGGCGTCCCGTCTCCCGGAGCAGTTCGGCGCCCGCCTCGACGACGGAGCCGAGCACCTTGGCCGGGTCGGCGTCGACCGTCTCGCAGCCGGGAGCGGTCGCGACGAGGCGGCCTCCGAGGCCGACCAGGGCGGCGCGGAAGCCGTCGGCGTGCACTTGGGCGGCGAGGGCCACGGGGCCGTCCTCGGCGAGTTCGAGACGGTGCGAGGGGCGGCCCTGCGAGCCGGCGGCCGCGCCGGGGCGCGCGTCGACGTGGATCAGTCCGAGCGCTTCGAGTTCCGCGGCGACCGCGCCTGCCGTCGCTCGTGTGACGCCGAGCTCGGCGGTGAGTACGGCCCTGGTGGGCGCGCGTCCGGTGTGCACGAGCTCCAGGGCGGGCCCGAGCGCACCCCGCCCCCGGTCCAGGCGTGTCCTGGTGCTTCCTTCTCCCGCCGCTCTGGGGGCCGCATTGCCGCTCATGAGGGCGAGTCTCCCATGATCCGGTCGTCCCGTGGCCAGGGCAACGAACCGAACGAACCGGACGAGCCGGATGAACCCACCGGTCTAGAGGCCGCTCACCCGCAGCGTGACGTTCAGGCGGCCGGTCAGGCCCAACTCGGGCGGCGCCGTGCCCGCGTGCACGCGCGGCACCCCGTGGTACGCGAGCCGGGCGTCCCCGCCGAACACGAACAGGTCGCCGCTGCGCAGTTCCACGTCCGTGTAGGGGCGGGTCCGCGACTCGGTGTTGCCGAAGCGGAAGACGCAGGTGTCGCCGAGGCTCAGCGACACCACCGGAGCGTCGGACTTCTCGTCGCTGTCGCGGTGCATGCCCATGCGGGCGTCGGCGTCGTAGAAGTTGATCAGGGCGATGTCGTACGCCGCCGCCGTGGCCGCCGCCGGGCCGAGCGCGTCGACGACCGCGCGGCGGCCCAGCTCCCCCAGCCACTCGGGGAACTCCTTCACCGGCGCCCCGTCCCCGTCGACGACCGTGCGCGCGTACCCGTACGGGTACCAGTGCCGGCCGAGGCAGACCTGCCGGGACGTCATCGTGCCGCCGCCCGGTGTGCGGACCGTGCGCAGTCCCGCAGGCGGGCGTGCCCAGGCGCGGCAGGCGTCGAGGAGCTCGCTCTGGCGCTCGGCGGTCAGCCAGTCCGGCAGGTGCGCGGCGCCCGGCGCGATCTCCGTACGGGTGCGGGGAAACAGCTCGGCGTCCATGGCTCCCATCCTCGCGCACGGCCCCTGATGGACGCCGGAAACCCCCTGAGCTGCGCCTCGGATAGCCTGGACCCAATGACCGACCGTATGACGACCCCCTCGGCCGAGCTGACGCTGGCCCGCTTCCCCGAGGACTCCCGTGACCAGCTCCGTGCGTGGGACGCCTCCGACGAGTATCTGCTGAAGCATCTCGCGGACGGCGACCAGGCACTCGACGGCACGGTGGTCGTGGTCGGCGACCGGTGGGGCGCCCTCACCACGGCCCTTCAGGCGCACCGGCCGGTGCAGATCACCGACTCGTTCCTCACCCGTGAGGCGACCCGCGCCAACCTGGCGCGCAACGGCGCGGACCAGGACTCCGTACGTCTCCTCACCACCCAGGACCCGCCGGTCGACCGCGTCGACGTGCTGCTGGTGCGGGTACCGAAGAGCCTCGCGCTCCTGGAGGATCAGCTGCTGCGCCTGGCGCCCGCCGTGCACGAGGGAACGGTCGTCATCGGCACCGGCATGGTCAAGGAGATCCACACCTCCACGCTGAAGCTGTTCGAGCGGATCCTCGGCCCCACGCGGACCTCGCTGGCCGAGAAGAAGGCCCGGCTCATCTTCTGCACGCCGAATCCGGGGATCACCAGACCGGCCAACCCGTGGCCCCACAGCTACACGCTGCCCGACGGAATCGGTCCCGCCTCCGGCCGTACGGTCGTCAACCACGCGGGCGTCTTCTGCGCCGAGCGCCTCGACATCGGCACCAGGTTCTTCCTCCAGCACCTGCCGTACGAGGGCGGGGCCGAGCGCGTGGTGGACCTGGGCTGCGGCAACGGAGTCGTCGGTACGGCGATGGCGCTGGCGCACCCCCGGGCAGAGACGCTGTTCCTGGACGAGTCGTACCAGGCGGTGACCTCTGCGGAGGCCACGTACTGGGCGAACACCGACGACACGGTGGAGTACGGCAAGGCGGAGTTCCGCGTCGGCGACGGGCTGGAGGGCGTTCCGGACGCGAGCGTCGACCTCGTGCTGAACAATCCGCCCTTCCACTCGCACCAGGCGACGTCCGACGCCACCGCCTGGCGGATGTTCACCGGGGCACGTCGGGCGCTGCGGCCGGGCGGCGAGCTGTGGGTGGTCGGCAACCGTCATCTCGGCTACCACGTGAAGCTGCGCCGCCTCTTCGGCAACAGCCAACTGGTCGCGAGCGACGCGAAGTTCGTGGTTCTGAAGGCCGTCAAGGAGTCCGCGGAGTCCTGAGGGGCGTTCTTCGCAGGCGCCCGAAGACGCTCACGCTCAGGCGGCGCTCGTCTCGCCGCGCAGGGCTCGCGGGGACGCTCCCAGTTCGCGTCGGCACGCCTTGTTGAAGGCCTGCAGGTCGGGGATGCCTACCGACGCGGCGACCGCCGGGATCGACAGGGTCGAGGCCCGCAACAGGTGGTGGGCGCGGTCGAGCCTGCGGCGCCGGATGTACGCGACGACGGTGCCGCCCGTGGTGGCGCGGAAGAGCCGGGTCAGGTGGTTGTGCGAGACGCCCGCGGCGTGGGCCACGGCGGGCACGGTGAGCGGGGCGGCGAGGTTCGCCTCGACAAAGGCGATCGCGGCCGTGACTGCGGGATGCGGTCCTGGCCGCTCGCCCGCCGGAGCGAGATGGGCGATGCGCCACAGGGCGGTCCAGATCTCGGCCCGGGTGCGCTCCGGCTCACCCGGTACGGAGGCGACCGCCTGGAGCAACAGCCCGGTCAGCATGGGGAGTTCGGGTCCGGCGTCCTGCATCACGGGCACGGTGTGCGCCAGTCCCGCGGGTGCGATGCGCAGATGCGCGTACAGGTGTTCCGAGCGGCCCCGGTAGCGGTAGCGGACCGTCGTGCCGGGCGGTACGAGGCTGACTCGGCCGGGACGGATGACGTGTGCCGTTCCGTCAACGGTCAGCTCGGCCTCGTACTGGTACAGATGCAGCTGCCACAGCTCCGGCAGCCGGAAGACGTCCGTACGGCTCGCGACGCCGTGCACGCCGACGCCCGCGTTGGCGACGACGGGCGGCTCCCCGAGGTGGATCTCCGTCTCCCGCATGGTGAAAAACTACCAGTGGTGGTGAAACGGGCCAACGCGCCGGACGGACCCTGCTCCGTACGTTCGGACCATGACGAATCCTGAGCATCCCCCGCCGCCTCTCCCCTGTCCGGACCGTCCCCCCGTCTCTCCGCTGCTGGGCACGGAGGTCGCTCCGCTGCTGAGCTCCGTGCGGATGGCGCATTTCGTGGCCCACGGTTCGTTGCGCCTCGACGCGGTGGTGCCGGCGGAGATGAACGCCGAGGCGATCGGGTTCCTGAGGCGGGGCGTCCCGGGTGTGCCCTACGGCAGCGCGGTGGCGGACGCGTACCCCGAGGGCTCCTTCGCCCGGCGGCTCCTCGACATCCCGGCCGTGGCCGGGGCCCTGCGCAGCCTCGTCGGCCCGGACCCGCGCGTCGACCACCACGCGGTGCACGTGCGCGAACCCCGCGAGGGGTCGGCGCAGCCGCTGCACGGTGACGCGATCATCGACGTGCGCACCGATGCCTTCGACGTCCAGCTGATGTACTACCCGCAGGACGTGACCCTCGACATGGGCGGCACCCTCAGTGTGCCGGCCAGCCATCTGCGGCGTACGAACGAAACGGACACCGGCCGCTACCAGAACCTGCTCGGCCAGTCCCGGCTTGTTTGCCCGGCCGGCACCGTGGTGTTTCTGCACCACGGCCTCTGGCACGGCGGGCGGCGCAACGACAGCGACGCGGTGCGGTACATGTTCAAGATCCGCTTCAATCCGACAGTGCGGCAGCGACGGCTGTGGGACACCTCGGACCTCGGGGATCCCCGGGTGGCCGAGGAGCTCTTGACGACCTTCCCCTGGTACGAGCCCGCCACCGGCCGGCTGGAGATCTACAACCGTGTGCTGCTGTGGCGGTCCCTGACCGGCGACGGGTCCTTCGACCTGGAGCACTGGGTGACCCGTGTCTCCAACCACCCTCAGGAGGAGGTCGCATGACGATACGTCAGCAGGTTCTGGTGCTCTATCTGGGCACGTCGGCGCTGGACTCGCCGGTGGTCGGCTGGTCGGTGTACGACGGCACGGGGTGTACGTCTCCCACCACCGGGGACAGCGACGAACCCCCGTACAAGTCAGGGGTGGACGCACTGCGGGACGGCTGGCGGCTCTTCCAGGCGGCCCAGTTGATCCCGCCGTACCCGGGTAGCGAGTACGACGTGTCGTTCCTCAAGCACGAGTTCTTCTTCGAGAAGCTCGTGGAGGGATCGGCGGGACCAGAGAGCTCGGAGGGCGTGGCTGCGGGCTGAGCCGTCAGCCGGTGGCGCCGAGGACTCGGATGATCCGGGTCACCGTCTCCGCCATCGCCGCCCGTCCCACGGTCAGGTACTTGCGTGAGTCGACCGCCTCGGGATGGGCGGTGAGGTAGTCCCTGATCGCGCCGGTCATCGCGATGTTGAGTGCGGTGCCGACGTTCACCTTCGTGATGCCGCCGGCGACGGCCGCCCTCAGCTCGGCGTCCGGCACACCGGACGAGCCGTGCAGTACGAGCGGCACGTCGAGGGCCGCGGCGAGACGCTTGAGGAGGTCGTGGTCGAGGGCGGCGGTGCGGGTGGTCATGGCGTGTGTACTGCCGACGGCCACGGCCAGGGCGTCCACGCCGGAATCGGCGACGAAGGCACGCGCCTCGGCCGGATCGGTACGGGCGCCCGCCGCGTGGGCGTCCAGGGGCGGCTGCCCCGTCTTGCCGCCGACCTCGCCCAACTCGGCCTCGATCCACAGCCCTTGGGCATGGGCCCAGTCGGCGGCGGCCCGGGTGGCCGCGAGGTTCTCGGCGTACGGGAGACGGGCGGCGTCGTACATGACGGAGCTGAATCCGGCGTCGGCCGCCTGACGCAGCAGCTCGTCGCTCTGGACGTGGTCGAGGTGCAACGCGACGGGTACGGCGGCGTGTTCGGCGGCGGCGCTCGCAGCCTGGGCCAGCGGGAGCAGCCGTCCGCCGCGGAACTTCACCGCATTCTCGCTCACTTGGAGGATGACGGGCGTGTCCACGACCTCGGCGCCGGCGACGACGGCCTCGACGTGTTCCAGCGTGATGACGTTGAACGCCGCGACTGCGGTGCGGGACGCGGCCGCCCGGGCGACCAGCTCTCCGGCTGCTGCGAGAGGCATGGGCTCTCCCTTCAGGGCGTGGTGAGGATGACCGAGCGGGTGAGGTGGCGGGGCTGGTCGGGATCGAGGCCCCGGGCCGCGGCGACGGCCACGGCGAGGCGCTGTGCGCGGACGAGTTCGGCGAGCGGGTCGAGCCCGCCCCCGACCCACAACGCGCCTGTGTCACGCACCTGTTGGGCCAGCCCCTCGGGTGCCTCGCCGAGCATCCAGGTCGCGGTGCCCGAGGTGGTCACGCTGATCGGCCCGTGCCGGTACTCCATCGCCGGATAGGCCTCGGTCCACGCGAGTGAGGCCTCACGCATCTTGAGCCCGGCCTCGTTCGCGAGCCCCACGCTCCAGCCTCGCCCAAGAAACGTGAACTGCGTGCAGTCGACGAGCCCTTCGGGCAGTGGCTCCGCCAGTGCGGTACGGGCGTCTGCGACGACGGCGTCGCCGTGCAGCCCGAGATGGGCCCGCAGCAGGGTGAGCGCGGTGGTCGCGAACCGCGTCTGCACCACGGACTTCTCATCGGCGTAGTCGAGCACGACGATGTCGTCCGCCGCCTCCATCACGGGAGTTCGCGGATCCGCGGTGATCGCGACCGTGCGCGTACGGCCCTTCAGCCGGCCGAGCAGGTCGAGCACCTCGGTGGTGGTGCCGGAGCGGGTCAGGGCGATCACCCGGTCGTACGAGCGGCCGTGCGGGAACTCGGAGGCGGCGAAGGCGTCCGTCTCGCCCTGCCCCGCCTGCTCGCGCAGCACCGCGAAGGCCTGTGCCATGAACCACGACGTGCCGCAGCCGACGACGGCTACCCGCTCCCCGGTGGCGGGTAGCACGTCCCCGTGGACCGCGGCTTCTCCCGCGGCCCGCACCCAGCACTCCGGCTGGCTCTTCAGCTCGTTCTCCACGTGGCTCACGCCGCGGCCTCCCTGCCATGATGATTGTTCGTGCAAGATATAGCCAGCTTTCGAGCACAATCAAGCATCCCTGAGTGAACGGTGTGCGTTAGGGTCGCCGAGAGATCAGGGAACGGCCGCTGCACGGAGCGACGCACGGATCGTTTGGATCACTACGCGGATCGACGGACGGAGGGTGCGGATGTCGCGCGACGCCCGCTGGCAGGCGCTGCTGGAGCTGCTCGTGGAGCGGGGCCGGCTGGACGTCGAGGAGGCGGCGGCCGAGCTGGCGGTGTCGGCGGCCACGATCCGGCGCGACTTCGACCAGCTCGCCGAGCAGCAGATGCTCGTACGGACCCGGGGCGGTGCGGTCGTGCACGGCGTCTCGTACGAGCTGCCGCTGCGCTACAAGACGGCCCGCCACGCCTCCGAGAAGCAGCGCATCGCGAAGGCGGTGGCCGCCCTCGTCGTGCCCGGCGAGGCAGTCGGCCTGACCGGTGGCACGACCACCACGGAGGTGGCCCGCGCGCTGGCCGTACGCAGTGATCTCGCGTCCGGCTCGCCCGCCCTGACGATCGTCACGAATGCCCTCAACATCGCCAACGAGCTGGCGGTGCGGCCCCAGTTCAAGATCGTGCTGACCGGCGGCGTCGCCCGCCCCCAGTCGTACGAACTCGTCGGCCCCCTCGCCGACGGCGTGCTCGGCCAGATCACCCTGGACGTGGCCGTTCTCGGCGTGGTCGCCCTCGACGTGGTCCATGGCGCGGCGGCGACCGACGAGGCGGAGGCGGCGATCAACCGCCTGCTCTGCGAGCGGGCCGAACGCGTCATCGTCGCCGCCGACTCCAGCAAGCTCGGGCAGCGTGCCTTCGCCCGGATCTGCGCGGCCGAGTCGGTGGACACGCTGGTCACGGACGTCGCGGTGAGCGAGGACATGGTGCGGCGCTTCGAGGAGGCGGGGGTCACGGTCGTCGCCGTCTGACGACCACTTGGCATCACCGCGTTGCCGGACCCCGTGCCACCTGGGGATCCGGACCGCGCCCTACCCCTGGAACCGATACCGCCGCTCAGGCCGCCCCGCCGCCCCATAGCGCAACGTCACGTCCGCGCTGCCGACAGTGTGGAAGTGCTCCAGGTAGCGGCGGGCGCTGACGCGGGAGATACCGGCCAGGGTGGCGCATTCGGCGGCGGAGAGAGTCCCCTCCGCGGTGCGGAGGGTGCGTTCTATCAGCTCGGCGGTCTCGACGCTCATGCCCTTGGGGAGGGTACCGGGGGTCGAGGCCGGCACGGCGGATCCGGCCAGGACGCGGTCCACATCGGCCTGACCGTGCACGACGGTGGCGAGCAGGCGGCCCCGCTGGACGGCGTAGCGCTCCAGGCGGGCGCGCAGGTCCTCGAACTCGAACGGTTTGAGGAGGTAGTCGACGACGCCGTGGCGGACGGCGCCGCGGACCGTGTCGGCCTCCCGGGCGGCGCTGATGACCATGACGTCGCAGTCGTGGCCGGAGGTGCGCAGCCGGGGGATGACGTCCAGACCGAAGACGTCGGGCAGATACAGGTCGAGCAGGACCAGGTCCGGGTGCAGTTCGTCGACGGCGTGGGCCGCCTGCTCGCCGGTGTTGGCGACACCGACGACCCGGAACGGCTCGACGCGTTCGACGAAGGTGCGGTGGACGCGGGCCACCATGAAGTCGTCGTCGACCACGAGCACGTCGATCGTGTCGGTCGCGACGGACGTGCCCGGCCCACGGGGCGTGTCCGGCGTGCCGGACGTGCCTTTCATCCCCTTCGTCCCCTTCATCGGGCCGCTCCTTCCGCCACCGCGTCGGCGAGGTGGCTGACGGTCATGCGTGCGGTGAACATGGCCCCCTCGGGGGTGTTGGTCACCGAGATCTCACCACCGTGACGCTCGCAGACCAGCCGGGTGAGCGCCAGGCCGATGCCCCGCTCGCCCTCCTGGGCCGCCTTGGTGGTGAAGCCGTGCAGGAAGACCTCCCGGGCAAGTTCCGGGGCGACGCCGGGGCCGGAGTCGCGGACCACGATCTCCACGCTGGAGGCGTCCTGCCGCAGTTCGACCTCGACCCAGGCCTCGTGGCCGTCCGCCTCACCCGCGACGCCGGCGACGGACGCGGCGTCCACGGCGTTGTCGACGAGGTTGCCGACCACGGTCGCCACGTCGGCGGCGTCCTCCGGTACGAGCCGGTCGAGCGCGGTGCTGTCGGAGATCCGCAGCCTCACCTTCCGTTCGGCGGCCAGTGAGGCCTTCGCCATGAGCAGGGCGGCGACGGCGGTGTCGCGGACGCGGCGGCTGAGGGTGACGTCCAGCGACTGGCGGCGCTGGTTCAACGCGCGGATGTAGCACACGACTTCGTCCTCCTCACCGATCTCGATCAGCCCTGAGATGGTGTGCAGCTGGTTGGCGAACTCGTGTGCCTGCGCGCGCAGCAGCTCGGAGGAGCTGCGGAAGGAGCCGATCTCCCGCTCCAGGCGGGCCAGTTCGGTGCGGTCGCGCAGGGTGGTGACCGAGCCGAGCAGGCGGCCGTCCTTGGTGACGGTCATCCGGTTCATCACCAGCACCCGGCCGTGCCGGATCACGACCTCGTCGCGCTCGTGGGGCGCGCCGTTGCGGTCGCCCACCAGGACGTCCCTCAGCCGTCCCTCGATGCCGAGTTCGGCCAGGTTCTGGCCCACGCAGTCCTCGGGGAGTTCGAGCAGGCGGCGGCCCATGTCGTTGGCCAGGGTGAGCCGGTGCTGCGGGTCCAGGGCGATCACGCCCTCGGCGATCCCATACAGCATCGCCTCGCGGTGTTCGGCAAGGCCGGCGATCTCGCGTGGCTCCAGGCCGAGGGTCTGCCGTTTGACGCGTCTGGCCAGCAGCCAGGAGCCCACGAGGCCGAGTCCGCTGGCGATGCCCAGGTAGGCGAGCAGGTAGGAGGACGCGCCGTTGAGGCGCTGCCACACGGTCGGGTCGGCCTCGCCGATCATCACCGTGCCCAGGTAATCACCGAGGTTCTGCTGTGTGGCGCCGAGCACCGGCACCTGGGCCACGAGCTGGCGGCTGCCGTCCAGGGTCAGCGAGCCCGACCAGCCGCGGCCCTCGGCGGCGCCCTCGCCGAGCGCGAGTCGGTCGCCGAGCGCCGTGGGGTTCGTGGAGCTGACGATCCGGCCGTCGGCGTCGGTCACCGTCACGGAGGTGACCCCGGACTGGGTCTGGGTGGAGTTCACCAGCGGGGCGAGGGCCTCCAGCGGAGCGGGCCGTACGAGCTGGCTACGGACCAGGGGGTTGGCGGCCAGCTGCTCGGCCAGTGCGGCGACACGGCGGCCCTCCACGCGGTTGAAGGTCGCCTCCGACTGGGCGAGGGAGACCGCGGCGACGGCCAGCAGCACCACCACGACGATGGCGAGCTGGAGCACCAGCATCTCGCCCGCGAGGGTCTGACGGCGGAAGGTGGCGACCACGACGTACTCAATCTCTCGGGCCGACACGGCGTTGGGCGGCTCGTCTGTGGGGTCGCCCCATCATGGACCCCTCCCGTGGCCGGGAAAAGGGGTGAGCAGGGAGCCGGGACAGGAGAGGCGCCGTACGATCCGTGCACGCGACCGGCGCCGGTGACCGCAAAGACCACAACCTCCGTTGGTTCCGGAAGAGAGACAGACGTTCGACGTGCGGGCAACATGTGGCCCACGTCACCCTCCCCACAGGGCTTCCCCCGACCTCATCGACGTACCGACAGGTGGTGGCACTCGTGCGCCTGCGCACCCTCCTCGCCCTGTTCGGGGCCGCCGTGCTCGTGCTCGTGGGCCCTCCGTTGCTCACGGCGGGCAGCGATTCCGCGACGGGCACGCAGATCCCGGGCCTGCGCTTCATGGTCCCCAACACGCCCGGCGGCGGCTATGACATCACGGCCCGTACGGCCGCGAAGAACGCCGAGGACGCCGAACTCACGCACAACATCGAGGTGTTCAACCTGCCCGGCGCCGGCGGCACCGTCGGACTGAGCCGGCTGGTGAGCGAGCACGGCAACGGCAAGCTCGCCATGTCGATGGGCCTCGGTGTCGTGGGCGCGGTCCGCTCCAACGACGCGCCCAAGACGCTCGCCGACACCACGCCGATCGCCCGGCTCACCGAGGAGCAGGACGTCGTGGTGGTCGGCAAGGACTCCCCGTACAAGACGATCGACCAGCTCGTCGAGGCCTGGAAGAAGAACCCGGGCAAGCTCCCTGTGGGCGGGGGTTCCTCGCCCGGCGGGCCCGACCATCTCGCGCCCATGCTGATGGCGAAGGCCGCCGGTATCGCTCCGAAGGACGTCAACTACGTGCCCTTCGACGGCGGTGGCGAGCTGCTCGCCTCGATCCTCGGCAACAAAGTCGCCTTCGGGGTGTCCGGCGTAGGTGAGTACCTCGACCAGATCAAGGCGGGCGAGCTCCGGATTCTCGCGGTCACCGGTCCCGAGCGGGTCGACGAACTCGCCGAGGCACCCACGCTGAAGGAGTCCGGCTACGACGTGGACTTCACCAACTGGCGGGGCATCGTGGCCCCGCCCGGCCTGTCCGACGCCGAGCGCGACAAGCTCGTACGCCTCGTCGAGGAGCTGCACGACTCCCCCGAGTGGCAGAAGTCGATGCAGCAGAACGGCTGGGACGACGCCTTCCTCACCGGTGAGAAGTTCGGTGACTTCCTCGACGCTCAGGACAGGCGCGTGGTTTCGGTACTGAAGGAGCTGGGACTGTGACGACGCCGACCACCGAAGCCTCCCCGACGCCGCCCACGGACGAACGGCGCTCGTGGCTGCGCGACCACTCCGAACTGGGCGTCTGCGTCCTGCTGTTGGCCCTCGGCGCGCTCGTCCTGGGTGACGCGCTCACCATGGACGTCGAGATCACCCAGCGCGGTCCCGTCGGGCCGAAGACCGTGCCGATCGTGGTCGGCATCGGGCTGCTCGTCATCGCCGCCCTGCTCGCCGTGGACGTACTGCGCGGTGGCCGTGGCGAGGCCGAGGGCGGTGAGGACATCGATCTGTCCGAACCGGCCGACTGGCGGACGGTGTTGCTGCTCGCCGGGGTGTTCCTGGGCGCGGCCGTCCTCATCGAGCCCGCCGGTTTCCCCGTCGCGGGCGCGCTCCTCTTCTGGGGAGCGGCGTTCGCGCTCGGCAGCCGCCGCTTCGACCGGGACCCGCTCATCGCGGCCGTGCTCTCCCTCGCCACGTACGTGATCTTCAACAACCTGCTCGGAGTACCGCTGCCCGGCGGCCCGCTGATGGGAGTGCTGTGACATGGACGCCCTCAACTCCCTGATGGACGGGTTCGGTACGGCGCTCACCCCGATCAACCTGCTGTGGGCCGCCATCGGCGTGCTGCTCGGCACGGCGATCGGTGTGCTGCCCGGCATCGGCCCCGCGATGGCGGTCGCCCTGCTGCTGCCGGTGACGTACGGCCTCAACCCGATCGGCGCGTTCATCATGTTCGCCGGCATCTACTACGGCGCGATGTTCGGCGGTTCGACCACCTCGATCCTGCTGAACACGCCGGGCGAGAGCGCGGCCGTGGTCGCGGCCATGGAGGGGAACCCGATGGCCAAGTCGGGGCGCGGCGCTCAGGCGCTCGCGGCCGCCGCCATCGGCCACTTCGCGGGCGGTCTGATCGGCACGATCCTGCTGGTGATGCTCGCGCCGACGGTCGCCGAACTGGCGGTGGACATCGGCGCGCCGGACTACTTCGCCATCATGGTGCTGGCGTTCATCGCCGTGACGTCCGTGCTGGGCTCGTCCCGTATCCGGGGGCTCGCGTCCCTGCTGATCGGACTGACGATCGGGCTGGTCGGCCTCGACCAGATGACCGGGCAGCAGCGGCTGACCTTCGGCTCGCTCCAACTCGCCGACGGCATCGACGTGGTGATCGTGGCGGTCGGTCTCTTCGCGATCGGCGAGGCCCTGTGGGTGGCGGCGCATCTGCGGCGCAGTCCGGGCGAGCCGATACCGGTGGGCCGGCCGTGGCTGGGCCGGGCCGATGTGCGGCGGACCTGGAAGTCGTGGCTGCGCGGACCGTTCATCGGTTTCCCGTTCGGCGCGATCCCGGCGGGCGGCGCGGAGATCCCCACCTTCCTGTCGTACGTCACGGAGAAGCGCCTGTCGAAGCACAAGGACGAGTGGGGCAAGGGCGCGATCGAGGGTGTGGCGGGGCCGGAGTCGGCTGCGTCCGCCTCGGCGGCGGGCACGCTGGTGTCCATGCTGACCCTGGGGCTGCCGACCACGGCGGTCGCGGCGGTCATGCTGGCCGCCTTCCAGCAGTACGGCATCCAGCCGGGCCCGCTCCTCTTCGAGCGCGAACCCGACCTGGTGTGGGGCCTGATCGCCTCGCTCTTCGTCGGCATGGTGCTGCTGCTCGCGCTCAACCTGCCGCTGGCTCCGGTGTGGGCGAAACTGCTGCGCATCCCGCGGCCGTACCTGTACGCGGGGATCATGTTCTTCGCGGCGGTCGGCGCGTACGCGGTCGGCGGCGAGGTCATCGACCTGGTGATCCTCCTGATCATCGGCCTGATCGGCTTCGGTATGCGGCGCTACGGGCTTCCGGTGCTGCCGGCCGTCATCGGCGTCATCCTCGGCCCGAACGCCGAACAGCAGCTCCGGCGTGCCCTGCAGATCAGCGACGGCAGCGTTACGGGACTGGTCAACACGCCCTTCGCGGTGACCGTGTACGCGGTGATCGTGCTGCTGCTGGCCTGGCCGCTCATCAAGAAGCTCGTGATACGCAAGGGGGCAGAGGTCTGATCGGTTCCCGGTGCCCCGACGGGCGCCGGGAACCTCGTTCCCTCACTCCGGGTGGTGCCGCGTCGCCGGGGGCGCGGTCCGCCGGACACTCCAGTCGAAGGCGCCCCGGCACACCAAAGTCCCCTCGGCATCGGTGACTTCGGCGCTGGTGGCGAAGCGGGCGCGATCTGCCTTTCCGTCGAGGAGCGGACGCAGTACGCGTTGAGCCTCGTCGGTGAGACGGCAGGTGGCCACGAGCCGCCCGCGAGCCGGGGCGAGGAACTCCAGGGAGGCGGCCGCTCCCAGGGGCACGACCCCCTGGAACTCCTCGGGACGCACCGCGGCGGCGATGATCGCTCCCAGACCGGCCGCGTCCACAAGGGCGACGAGGCCGCTGGAGTGCAGCGACCCGATGACGTTCGTCAGTCCCTCGGGTGTGTCCGCCGCGATCTCGGCCGTGCCGTCGGCGGCCCGGAGCACCTCCACGCCCACGGTCCGGTGCGCAGGTATCGGTTCCAGCAGCGAGCGTGCCAGTGGAGTCATGTCCATCGGCGCAGCGTGGCACTTCCGACTTACGACCGGGTGTCCCTGGAGTGCCCAGTGCGTGCGGCGTGCGCGATCCGCCGGCAACCGTCGGGAACTCCAGGGCCTCCGCGTCCGACCACTGCAACAACAAGCCCCGCACCGACGAGGCCGTTGCACTGCGGTGTGGTGTGCGGCTCGTCCGGCCCTGGATCGAGGTTGCAGCTGTATGCACTGGTACGAGGACGACGGATTCTGGTCGGACTTCTCCGAGACCATGTTCTCCGGGCGCAGGCGTACGGAGACGGAGGACGTCGTCGCCAAGTCGCCGCTGCTGGAGTTCCCGCCCGGGAGCCGGGTGCTGGACCTGTGCTGCGGGCCCGGTGTGTATCTGGTGCCCCTGGCCCGTCGTGGATACGCGGTGACAGGAGTCGACCTCAGCCCGGTCATGCTGGAGCGGGCCGGTGCCGAGTGCGAGGAGGCCGGTGCCGAAGTCCGGCTGGTGCGGGCGGACATGCTGACACACGTCGAGCCGGGCTCGTACGACGTGGTGCTCAACGTCTTCACCTCGTTCGGCTACTTCGACTCCCCGGGCGACAACGAGCGGGTGCTGCAAAACGCGTACGACTCGCTGGTACCGGGTGGACAGTTGCTCATCGACGTCATGGGCAAGGAGGTCCTCGCGGGCTGGATCGGCCGGCCCCAGGTCGTCGAGCTCGACGACGGCGCGTACGTGGTGCAGCGCGACACCGTCCTGGACAGCTGGACGCGGCTGCGCACCGACTGGACGCTCGTGCGCGACGGGATCGCGCGGGAGGCGTCGATCACCTCGTTCCTCTACAGCGCGGCCGAGTTGCGCGCGCTCTTCGAGGCGGCCGGCTTCACCGAGGTGTGCTGTTACGGCGACTTCGACGGCGGCCCGTACGACAACCACGCGAAGCGGCTGATCGTGCGAGGGACCCGTCCTGAACTCTCCGCCGATGCGCGGGAACTCTGAGGCGGTCGCGGCCGACTACTGGTGAGCGGGCGGCGTTTGGGGCCACCTGCGCCCGAACTGCCGTACGGACAAAGGGACTTCATGGCCGAAGCCGTATCCGGGACACCTCCCGCCGAGCCCGGAACCACCGCACCCTCGCGGGACGAGACGCCTCACGAGGAGTCGCGTCAGGAGCCGGACGGTCGCGGTGCGCGTCGCGGCAGACTGCTGACCGCGCTGGTGGTGCTCTCCGTGACGCTGGTGGTCTCCGTCCTGGCCGGTATCGCGCTGGGGCCGACCGTCGTACCGCCGGTCGATGTCGTGCACTTCCTTTGGGCGGCCCTCACCGGCGGCGGCATCGGGGCCGACGAGGCGACCGGTTACTCCATCGTCTGGCATGTGCGCACCCCGCGGGTGCTGCTCGCCGCGGTCGTGGGAGCCGGGCTGGCCGTCGTCGGAGTCGCCATCCAGGCGCTGGTGCGCAACGCGCTCGCGGACCCGTTCGTGCTGGGCATCTCGTCCGGCGCGTCCGTCGGGGCGACGGCCGTGGTGGTGTTCGGGGTCTTCGCGGGCCTCGGGGTCTACGCCCTGTCCGCCGCCGCGTTCCTGGGCGCGCTCGGCGCCACGCTGCTGGTGTATCTGGCCGCGCGCGGCCCGCTGGGGCTGACACCGCTGCGGCTGGTGCTGACCGGAGTGGCGCTGGCGTACGGCTTCCAGGCGCTGATGAGCGTCCTGGTCTTCCTCTCGCCGAACGGCCAGGCCGCACGGACGGTGCTGTTCTGGCTGCTGGGCAGTCTCGGGGCGGCGTCCTGGGAGTCGTTGCCGCTGGTGACGGCGGCGGTCCTGGTGGCGATCGTGGTGCTGCTGCGGCAGAGCCGGTCGCTGGACGTGCTGGCGCTGGGCGACGAGACCGCGGCCAGTCTGGGCGTGGACGCGGACGCGCTGCGGCGCGGGCTGTTCCTGCTCACCGCCGCCGTCACCGGGCTGATCGTCGCGGTCAGCGGCGCGATCGCCTTCGTCGGTCTCGTCCTGCCCCATGTGGTGCGGATCCTGGTCGGCTCCACGCACCGCCGGGTGCTCGCGGTCACGCCGCTCGCCGGGGCCTGCTTCATGGTCTGGGTCGACCTGGTGGCCCGTACCGCCTTCGCGCCCGAGGAACTGCCGCTCGGGGTGATCACCGCGCTGATCGGGGTGCCGGTGTTCATCACGCTGATGCGCCGCCGCGGCTATCTGTTCGGAGGCCGGTAGATGGTCCTGTCCCTGCGTGACCTGTCGGTCGAGGCGGCCGGGCGTGCCCTGGTGGACCGGCTGAACATCGACGTGGAGGCCGGTCGGATCGTCGGGCTCGTCGGTCCGAACGGCAGCGGCAAGTCGACCGCTCTGCGCTGTGTCTACCGGGCGTTGCGGCCGACGTCCGGGGCCGTCCTGCTCGACAGCACCGACCTGACATCGCTGAAACTGCGTGACAGCGCCCGGTCGATCGCCGCTCTGACCCAGGAGAGCCAGACCGAACTCGACTTCACCGTCGAGGAGGTGGTGGCCCTGGGCCGCGCTCCGCACGCACGGGGCAATCACCCCCTCACCGCCCGCGAGCGTGCCCTGGGCCGGCAGTCGATGGAACGGCTGGACGTCGCCCACCTCGCGGACCGCAGCGTGCTCACGCTCTCCGGCGGGGAGCGCCAACGCGTCCTCGTCGCTCGCGCCCTGGTCCAGGAACCCCGTGTCCTGGTCCTCGACGAACCCACCAACCACCTCGACGTACGGCACCAGGTGGAGCTGCTGTCCTTCCTGCGCGGCTCCGGGCTGACCGTGCTCACGGCCCTGCACGACCTCAACCTGGCGGCCGCCGCCTGCGACCGGATCGCCGTACTGAGCTCCGGCTCCCTGGTCGCCACCGGCAGCCCCGCGGAAGTCCTGACCCCCGAGCTGGTCCGCAAGGTGTTCGGCGTCGACGTCACGGTCGTCCACCACCCGCGCACCGGCGCACCCCACCTGATCTACGACCTGACCGCCACGGCATCCACGACCTGACCGCCGCGGCACCTTCCGCACTCCCCGACGCCCCACCAGAAGGACGGCACTCATGATGCGACCACCGCTGCCCCGGACCCTGGCCGCCGTACTGCTCGCGGCCGGGCTCCTGACCACCGGCTGCGGCGCCGAGGTCGAGTCCGCGGCGAAGAACAAGAAGGACGACACGGTCACCGTCTCCAACTGCGGCGAGGACGTCACGTACACCCGCCCGAAGCGCGCGGTGGCCTACGACGTCAGCGGCGCCGAGAAGATGTTCTCCCTCGGGCTGGCCGACCGGATGCGCGGCTACGTCATGAACAAGCTCGGCGACCCGGCCATCAAGGGTTCGCCCTGGCGCGAGGACTACACCGGGGTCGAGCGGCTGGGCACCGAGCGGATCACCCGGGAGATCGTCGTCGACGCCAAGGCCGACTGGGTGCTGGCGGGCTGGAACTCCGGCTTCAGTGAGGAACGGGGCATCACACCGGCCCTGTTGGAGAAGGTAGGCGTCGCCAGTTATCTGCACACCGAGACCTGCTGGGACTACGGCGACAAGAGCGTCGACGTGACACCGCTGGACGCGCTCTACACCGACCTGGACAACCTCGGCCGGATCTTCGACGTCGAGAAGCGGGCCGACGAGCTCGTCACCGACCTCAAGGACCGCGTCGCCGCGCTGAAGAAGACCTGGCCCGAGAAGGGCGATCCGGCCAAGGTCTTCGTCTACGACTCGGGCACCGACCAGCCGTTCACCGCGGGCCGCCATGCCGCGCCGAACGACATCATCACCGCCGCCGGAGCGACCAACGTCTTCGACGGGCTCGACAAAGGCTGGACGACGGTCGGTTGGGAACCGGTGATCGAGGCGAAGCCCGAAGTGATCGTGATCGTCGACTACGCCGACCAGCCCGCCAAGGACAAGATCGCCTACCTCAAGTCGCTCAAGAGCCTTGAGTCCGTACCGGCGGTGAAGGACAACCGCTTCTTCGTGATGTCGTACGGAGACGCCGTCAGCGGTCCCCGCAACGTCAAGGGCGCCGAGGACCTGGGCCGTTACCTGCGCTCGGTCGGGCAGTGACGGTGACTCCGACGCGCACCGCACCCACGCCCGCACCCACTCCCGCTCCCCCGGTCCACGAGCACATCACCGACGCGATGAAGGCCCCCGACCTGCTCCGGCTGTCCGACAACGTGGTGCTCGCGCGCTTCGAGACCCTGAAGGTCTACGCCGCCCTCGGCGCGGTCCGCACTCTGCTGGAGCGCGGCACCGTCCAGCCGGGCCAGACCCTCGTCGACAGTTCCAGCGGCATCTACGCGCTGGCCCTGGCCATGGCGTGTCACCGGTACGGGCTGAACTGCCACATCGTCGCCTCCACCACCGTCGACGCCGCGATGCGCGCCCAGTTGGAGATCCTCGGGGCGACAGTGGACCAGATGCCGCCCTCACGAGATCTGAGACTCGATCAGGAGCGGCGGGTGCGCCGGGTGCGGCAGTTGCTGGCCGACAGGCCAGGTCTGCACTGGATGCGGCAGTACCACGACGCCGTCCACTACACGGGCTACCGCGAGTTCGCCGACCTGGTCGACCGTGCGCTTCCCGACGTCCCGCTGACCGTCGTGGGTGCCGTGGGCACGGGATCGTCCACCGGCGGTCTGGTGGATCCGCTGCGCGAACGCGGCCGGACCGTACGGCTGTTGGGGGTGCAGCCCTTCGGCAGCGTCACCTTCGGCAGCGAGGGTTTCAGCGACCCCGAGGCGATCATCGCGGGCATCGGCAGCTCGATCCCGTTCGACAACGTCCGCCACGACCTCTACGACACGCTGCACTGGCTCGACTTCCGTCATGCCATGGCCGGAGCCGTCGGCCTGCTGCGGGAACACGCCGTGTTCGCCGGTCTGTCCACCGGCGCCGCCCACCTCGTCGCCGGCTGGGAGGCCGCGCGCCACCCCGAGCGGGTGCACGTCGTGATCGGCGCCGACACGGGACACCGCTACACCGAGCGTGTCTTCGCCCGCCACCAGGAAGCCCTCGACCCGAGCGTCCTCAAGCCCCACCAGATCACGGACCTCGCCGATCTCGCCCCGCCCTGGTCGGTGATGGCATGGCAACGGCGGCGCTACGACGTACGCGGGACCGCCGCACCCGCACAGGTACCGGCGCCGCTTGCCGCACCGACCGCCACATCGACCGGCGTATCCGCCGCCGTATCAACTGACGTATCTGCCGCCGTATCAACTGCCGCAACGAACAAGGAGGACCGGGCATCGTGACCATCGCCGCCCTGGAAGCACTCACCTTCGGACTGGGCCGCCTGGCGGAGGCGGCCGGCGGTGCCGGGCACCGGCTGTGCCTGCTCACCGGGGACCGGGCCGTCTACCGCCACGAACTCGCCCACCTCACGCCCGAAGCGCTCACGGCACTCGACATCGTCGACGTCGACACGCTCGACGAGTCCGCCTGCGCGGCCGCGCTGGCCGCGGTGCCCGACCTGCGAGGGCTCGTCAACTCGACCGACACCTGGAGCGTTCCGGGCGCCGACCTGGCCGCCAAACTCGGCCTCCCTGGGCCGGACCCGGCCGCGGTCCGGCTGCTGCGCGACAAGAGCCGGGTGCGTACTCTCCTCCACGAGCACGGACTGAGCCTCGGCGGCGCCCTGACCGTCCCCGTCGGCTCCGCCGATCCCGCCGATCCATTCGATCCCTCCTACGCCGCCGCCCAGATCGTCCGCGAGATCGGGCTGCCGGCGATCCTGAAGGACTCGGCAGGCACCTCCTCCCGCAACGTGTGGCCGGTACGCGACGAGCAGCAGCTGCACGCCGCCCTGGCCGAGGCCGCCCAACGCACCTTCGCCGGGCGGCTGTTCGTGGAGCCCTTCTTCTCCGGCCCCGTCTACAGCGCGGAAACCCTGAGTTGGGAGGGCGAGACGAGGCTGCTGGGCGTCCTCAGCCGCCAGATGTCCCCCGAACCGTCCGTCCGGGAGGAGGCCGCGGCCTTCCCCGTGGCCTTCCCGGATCCCGAACTGGCCCTGCTCCAGGACTGGGTGGGGCGCGTACTGGCGACCGCCGGCCATGACACCGGCTTCGCGCACGTGGAGTTCGTCCTCACGGCCGAGCGGCCGGAACTGGTGGAGATCAACCGCCGTGTCGGCGGTGCCCTGGTCGGCGAGGCGCTGTGCCGGGCCCTGGGCACCAACGTCTACGAGGCCATGGTCGACACGGCTCTCGGCCGCCGCCCCGCGCTGCTGGACAGCCCTGTCGACGCCTCCTCGGGACCGGCCACCGGCTTCGTGCTCGTCTACCCGGACCGACGCGGCAAGCTCACCGGCTGGACCGGCCTCGACGCCCTGTCCGCCTTCCCCGGCTCACCCGAGTGGTATCCAACCTCCGCCCCGGGACGGCGTGTTGAGCACCTGGGTGATCAGCGAGGCTGTACGGGGATCGTGCTGGCCGAGGCCGCGACGGCCGAACTGGCCCTGCACCGGGCGCTCAGCGCGGCCGGGAGCGTACGTCCGGTCGTCGCGGCCGACGACGAGGGGTGACGCCGTCGGCCGAGCCGCCGGGCCGACTGCGGTTCCGCCCGGCACGGCTCACCGGGCGGAAAAGCCTCAAGGGGCCGGCCGGTCTCAGCGGCCCGCAGTACTTCCTGCTGGCCGGATCGTTCCTCATCCCACTGGGCAGCTTCGCGGTGCTGCCCTTCATGTCGGTACTGCTGCACGAGCAGTTGGGGATGGGGCTCGGCGCCGTCGGCGTGGTGCTCGCCGTCGCCTCGTTCGTGCAGTTCGCCGGTGGCGTCGTGGGGGCGGTGGTCGCCGAGCGCATCGGGCTGCAACGCACCATGCTGCTCGCCCTGGTGATCCGTACGGCGGGCTTCGCCGCCTTCGTGCCGGGGCTCGGCCATCCCGCCGCGGCCGTCACCGCGCTGTTCCTCGTCTCCTGCGGTGCGGCGCTCTATCTGCCCGCCAACAAGGCGTACTTGGTACACCGCGTCGCGGACGAGCAGCGCCCGCTGCTGCTGTCTGCGAGCGGCTCCGCCCTCAACGCCGGTATCGCGCTGGGTCCGCTCGCCGCCGCCCCCTTCGTACTCAGCGCCTCCGCGGGGCTCTTCACCGCGGTCGCCGTACTGTTCGCGGCCATCACCGTGGGCCACGCGCTGCTGCCCGTCGAAGCCCCCGACCACCACCCGGAAGAGCCGGCACGACCGAAGGACGGCGTCAACGACCAACCCCCGCCCCGCCACCGGCAGAAGCCGTTCGCCGGACTGCCGGTCCTGCCCTTCGCTGTCACCGTCCTGAGCGTGTACGTCTTCATGTTCTTCCAGCACTACCTCGCGGTGTACGCCGTGCCCCGGACCTCGACGGAGTTCTACGGTCTGGTCCTCGCCCTCTACGCCGTGCTCCTGGTGGTGGCCCAGCCTCTCCTGTCGGGCCGGATAGCCCGCATGCCGTATCCCCGTGCCCTGCGCCTCGGATTCGCCGCGCTGGCCGCCGGCATGGCCACGCTCGCTCTCGGCCGTCCCGCCGCCCTGCTGGCCGGAGCGCTGCTCATCTGCCTCGGCGAGATCGTGCTCTTCCTCAAGAACGACCTCGAAGCCCTGGCCCGGTCACCCCGCGCGCCCGCCGTCGTCTTCGGCCACCAGCGGCTGGCCGCGGGAATCGGCGCGTTCGTCAGCGGCATCGCGGGAGGCGGGGGCTACGGACTGGCCGAGCGCTCGGGGTGTCCCGGTCTCTTCTGGGCCGCGGTCGCCGTGCAGTGCGCACTGCTGCCCCCGCTGCTGATCCGCACACTGCGCCGCCTCCGCCCCGGTTCCACGACCGAACACTGACCCCGCACATCGGATCTATCTTTGCCTCATCACCATCATTGACGCTCCATGCGGCCAGTTCTACCCTTCGACAGGCAATAGATCCGATGAATCGCTCGTGTCGCCCGTTCGTATCACGCACATCGCTTCGAGGATTGGATTGGCATGCCCCCATCAAACCCATCGAGACGTACCGTTCTCGCCGCCGGAGGCTTACTCGCCGGAGGCGCCGCCTGGGCGACGACCCCGTCGACGTCCTCCGCCGCCTCCGCCGCGTCGCCCACGGACGGCTGGAACAAGACCGCGTTCACCTACGGCATGCAGAAGCCCTGGAACCTGGACCTGGGCGACCGGTACGGCAACAGCGGCGGCGTCCACCGCATGTGGGTGTACGACACCGACGAGCCCATGTCGCAGGGCAGTTCCACCGACCCGCGCACCGAGATGCGCTGGCGGCAGGAGTACACGTCCGGACGGCACATGTGGGACGCCGACGTGTACCTCCCGTCCGGCACGAACGGCGCGACCTTCGTGCAGATCCTCCGTGTGATCCACCCGTCGGGCACACCCGCGACGGACTTCATGCTCAACGCCTACAGCGCGAGCGGCGGCACGGTGAGGGCGTACGACAGCACGGTCCTCAGGACGAACGCCTACAACACGTGGTTCAACGTCAAGCTGGAGCACAACGCCTCCAGTCGCAGCGTCAAGGTCTACTTCGACGACGAACTGGTCCTGACGACCCAGGACCGGGGGCCCGCCACCCGCCACTTCAAGAACGGTGTCTACCACCATGGCAGCGGCCGGGCCGAAGCACGCTTCCGCAACCTCACGTACTGGACGCGGTGAACCATGTCGCAGCTTGGAGGCACCCGCAGATGACCTCTAGAAGAGTTGTGCTCGGTTCGGTCCTGGGCGGCACGGCTGCCGCCGCGCTGCCAGGAGTCGCCGAGGCGGCGCCCGCCCAAGTCCCGGACACCGTGGGCGAGGACCTCACGGCCGGGTCCACCGGCGGCAGTTGGAAACTCCGCAACCGCATGGGCTCCGACGGCGCGTGGAACGACTTCCTGCGCAAGCAAGACCTGGTGTGGCACAGGATGCCCACGCTGTGGCACGAGGGGCCGTTCCTCGGTGACGGCCGGCTGGGCAGCATGGTCTACAAGGAGCCGGGGGCCAACAGCGTCCGCTTCACCGTCCAGCACGGCGAAGTACAGGACCACCGGCCCGAGTTCGGCAGCGGCTGGGGCACCTGTCGGCTACCCGTGGGACATCTGACCCTCGATCCGGTCGGCACCATCGGCACGGTCGACTGGCGCCTGAGCCTGTGGAACGCCGAACTCACCGGCACCGTCACCACCGACAAGGGCACCCTGACACTCTCCGCCCTCATCCATGACGGAGTCCTCGCCGCCCGTGTCACGGCCGACGGCGACGAGGAGGTCCGCTGGACGTTCCACCCCGAGGAGGCCGTCAGCCCCCGGAAGATCAGCGAGGCACCGCCGACGGGTTACGTCGCCAACCCGCCCTGGACCACCCGCACCACCGGTGACGTCGAGCAGGTGCTCCAGCCGCTTGTCGGCGGCGGCCAGACCGCGACCGCCTACCGCCGCTCGGGCGACACCCTGCTGCTCAACGTCTCCCACAGCCACCCCTCGGACACCCGGGCCGGGGAGGCCTCGCTCAGGAAGATCCAGCGTGCGGCTCCCTACGGAGCGCTCCGCAGGCAGCACACCCGCTGGTGGCACGCGTTCTACCGCCGGAGCTTCGTCTCGATCCCCGACCAACGGCTGCAGAGCTTCCACTGGATCCAGCTCTACAAGATCGCGTCGGCCAGCCGCGAGGGCGGCCCCCCGATGGCCACCTGTGGGCCCTGGCTCGAACCCACCCCCTGGCCCGCGGTGTGGTGGAACCTCAACATCCAGCTGGAGTACTGGCTCATCCACGGCTCGAACCACCTGGAACTCGACTCGCTCGCCAGCACCCTGCGGCAGAACCAGGAACAGCTGATCGCGAACGTGCCCGCCGCGTACCGGGCGGACAGCGCCGGAGTCGGCCGCAGTTCCGACATGTTCGCCAACCGCGGCGTCCCCGTGCCGGGCAGCGGGGGCGAGGCGGGCAATCTGACCTGGGCCCTGCACAACGTTTGGCTGAGCTACCGCCACAGCATGGACGAGGACCTGCTGCGCGACACGGTGTACCCGCTGCTGCGCCGCGCGATCAACTACTACCTGCACTTCCTCCAGCCGGGCGACGACGGCAAGCTGCATCTGCCCTCGACGCTGTCCCCGGAGTACCCGGTGGTTCCGCCGAAGGACACCAACTACGATCTGGCGCTGATCCGTTGGGGCTGCGGCGCGCTGCTGGAGGCGTCCGAGCGCCTGGGTGTCGACGATCCGCTCGTGCCGCGCTGGCAGGAGGTGCTGGCCAGGCTGACGCCGTATCCGGTGGACGGCAACGGCTTCATGATCGGCGCGGACACGCCGTACGCACAGTCCCACCGCCACTACTCGCACCTGCTGATGGTCTATCCGCTGTACCTCGTGAACTGGGACCAGCCGGAGCAGCGCGAGCTGATCGAGAAGTCGGTCGTCCACTGGCACGCGCTGACCGGCTCCCACCGCGGGTACAGCTACACGGGCGCCGCCTCGCTGTACGCCATGATGGGCCGCGGCGACACGGCACTCTCGTACCTGAAGAAGTTCTTCGACACCAGCACGCGCTACCCGTGCCGGGCCAACACCCACTACACGGAGGCCGGGCCGGTCATCGAGACACCGCTGTCGGCGTCGCAGTCCCTGCACGACATGCTCTGCCAGAGCTGGGACGGCGTCGTACGGGTCTTTCCCGCCGTGCCCGACTCCTGGGCCGATGTCACCCTGCACGACTTCCGCACCCAGGGGGCCTTCCTGGTCAGCGCGGTCCGCAGCGGCGGCGTCACCCGCTTCGTACGGGTACGGAGTCTGGCGGGCGAGCCGCTGCGCCTGCGGCACGGTCTGACCGGTGGGCGGGTCACCGCGGTCCTGGACGACGGCACTCCGGCACGTACCCACACGGCGGACGACGGCACCCTCGCCGTCGAACTGCCCAAGGGACGCGAGGTGTTGCTGTACGCGGACAAGCGCCCCAACCTCGTCATCGCCCCGGTCACCCCGAGCGAGCCGGGAGAGCCCTGGGGACTGCCGTAACCGGGTCGGCGTGGCCGGGCGGCCCGCGAGGAGCAACACCGCTGCCCGGCCACGCCGACACCCCGGAGGCGGACCGCGATCCCGTCCGGCCGCGGGCCGTCGCTCAGTGTCCGCGGAACGCCTCCTCCAGCCACCAGGCCCCCCGGTCCGCGACCACCTTGGCGTCGATGAGCAGGGGCGCGGAGCGTGGCCCGGCGAGCCAGTCCTCGACGGCCTTCAGATCCGCCCGCGTGCGTACGGTCACCGCCTCGAAGCCGTAGCCCCGCGCCACGGCGGCGATGTCCGTCGGCGGGAACTCGACGGTGTCCAGCGGATGTCCGTCCGGTCCGAAATGGTGGACCTCCGCCCCGTAGGCGTCGTCGTTGTAGACGACGACCACCATCGGCAGCCCGAGCCTGCGTACGGTGTCGAGTTCCGCGGCGCCCATCATCGCGCCGCCGTCCCCGAGCGCGGCCACGGGCAGCCGGTCCGGCCGCGCCAGTGCCGCGCCGATCGCGGTCGCGAGGCCCAGGCCGATCGACTGGAACGCCTGGGTGAAGCACAGGCCGTTCTCGTCCGGCACCGACAGGTACATGCTCGGGTAGCCCATGAAGTTGCCGGAGTCCACGCCGATCACCCGCTCCGCGGGGAGGATGTCGTCGAGCGCGATGCTCAGTGTGCGCGGGTCGATGCGCTCGCGGCTGCCCGTGTCCTCGTACGGCACGTCCCGCCAGCGCACGCGTGCGGCGATGGCCGCGCCGATGTCGGCGGTCCGAAAGCCCTGTCGGGACTGTTGGCCTCGCTGAGCCTGTTGACCTGGTTGGGCCTGTTGGCCTTGCCGGGCCTGTTCCCCTGGCTGGGGCTGCCGGTTCGCTTCGTTCGTCTCCAGCGCGCGCCGGGCCGTGAGTTCCACGTCGCCGGTGACTCCGAGGTGCACCTCCCGGTGCGCGCCGAGGGCCGACGCGTCGTCGTCGACCTGTACGACGGTGGTGTCCGGGCCGATCAGCCTGCCGTGCCGCATGGTCCACATGTTCAGCGCGCAGCCCCAGCCGACGATCAGGTCGGCTTCCCGGATCAGTTCGGCAGCCAGGGGCGACGCGAAGCCTCCGGACACGTCGAGCGACCATGGATCGCTGTGGAAGAGGCCGCGGGCGACGGCCGACGTGGCCAGCAGAGCGCCATGACGTTCCGCGAGCGCCGCCAGGGCGTCCCGGGCTCCGGGCGAGCGCGCTCCCCGGCCGGCCACGAAGACCGGCCGCCGGGACTTCTCCAGCACCCGCGCCAGCGCCTCGACGTCGGCGAACTCCGGCTCCACGGAGGCTCGTTCGGGCGGAATGACGGCGGGGGCCGACGCGTCGCCGGGTACGTCGGGTGCATCGGGCACATCAAGGGCCTGTACGCCCAGCGGGAGGTTGAGCAGCACGGTCCGCCGCTCGCACACCGCTCGCCGAACGGCGTCGACGGCCTGCGTGACGGCGTCCTCCGCCGACGTCACCCGCGCCGTGACCGCGCCCACCGATCGCGCCAACGCCTCCTGGTCGACGTAGAAGTTGGACCGCGGCTCGGTCACCTCGGCCGCCAGCACGAGCAGCGGCGTACGGCTCTTGGCCGCCTCGGCGATGCCGGTCATGGCGTTCGTCAGGCCGGGTCCCTGATGAACGCTCAGCGCGGCCACCGTTCCGCTCGTCCGGGCGTACGCGTCGGCCATGGTCGCCGCGCCGCCTTCATGACGTGCGGCCACGAACCGCGAACCCGCCGCGACCATGGCATTGGTGAGATGGAAGTTGCCCGAGCCGACCACGCCGAAGACCTGACCGACCCCGGCCGCATGCAGCGCCCGTCCGACGGCCTCGGCGACCTTCACGAACGTTCCACCAGGGCGAGCACCCGCGCGGGAGACCCGGACCCGGTGACGATCGGCAGCGGCCCCGCGACGACGACGCAGCCGGTCGCGGGCAGCACCGCCAGGTTCTGCAGCTGGGTCAGCCCGTACTTGTCACTGCCCATGAGGTACGAGTGACACGGGAAGGCCGGGTCGAACGAGTGCGCCCCACCGGCGTCGGTACCCACCGTCTCGACCCCGAGGCCGATGACGGGCGATTCCTGAGCCACCCAACGGGCACATTCCGGCGACAGGCCGGGCGTGTGCGGGCCGTTCTCGTCCGCGTTCAGGAACGGCTCCTGGGCATGCGAGCGCGCGTCCCAGCCGGTGCGCACCAACAGCCAGCCGCCGTCGGGCAACGGCCCGTGCTCCGCCTCCCACGCCTTCACGTGGTCGACCTCCACGAGGAAGTCCGGGTTCTCCTGCGCCTCCGCGGTGAAGTCGAGCACGGCGGCGGGTGCGACCAGTCGGTTGACCGGTACGGACGCCACGTCGGCGAGCTCCTTCCCGGTCACCCAGTGGTTCGGCGCGTCGAAGTGGGTGCCGGTGTGCTCGCCACTGCGGAAGTTGTTCCAGTACCAGGCCGGGCCCCGGTCGTCGTACCTGCTGATCTCATCCAGTTCGAACACCGCTGTCTGGCCGAACTCGGGCGGCAACTGGAGTACCGGTGTCGACGACGACAACGGCGCCGTCAGGTCGACGACTTCGATCGCCCCGCTCCGCAGCGCGGACACCAGCGAGGCGAGGATGGACGGCTCGGGCATGAAGACCTCCATGAGGCAGCGCGGAACTGACAGCATGGCACCGGACATGACGATTGCGGTTCCGTGGTACTCACAGTCCGGTTGAGTCGGTCGACGGTGACGGGCGGGGGCACGATGTTCGGAGGGCGTACGGCCGCGATGGCGGCGTCGGTGATGGCGGTCGGGGTACTGGGACTGACCGGCTGCACGTCGGGGTCGGGCGGCGGTTCGGAGGAGTCGCCGGATGCGGCGGGAACGGCAGGCACGGCGGGTACGGCGAGTACGGCGGTCAGCACCGCGTCTCCTTCGTCCGCCTCGCCGCCGGTCTCACCCACGTCCTCTCCTTCCGAGTCCGCTCCGGCTTCGGCGTCCGCTTCGGCTTCGGCTTCGGCTGCGAGGAGCCCGTCGCCGGTGCCCGTCACCGGGCCCAAGCAGAAGCTGGTGACCATGACGGTCACCGGCGGCTTCGCGGGGGTCAACCAGAAGGTGGTTCTCCGGGGCGACGGCACCGTCCTCGCCGACGACAAGGGCGACCCCGTGGTACGCCGTACGAGCGCGGCCCAGTTCACGGAGCTGCGCACGCTGCTCGGCGATCCGGCGCTCGACGACGTCCCCGAGTTCACGATCGACACGGGGGCGGCCGACATGTTCCAGTACGCGCTGCAGTTCAACGGCCGCACGGTCATGACCGATCGCTCCGCCGACCAGCCCGCGCTCGACCGCCTCATCGACGCGCTCAGCGAATGGCTGCCGGGGCGCTGACCTCGCAGGCCGAGCGAGGCAGGGGTAGGGCGTAGGAGCACGTAACTCATGATCATGCCCCTCGTTGGTCCGCCCGGACATCAAACACGACGCCCGTCGGGCCCGGAGAACTGCTTGAGGTCGCTTCACATGCGCAGCATCACCAAGAAGATCACTGCGGGAATCGGAACCCTTGCCGCGGCACTCGGCTGCGTCATCGTCCCGGGCACCCGGCTGTGCGCGGAGGGTTTTCGCGGCGGCGCGAGCGTGGGCCTGCCCTGCGTGACGCTCACGAACTGACGGGCGGACACCTCGGGCCGGGCGCCTCGGGACTGACGGCTCAAGCCTGCGCGCTCGGGTCGAACGCCTCGGGCCCGGCTCAGTTGTGGAACTCGCCGGCCCGCACGTGCCGCATCACGCTGCTCGTCACCCGGTACCGGCCGTTCGGCACGGAGGGCGACCGGGTGACATGCACCGCGAGGGGCCCCGCCCATGCGTAGCCCCGGCTCTCGCCGTGCCGGAGCAGACTGTCGGTGAGCACCTGGTCGACGCGACCGCCGTTCCGCTCCAGTTCCTGATGGACGGGCTCGGGCAGTTCGACGCCGTAGGCGTTCGGGACGACGACCAGGCTCTCACTGCACACGACGGCGTGGTCGTCGCACTCCCTGCGCAGCGCGGCGACCAGTTCGACCGGTTCCTTGTGGCGGAACTGCGCGAGCAGTGACGCTCCGAGGCGCTCCAGCGCCCGCTCCAGAACGGTGAGTCCGCTCGCGCCCTCGGGCCGCTCCGGCACCGGGTCGCTGTTCGCGGTCTTGTGACGTTTCTCTTCGGGGTCGGTCACGGCGGGCGGGACTCCTCGGTCGGGTGAGTTCGTGTCGTTGTGCTCCATTCGTCTCCAGGTTCCCCGTAAGCGGAGAACGACTCTTCCCCGGCGCCTGCCGGAGCAGGTCACGTGGCACCACTGCCGACGGGACCTGCCCTTGACGGAATCGACGACCGGCGTAACGGGTCAGCTGCTGACCGGTGTCCAGCGGATCCGGGTGCTGCACAGGGACACCACGACCGCCGCGGCCGCGACCACCCCCAGCCCCCACACCAGGCTGCTCGCATTCGCCACGAAGCCGATGAACGGCGGGCCCGCCAGCAGGCCCGTCGTGCCCGTGGCGGCGACGAGGGCCAGCGCGTCCGAGCCCTGTTTCGCCGCGGCCACGTACACGCACGGGGTCACGGCCGCGCAGCCCAGTCCGACGCAGGCGAATCCGATGAGGGCGGGCACCACTCCTCCGCTCACCAGGGCGAAGGCCAGCCCGGCGGCGGCCAGCGCGCTGCCGAGGAGCACGACTCGTCCGTCGCCCCAGCGGCTGCGCCAGCCGTCGGCGAAGAGACGGGCCACCACCATCATTCCCGAGACGACGGCGATGCCCATGGGTGCCAGTTCCGCCGACGCCTTGGCCACGTCCTTCATGTAGAGGGCGGACCAGTCCGTCATGGCGCCCTCGGTCACGGTGCCGAACGCCATGGCGCAGCACATCCACAGCGTCATACGGGACGGAAGGTTCCATCTGCCGCGGGTCTTCTGCTCCTTCGCCTCGGCAGGCGCGTCCTCGGCGAGAAGACCGGGGCGCGCGGCGGCGGCCAGCAGGACGAGGATCACGGCGGCCACGCCGAAGTGCGCCGCGACGGACGAGGTCGCCGCGTTCATGCCGGAGGCGAGGAGCGCGGCGAGCAGCGAACCGCCGCTGAAGGTCGCGTGCAGTCTGGCCATGGTGTTGCGTTCGTGCCGTCCCTCAAGGGCCGCGCCCTGCGCGTTCATGGCGACGTTCAGGCATCCCACGAAGACACCGTCGACGCCCATGACCAGCAGGGCGACCGGATAGTTGGGCGCCGCGGCCAGCGCCAGGAGAAGGAGGGTGAGACAGAGGGCCGACAGGAGGGCGAGCCGCGCCGAACCCAGCCGTTTCATGAGCACCGGGACCACGGGGAACGACGCCACCGCGCCGATCCCCGCCGCCATCAGCAGCACACCCACCTCGGCCGCGGTCAGGCCGAGATCCGCCTTGATGGCGGGGATGCGCGCGGCCCAGGTGGCGTACTGGAAGCCGAGGGAACAGAACAGTGCGGCGATCGCCAACTGGCTGCGAAGGAAGGGGTCATGGACACGGGACACGCGCATCAGCTCGCTTCGTGGGGACGGAGGGGCCGCGCGGCACCACGCCGGTCGGCTCAGGCTGTGCACCCGGGTCGGTCGGCACCGCCTTGGACATGTAGACGGCGTTCGCGCCGTAGCCGCCGGGCGAGATTCCCGGGTGTGCGGTGTAGCCGCGGGCCGACCAGAACGTGTCGCTGCGGCCGACGGCGATCAGCGAGATCCTTTCGTACCCGCGCGACCGGGCCGCCAGGGTGAAGTGGTGAAGAAGGCGCTGCCCCAGTCCCCTGCCGCGAAGGCCCTCCTCGACAACGATGTCGTGCAAGTGGAGATTGCGGGTCGCGGGCGCGGGCCGCGGCGGGACCACCGCCTCCTCGGGCCGTTCCAGGTCCGGGTACCGGAGGGCCGGATAGGGCAGTGCCAGCAGGTAGCCCGCCGGTCCGGACCCGACGTCCAGGACGAAGCACGTGCCCGGCGAGATCTCCGCCCGCGACCGGAGCACCGCGCGGCCCTCCGACAGGCCGAGTGCGGTGTAGGCACGGGACTCGATCGCCACGATGCCGTCCCAGTCGGCCTCGGTGATGTGGCGTATGTGTACGACGTCTCTCACGGGCGGCCCGTCCTCGTCCAGGTGTACGGGAGCGGATCGAAACCGTTGAAGCCCTGGGTCATGTAACTGATCGCGTAGGCACCGCTGGACATCACCCAGACCGGGTCCCCCGACGCCAGGTCCTTGGGTACGTGGACAAGGCCGCCGTGTTCATGGAGGTAGGCGTCGTCGCTGTCGCAGGTGGGACCCGCCACGACGGCGGGAACGCACTCGGCGTCGGGGTGTGTGGGAAACACGAGCCGGTACTGCAGCGCGTCCATCTCGTAGAGCCCGTTGAACTTGCCGCAGCTCAGATAGAGCCAGTGCTGCCGCTCGCCGTCCGGTCCCCGCCGCTCGGCGAGCCGGGCCACCTGGGCCCGGATGGCTCCCTGGTCGGCGACCAGATGACGCCCCGGCTCCATGACGAACCGGAGGTGGTCGCCGTGGACGCCTCTCAGGTACCGCATCCCCTCGCGGATCACGGCGAAGATCTTGTCCATCGGCGGATCCAGGGGCATGCCGAACCTGTCGAGATATCCGAGTGCCGGAAGACCGCCGCCGAGGTTGACATGATCCAGGGTCATCCCGCGCCGGCCCAGGGCGGTCAGGACGTCCGCCAGGGATTCGACGGCACTGTGCCAGGCGTCCGCCGTCATCTGCTGGGAACCGACGTGCACGGACAGACCCGAGGGTGTCAGGCCCTGTGCCCGTGCCGCTTCAAGCACCTGTACGGCGTCGGCGGGCGAGCAGCCGAACTTGTTGCTGAGGCCCCACAGCGCCCCTTCACCGCTGGTCGTCAGCCTGCAGAACACCCGGGCGCCCGGGGCATGGGCGGCGATGGCCGCCACGTCCTCCAGGCTGTCGGTCGCGAAGTCCCTGATGCCGAGGCGATGGGCCTCGGCGATGTCCCGGTCGGACTTGACGGTGTTGCCGTAGTGCATGCGGTCGAGCGGCACCCCCGCCCGCAGCGCCTGCTCCAGTTCGCGCGGGCTCGCCCCGTCCACGCCGGCGCCCTTCGCCGTCAGGCACGCGAGCACCTCGTCCACCGGACAGGCCTTCATCGCGAACCGCACGAGCACTCCGGGCAGTTCGCGCCGCAGCGTCTCGTAGCGGTCCTCGACACCTGTCAGGTCGAAGACGATCCGGTCCTCTTCGGCGGCCGCCAGCGCGGCGAGAAGGACCGCGGACCCATGTGTTGCTGACTCATGTGTTGCTGACTCATGTGTCGTGGCCGGCCTCACCCCGGCCTCCCCGGTGAGGTATGTACGGGGGTACGCCGGGCCGCGTGCACCAGCTGCCCCCATGCCTCGGTCAGGAGGGCGAAGTCCTCCATGTCGCTGCGGGCTTCGTCGAGGAGCCGTTCGCGGCGCGTGGCCAGGAGGTCGGCGAACTCGGCGTAGGCGCCGCCCAGTTTCCGGTACGCCGTGTCGAGGGCGTCCAGTCGCTGGATGTTCTCGGTGCGGTCGAGCCGCGTGCTCTCGGTCACCAGCCGGGCGACGACGGACGCGCGCACCTGCCCCCGCTCGTCGGTCAACTCCGGGCCGGCCTCGGCCATCCCGTCGTAGATGGCGTTGAAGTAGAGCATCGACAGCAGGAACTTGACGTAGCGCATCTGGTACGCCGTGAAGCCCGCGTCCGTTCTGCGTTCGCCGGTGTAGAAGTTCACGATGCTCCGGTTGTGCAGCACACCGGGCAGCGCGGCGTCGTGGACCAGATGGATCAGGAAGTAGTCGCTGCCGATGGTGTCGGTGGCCGGTGGCAGCGGCACGTGTTCGTGCACCCCGTGGAAGCTGATATTGCACATGTCCACACGCATGGGGTCGACCAGGGCGAGCGTCGAGTGGTCCCGGACGAACGGGTCCGTGCCCGCGCCGCGGAAGGACTCGTCGACGAGGCCCCTCTTCTGCTCGCCCGACCAGTGGGCGGGTGCCCACAGGCTGACCAAGTCGTAGTAGACGTCGGGGTCGATCCGAAGGATCTCGCCGATGTCCACGGACAGTTCGCCCACGAAGGAGCTGCCCACCATCGCGACCCGCTTGTCCGCGTGTTGTGCGGCCAACGCGTTCTCGGTGACGTCGTGCGCGGCGTCGGCCGCGCGTCTGCCGAGCGAGGTGAGTTCGTGATGGACGGGGAAGACGGTCTCGCCGTTCACGACCTGGTACCGGCTGTCGGAGTCCCGGCGGTGCACGGACTCGCAGCCGAGGGCGGCGCCGATGAGGAACGCCCGGTTGGTGCAGGCACCGTAGGAGAGTCCCGCGGGGAGCATCAGTTCCAGCAGGAGGTCGGGCTTCGTGGCCGCGGTCCGGCCGATCGTCCGCTGGAGGAAGTCCCGCTGCCGCGCCTCGTCGAGGTGGTGTACGACGATCCGCGGGTCGACGGGCAGGTGGCGTACGGTCTCGGCGTGTTCCGCGTAGGCGGGTGCGTCGCAGGAGTCCAGGATCAGCAGGTGCACCTCGGTGTCGAAGTACTCGGCCGCGTGGGCCGCTTCCTCACCGATGGCCTCGATCGTGGCGGAACACGGCCTGTTGGTGGGAAGGGTCAGACATATTCTGCGCATGCCGCTTCTCCGACCGGCTCGTCCAGTTCCGGACCGTTCCAGGACGCGAGGCCCAGCAACTTGGCGCCCAGGTCGCTGAGTTCGGCCCTGCCGTACCGCAGGGACTCGTGCCGCACGGCGTCGCCGAGCAGGGTCGCGTTCCAGTCCGGTGTGCTGAGGGTGCGCCACGATTCGACCCGTGAGTCCCTGAGGGTCTGGTGGGTCTCCAGCGCCGGCATCATCGACAGGTACTGCACCGCCCGCACACCGTTGCGGGTGGAGGTGTTGGGGGCCACTCCGTGTGCCAGGAGGCCGTTGAAGATCAGCAGGTCGCCGGCCTCCAGTTCCGGTCGTACGACGGGGAATTCGGCCTTGTCGATCCTGGGCCGGATCGGGTCGCGGTCGTCCGGCTGGAGTGCCTTCCACCGGTCGAGCTGCCGGAACAGCTCGGGGCAGCACTGGAAGCCGCCGAGTTCCGGACTGGTGTCGTTGAGCGCGATGATCCCCTGCACCCGCTGCGGCGGTATGCCGAGCGTGGTGTCGACGTCCCAGTGCAGCTCGATGTCGAAGCCCTCGTCCGTACGCGGGATCAGGGCACGGTCTCGGTTCTTGATGTTGGGCGGGTTGAGGTTGAGCCGGTCGAGGGTCACCCACAGTTCTTCGCAGTCCCATACGTCGACGAAGGCGTCGTAGACCCGCTGCGCCTGGCGGCTGTCCCAGAGGAGTTGGTGCTGGTAGGCCTCGACGAACCCGTAGATGTGCAGGTCACGGTCCAGGTCCGAGCGGTACTCGCGATCCTCGTACCAGGTGTCCGGGCGCTCGGGGTCGAGTCCTTGGAAGTCCCAGCTGAAGTCCAGCAGGCTCCGGGCCGCCGAGGCGGGGATGGCCTGCTTCACCACGACGTAGCCGTAGGTCTGCCATAAGGCCAGGTCTTCCTCGGACAGCACCCTGAGCGGGACGGTCTTCTTCAGATCGCGCAGCGGGGTCTGCGCCAGATAGGTCTCGCCGTCCGAACTGAAGTAGGGGACGCGAGACGCGGCTCGATGGAGATAGTCGTCAGGCATGGGCATGCAGTGCTCCGGACCTCGGGATTCCCCGTCGACGGAGACGTCGACGAGGACGGAAACGCGGTCACCGGTGGCTCGCGGCACGTGAATCGCGTGGATCCGGACGGGCGGCGGTCTGCGCAGCCCGCTTCCGGACGCGCACCGGCGCTGTACGACGACGCCGGAAGCAGCGCACGTCGCACGGCATGAAGAGAGAGACGGCCGGCCTGCAGGGTCACTGCATCGGGCGCCGCGCCAGCCCCCTCGAACTCGCGTGCCACTAACCTGGACTAGACCAACCGCCCTGTCAAACATGGTCGTTGACTGCGTGTCGCACCCAAATCGCCTGCACCGAACACCGGTTGAGGACACCCGGGACACCGGCCACCTGGCACGACAGTCCCACGGCGATGCCCGCACGACGGCCCAACCCGCCTCTTGACACGAGCGGCTAGCCTGAGCGGAGACTCATTGGTCTGTACCAAGCTGTGTCATGGTGTCGATGCGCCGTCATCGGCGGCACCGACGCGCGGGCTCTACCCGAAAGGCGAACGCACTCGATGGTCTCCAGCAAGCACAGCAAGGAGTTGCGGCAGCTGGCGCTCTCCGTCCTGCAGCCGGGGTTCGTGGGCACCGAGGCACCGGACTGGGTTCTGCGCGAGATCGGCGACGGACTCGCATCCGTCGTGCTCTTCTCCCGCAACATCGTCTCGCTGGACCAGGTCGCCCGGCTGACCGGCCAACTCCGCGCGGAAAACCCCGAGTTGATCATCGCCATCGACGAGGAGGCCGGCGACGTCACCCGCATCGAGTCCGCGACCGGCTCCACCCGGCCGGGCAACTTCGCCCTCGGAACCGTCGACGACACCGAACTCACCGAGTCCGTCGCCGCCGGCCTCGGCCGCCAGCTGCGCGCCATCGGTGTGAGCCTCGACTACGCGCCCAGCGCGGACGTCAACTCCAACCCCGACAACCCGATCATCGGGGTCAGGTCCTTCGGCGTGGACCCGAAGGTGGTGTCCCGGCACACCGCCGCGTGGATCCGCGGCCTTCAGTCGGCCGGGGTCGCCGCCTGCGCCAAGCACTTCCCCGGCCACGGCGATGTCGCAGTCGACTCCCACCACGGCCTGCCCACGTACGGTGCCGACCGCGAGGAGATCGCCGCGCAGGCCCTGCCTCCGTTCCGGGCCGCGCTGGACGCGGGTGTCCGCGCGGTGATGAGCGGCCACCTCCTGGTGCCCGCCTACGATCCCGACCTGCCCGCCACGCTCAGCCCGCGCATCCTGGGCGAGCTGCTCCGCGGGGAGCTCGGGTTCGAGGGGATGACGGTCACCGACGCCATCGAGATGGGTGCTGTCGCCGACCGCTACGGGATCGACGGTGCCACGGTGAGAGCGGTGGCCGCCGGTGCCGACGCGGTCTGTGTCGGCGGCGAGAACGCCGAGGAGGCGACCGTCGGCCTCCTCGCCGACGCTCTCGCCGACGCCGTGGTCCGCGGTGACCTCACCCGGGAGCGGCTGGAGGAAGCGGCCGGGCGCGTGAGGGCGTTCGCCGACTGGTCGGCCGGCCTGGTCCAGGCCGACAGCGTCGACGCGATCAGCAGCGACATCGGCTTCGCGGCCGCCCGCCGCGCCATCCGGCTGGCCGGAGCGGCACGGGACGCCCTGCCCCTGTCCGCCGCGCCGCACGTGGTGGAGTTCGTGGCCACCACCAACCTGGCCATCGGCAAGGAGACCCCCTGGGGTGTCGCCGCCCCGCTGAGCGAGCGGCTGCCCGGCACGACCACCGTACGGGTGCGGCACCAGGAGTTGGACTCACGGGCCGCCGCCATGAGCGCCCTGAAGACCTGCGCGCTCGAACCGGCCGCCGGGCGCCCCCTGGTCGTCGTGGTCAGGGACGCCTCCCGGCACGAGTGGATGGCCCGCGCCCTCGCGGACCTCATCGCGGCGCGTCCCGACGCGATCGTCGTGGAGATGGGCCTGCCGGGTGCCGCTGTTCCGGGGGCGGTACAGATCTTCACCCATGGCGCCACCGCCGCCTCCGGGGTGGCCGCCGCGGAGGTGCTGGTGGGAGCGCGGTAGCCCGCTGGGCGGGGCTGGTGGGCCGTGGGACCGAGGACAGGCCGTGGCCTCCCGAGAAGCCACGGCCCATCCGCGCGAAGGGGCAGGCCGGTGTGCCAGTCTCCGCCCCGGCCGGCCTCGCTCTCAGCCCGTTGCCGCCGCCGTCGCTGCTGCCGCCCGGAAGGGGCGGAAGAACGCGCGCAGCTCTTCCGCGTACAACTCGGGCTCCTCGAACGGTGCGAAGTGGCCGCCGCGCGGGGGTTCGGTCACGCGTACGGCGTTCGTGGTGCGTTCGAGCCAGGCCCTCGGCGGGCGGACGACGTCGCCGCGGAAGAGCGAGAACCCGGAGGGGACCTCGACCCGGCGGGCGAGCTGCGCGGGTGGGATCGCCGCGTTCGCGTTGTACATACGCATCGACGAACCGATCGTCCCCGTGAGCCAGTAGAGCGTGACGTTCGTGAGGATCTCGTCCTTGGTGAACGCCCGCTCGACGTCGCCGTCGCAGTCGCTCCACGACCGGAGCTTCTCGACGATCCACGCGGCGAGCCCGGCCGGCGAGTCGGTGAGCCCGACGGCGGCGGTCTGGGGCTTCGTGCGGTGCATGGCTGCGTAGCCGCCCTCGGTCGCGCTCCAGGCCCCGACGCCCTCGATCCATGCGCGTTCCTCGGGCGCGAGGTCCGCCGGATCGCCGGTGAGGACGGGCAGGCCTCCGTCCATGCGGTGGACGGCCACGACCCGATCGGGATGGTCGAGCGCGAGGTAGCGGCTCACATGACTGCCGATGTCCCCGCCCGCCGCACCGAACCGCTCGTAACCGAGGACGCCCATGAGCTCGGCCCACAGTCCGGCGACCGCGATGGAGTCGAGCGGCGGCCCCGTGGGGCGGTCGGAGTACCCGAAGCCCGGCACGTCGGGAACGACCACGTCGAACGCGTCGGCGGGGTCGGCGCCGTGCGCGCCGGGATCGGTGAGAAGCGGGATGACCTTCGTGTAGCGCCAGAACGAGTCCGGCCAGCCGTGGGTGAGGACGAGCGGCAGGACGGACCCGGTCGGCGCGGCGGCCCGGGCGTGTACGAAGTGGATGCCCAGGCCGCCGAGCGGGACGCGGAACCGGGGCAGCCGGGCGAGCGCCGCCTCCTGCGCCGGCCAGTCGAACCCGTCCGCCCAGTGGGCGACGAGCTCGCGGAGGTAGGCGATGTCGGTGCCGAGCGACCACCCTGCGTCCTCGGGCGCGTCCGGCCAGCGCGTCGCACGCAGTCGCGCACGGAGGTCCTCGAGCACCGCGGGATCGGTGTGCGGTGCGAACGGCTCGGGGCGGGGCGAAGCGTCCGACATGGAACGCACCCTACAAGTCGGGCCCGGCGTGTTCGCGCTGCCTCAGCGGGGTACCGGGGTCACGGTGGCCCCGAGGCCCGCTTCCTCGGGACTGCGACAACGCCGGACACGGCGGCCTTGAGGATGCGGCGGAAGGTGGGGCATTCCATATGGCTCGGCGCGGGGCAGGCGGCGGCGTGCCGCAGGGAATCGCGCAGGACGCCGAGTTCGCGGATCGTCCTGTCCAGTTCCTCCGCCTTGGCCGTGAGCATCTGCCGGTCGATGCGTGGCTGCCCGTCGGGTGCGACCATGCGCGCGATCTCGTCGAGCGAGAACCCTGCGGTCCGCCCCAACGCGATCAGCGACAGGCGCTCCAGTACACCGGGATCGTACTGACGGCGCAGGCCCCGCCTGCCGATCGGGGTGATCAGCCCCTTCTCCTCGTAGAACCGCAGCGTCGAGGCGGGAACCCCGGCGCGGTGCGCCACCTCGGAGATGTCCAGGTCTGTCATTCTCTTGACCTCAAGTCGACTTGAAGTAGCACGCTTTCACCCAGGCCCGTCGAAGGCAAGCACAGGAGACGAAGATGGACGCCACGCGCAGGACCGATGACGAGCAGACGGCCCGTTGGAACGGGCCCGCCGGCCATGCCTGGGTCGAGGCCCAGACATTGGTGGACGGGGTGCTCAAGCCCTTCGAAGACCTCCTCGTCGAAGCGCTGTCCGCCGATCACGGAGACCATGTACTCGATGCCGGAGACCATGTGCTCGACGCCGGCGGCCGTGTGCTCGACGTCGGCTGCGGCACCGGCACCACCACGCTGGCCGTGGCGCGCCGGCTCGGTGCGGGGGGCCACATCGTCGGCGTCGACATTTCCGAGCCGATGATCACCGCTGCCCGGGCGGGCGCCGAGCAGGCGGACGCACCGGCGTCCTTCATCCGCGCCGACGCGCAGGAGTACGCGTTCGAGCCCGCCACCTTCGACGCCGTCGTGTCGCGCTTCGGCGTCATGTTCTTCAGCGACTCCGTCCGGGCCTTCGCGAACCTGCGGCGTGCCGCGAAGGGCGGGGCCGCGCTCCGGTTCATCGCGTGGCGCGGCCCGGCGGAGAACCCGTTCATGACGACGGCCGAACGCGCCGCGGCACCGCTCCTTCCGAACCTTCCCGCCCGCCGGCCGGACGAGCCGGGGCAGTTCGCCTTCGCGGACGCGGACCGGGTCCGGCGCATCCTGGCGGAGGCGGGCTGGACCGGGATCGACATCCAGCCGAAGGACGTGACCTGCACGCTCCCCGAAAGCGAGTTGATCCGCTACTTCACCCGGTTCGGTCCCGTCGGCCTGATCCTGGGCGAGGCGGACGAGCAGACCCGCGCGAAGGTCGTCGAAACGGTCCGCACCGCCTTCGACCCCTTTGTGGAAGGCACGGAAGTCCGCTTCACCGCGGCCAGTTGGCTGGTCGGCGCCCGGGCACCGTCCGCGTGAGCGGGGCGGCCGAAGGGCCGGCCCGACCCGCTCCTGAGCGGCGAACCATGGCCCCGGGCGTCGGCGCGACGGCCGCCCGGGTCAGCGCTTGGCGAACTGGACCCGGGTCGACTGCACGGCGTTCGCCGTCAACGCGACCCCGTTGAGCGTGAGTTGCTCTCCGAAGATGTCCGTGACCCTGATCGCACCGCCGCACCCGCTGCCGTCGTCGGAGATGAAGTAGTTGTATTCGGCGCGCGACAGCTGACGCCAGCCGCTGCCCGCGCGTACTTCGAGCCGGGCCACCGGATTGCGGTGACCGATGACCTGGATGCCGCACCAGTAGCGGCTGGAGCCGGTCTTGTACCGGACCGAGACCGTGTCGGCGGCACTCGGGCTCGACAGCGTCCAGGTGATCGGGATCCGGCCCGCCGAGGGCTGGGCGAGTTCGGCGAAGGCCTCCGCGCTGAGGTCGATCTGACCGGGCGCGCAGTCCCCCGGGCACTCGTTGGTGACGCGAACCGTGATGGAGGCCCCGTTGGCCGCGCGGACGAGTACGTACGCTCCGCACGCCTTGGCGGTTTCGTAGTCGGTGCTGTTCATCGCCGCGGTCATGACGTCACCGCTCGCGTCGTACATGCAGGCGCCCGTACCGTCCGAGTCGTAGAACGTGGCGATGCCCCGGTACGTGGCACCGGGCCGTATGCGTCCCGCCAGCGGCGCGGCGGCGGACCCGGTTCGCGGGGTGTCCGCGGCCGACGGCTTCGCCGACGTGGCCGTCGCGCGGGCGGACTCCTTCCGCGGAGTCCTCCTGGCCGACGGCTTCGCCGATGCTTCGGTCGCGCTGACGGACGCCGTCGGAGACACCGTCGGGGGCGGGACGTCCGCCTGGGTACCGGCGACGGGCTTGGCCTCGGCACCCCCGGTGTCGCCCTTGTGGTCGACAAGCAGCCCCACGATCAAGGAGACGACGATGAGCACCCCGGCCGCCCCGATGAACAGCCACCGTCTGTGCACCGGACCTCCTTGACTGCCGCGACCTGTTGGCGTGATCTGTTGGCGCGGGCGCAGGGTCAGCGATCGTCCCAGACCCGGGACCACGGCGGCAAGCCTCGCAGAACTGCCCCTTCGGGCAGGCCAATGTGCCTCGATGGCCGGTGACGTGCGGTCGAAGGGCCGTTAGCGTCCGAATGTGAGCATGAACATTCCTTCGAGACCACTCCCAGCCTCACCACGTCTGCGCAGCCAGCCCAGCACGTGACCGAGGAGAGGGAAGGCACGGCAGCCGTCCGCGAGGCGGCGGGCACGGCCGAACGCACTGGTTCCGAAGAGGCGTTCAGTCGGCAACAACGACAGCGGCGCCGCGGTCCCGGCCCCTTCGCCCTGATCGTGGCGCCCAGTCTGGTGGCGCTGATCGGGGTGTCGGGATACCTGGCCCTGACCGGCGGGCTCTCCCCCGACCAGTCCCAGGGGCCGGATCCGGCACAGACGTCCGTCGCCAACGTCGACGCCTCCTATGTCCCTTGGCTGCGCAAGGCGGCCGAGGCCTGCACGGTCGTCACTCCCGCCCTCCTCGCCGCCCAGATCGATCAGCTCTCCGGGTGGAGCAACGACAGCGCCAGCCTGTCGCAGCAGGGAATCGCAGGCTTCACGGACGCCCAATGGCGGACCTGGGGCCGGGACGACAACGCCAACGGCCGTTCCTCACCGCGCGATGCGGAGGACGCCATCATGGCTCTCGGACGGCAGGACTGCTCTCTCGCCGAGAGGGTGACCGACCTCAGGACCGAGGGAACCGTCAGCGGCAACCTCGTGGACCTCACGCTCGCCGCGTACACGGCCGGGACGGACGCCGTGGAGCGGGCGGGCCGCGTGCCCGCCGACGCACGCACGTTCCTCGGCCAGGTCAAGGCACGGCTTCCGCGGTACGACGCGCTCGTCCGCCGAACCCCCGACCGGAACGGCGGCCAGAACGCCGCCGCCGTACTGACCCCTCCCGTCAGCACCCTCACGGTCACCTCGTCCTTCGGATCGCGTACGCATCCGCTCACCGGGGTCACCAAGCTCCACACGGGAGTCGACTTCGGCGCACCTCAAGGGGCACAGGTGTCCGCCGCGCGTGACGGCCGGATCGTGTTCGCGGACACGACCACGGCGTACGGCATCCGCGTGGTGATCGACCACGGCACGATCGGCGGCAAGCGGCTGCAGACGACCTACAGTCACCTGTCGGCCCTCCAGGTCACGACGGGCCAGACCGTGACCGCCGGCTCGCCGGTCGGACTCGTCGGCTCCACCGGCCTGTCCACGGGACCCCACCTGCACTTCGAGGTCCTCCTCGACGGCCAGTACACGGATCCGCTGCCCTGGCTCAGCACCGCCCGCTGACCTGCGCACGAGGGGCGACCGCGGCAACTGTCCGCCGCGGTCGCCCCCATGTGTACGTGGTTCAGCCGATGCGGTGCACCCGCTGGGTGGTCAGCTCGTAGCGGGCGCCGACGATGGCCAGCTCACCCGAGTCCACCTTGGCGGCGAGGTCGGGCTCGGCCGCGAGCCGTGACCGTATGAGTCGTATGTTGGCGTCGATCGTCGCGTCGACGCGCGCGTCACCCTCCTGGCTGCGATCTATGGCCGGGCTGATCTGGTCGGCCAGGTACTGGATGTGGGCGGGCAGTTCCTCGCCCGACTCGTCCGCCTGGACCGTGGCCTTCACGGCCCCGCACGACTGGTGGCCGAGCACCATGAGCAGCGGGATCCCCAGTTCGAGCACCCCGTACGCGAGGCTGCCGAGCACGGCCTCGTCGAGGACCTGGCCCGCGCTGCGTACGGTCATCAGGTCGCCGAGGCCCTGGTCGAAGACCAGCTCCGGAGGCACCCGGGAGTCGATGCAGCCGAGCAGGAGGGCGAAGGGGTGCTGAGCGGTCGTCAGCGACTGCCGGACGGCGGGAGACTCGTCGGGATGCTGCTCGCGGAAGGTGCTCCAGCGGCGGTTGCCCGCCGCCAGCTCCCGCAGGGCCTCTTCGGCGGTGGTGGGCCGCTTGCGCGCGGCGGCGGTGAGGGGTGCTGCGGCCGCGGGTGCGGCGCCGACGGCCAGGCCGGCGCCGAGGACCGCGGTCCCGGTGAGCGCGACGCGGAGGAGGGAGCGCCGGGCCGGAGATGTCGCGCCGGAGAGCGGGGCGACGGATGCCGTCCGCGAAGGGCGGACAGCTCTGTGGGGTGCTGGGTCAGAGATCACGAACGGGAACGTACGTCCGACTCGACCCCCCTCCGCTGGGGTTGCCGAATCATGGACGAGCATTGATGAACCATGATCAACAGTTGAACCGTTCTTGGGAACTCCGAGGGAAACCCTTGACCAAAGCCCAGGCTCCACTGTCGAGCGGGGCGAACTTCAGTTTCCTATATGATTTTGGGGGCGTCCATACCTCCTGAGAAGCGCAGGCGCCACGCCCTCCGGGGTCGCCCTGCAGTCGGACGGAGCCGTGACATGCCAGCGTAAACCTCTCTTTGCGCCATCGACCCGTGCCGAAAGTCTTGACGCGTCAGCGTTCCTGCCCCACGATCGCCGCATCGATTTCCTATCTGATTCCTCAGGGGTGGGGCATGCGCTTCCCAACCAGATCCGTCCTGCCCGGAGTTGTCGCAGCCGTGGTGCTGGCCGCGGGGACGGCGGCCTGCACCTACAAGAACTCGGGTGCTCCGTCCGGCGGTCAGGCCGCACCGAGCGCGAGGACGGGCGGCGGGGCCGAACTCGTGGACGGCTCCCGGACCAAGGTCGCCCTCGTGCCCGGCGGCGCCCACCCGTACTTCCAGCCCTGGAAGGCGGCGGTCACCACCGCGCGCAAGACCTACGGCCTCGGAGCCGTCACCTTCGACGAGACGGCGGAGTGGGACCAGCAGAAGCAGAACAACCTGCTGTCCACGCTGGCGGCGCGCGGCTACAACTCCTTCGGGGTGTTCGGTGTCTCCCCCACCGACATCAACTCGACCTTCGCGGACCTCAGGTCGCAGGGCTTCCCCGTGGCGTCCTTGGGTTCCTGCCCCGCCGGTGACAAGGACGAGGCCGACTTCTGCCTCTCCACGGACGTCGAACTCGCCGCCTACAAAGCCACGAAGGCGGCGATCGAGGCCATGGGCGGTCGCGGCACTCTGGTCCACCTGACGGGCAACAACGTTGACGCCAATACGCAGTTGAGGATCAAGGGTGTCGCTCAGGCCGTGAAGGAAACGGGCCGCAAGGTGAAGCTCCTGCAGACCATCACCGACATCGACACGGATCTGCAGACCGCGCAGAAGGCGGTGTCCGACCTGATGGCGGCCAAGGGCGACAAGATCACGGGCATCGTCGCCACCGCCTACAACCCGGCCGTCGCCGCAGCCGACGCCGTCAGCACCTCAGGGTCGAAGGCCAAGGTCATCGCCATCGACGACGACGCCAAGATCCTCAGCGGCATCAAGCAGGGCACGGTCACGGCCACCGTGGTGCAGAACCCGGTCGGTCAGGCCGAGATCGGAACGTGGGCCCTGGCGCTGCTGCAGACGAAGCAGTGCACCGTGCGCGATCCCGGGGTGGAGGTGGACTCCGGTTCGTTCGTCGTCGACAAGGCGAACGTCTCCGCCTACGACAAGGCCCGGCAGAAGAAGACCGCCCAGCTCAAGACGGAGTTCGCCGACAAGATCCTCTCGTGCGGCTGACCGGCTCCCACGACGACAGACCCCCGACGGGCCCTCGACCGACTCACAACGGACCACGACGACCCTCGGCCGACCCACGACGGACCACGACGGACCACGACAGAAATCGGATTCGCTGGATGAGCATCATCACGACCGCGACCGCCCGGCTGGCCGACATAGCCGTCGAGCAGGACCGTACCGACGCGGTGCAGTCCTTCGTCAAACAGGAGACGGTCCTGGTCTGCCTGGAGACGGGGGACGGCGTCACGGGAACCGGCTACACCTACACGATCGGCACCGGCGGCACGTCCGTACTGGCCCTGCTGCGCGACCATCTGCTGCCCGCCCTCGTCGGACAGGACTCCCGCAACGTCGAGGCGCTGTGGCAGCGGCTGTTCGGCCTGACCCGGGCGACCACCACCGGAGCCATCACCTCGCTCGCCCTCGCCGCCGTGGACACCGCCCTGTGGGACGTGCGGTGCAAGCGGGCGGGCGAGCCGCTGTGGCGGCTGGCCGGCGGACACCGCCAGGAGGTGCCGGTCTACGACACCGAGGGCGGCTGGCTCCATCTGAGCGCCGAGGAGTTGGTCAAGGGCGCCGTGCGGGCCCAGGAGTCGGGGTGGGCGGGCGTCAAGATCAAGGTGGGCCGTCCGCATCCCGCCGAGGACGCGGAAAGGATGCGCGCCGTACGCGAGGCCGTGGGCCCCTCGCTGCACATCATGACCGACGCCAACCAGTCCCAGACGGCGTCCTCCGTGCTCCGGCTGGCGGCCGCACTGGAGCCGTACGACCCGTACTGGCTGGAGGAGCCGCTGCCCGCGGACGACATCAGCGGGCACGCCCGTCTCGCGGGCGCGACCCGGATTCCCCTCGCCGTCGGGGAGTCGATGTACTCGCTCATGCAGTTCCGCAGTTATCTGGAGGCCGGGGCCGCGTCCGTCGTACAGGTCGACGCCGCCCGGATCGGTGGCATCACACCGTGGTTGAAGGTGGCGCACCTGGCCGAGAGCCACAACGTGATGGTCTGCCCGCACTTCCTGATGGAACTGCACGTCAGCCTCGCGGCCGCGGTGCCCAACGGCCGGTACGTCGAGTACATCCCGCAGCTGCGGGCCGTGACCCGGACCGAGTTGACCATCCGCGACGGCATGGCCGTGGCCCCGGACGCGCCGGGCATCGGCATCGACTGGGACCTGGACGCCCTCGACGACCGGAGGGTGGCATGACGACCTCCATCAGCCCGCCGGACACCGTCCCGGAGGAGAAGGCGGCAGGTCATCGCATGCCGTTCTGGGTCAACCAGCGGCTCGGCCTGCTGGTGCTGGTCATCGCGCTGAGTGTCCTGTTCGGTGTGCTGCGGCCGGCGTTCCTCGACCAGCGCCTGGTGCTCTTCCCGCTCCTGCGGGACGTCGCCACGCTGACCGTGGTGGCGCTCGCGCAGATGGTCGCCCTGTCCGTGGGGCACATGAATCTCGCGGTCGGACGGATGGCGGCCTTCGGGGCCATGTTCGCGGGCCTGGGGTACGACCGGCTGGGTCTGCCAATGCCTGCCGGGTTGTTGCTGTGTCTGGCCGCCGGTGCCGCCATCGGCGCCGTCACCGGCTGGCTCATCGCCCGTACCGGCGTGAGTTCCTTCGTCGTCACGCTGGCGATGGACTTCGCCCTGCTGGGTCTGGTGTCCCTGCTGTACTCGGCGCTCACCGAGGAGGCCGCCTTCACCACCCGGCCGTCCGGCATCGACGAACTGCGGTCCTACTCGCTCGCCGACATCTGTGCGGGGCCCGTCTGCGGCTCGCCCGCCGTACCGCAGATCGCGCAGTTCACCGTGCTCGCCATGGTCGGCCTCGGTTTTCTGTACGGATGCACACGCATCGGCAGGGAACTGCTGCTCACGGGTGCGAACCCGGCGGCCGCGGAGCTGTCGGGCATTCCCACCGGGCGCCGTGTCCTGCTCGCGCACACGCTCTCCGGGCTGCTCGCCGCGCTCGCCGGATTCATGGCCGCCGCGGGCACGGGAACGTTCCGCGCCTCCATCGGCAACGACTTCATGCTGCCCTCCTTCCTGGGTGCGGTGCTCGGGGGCACCCTGCTCACCGGCGGGGTGGTGTCCGTGCTGGGCACGCTGTTGGGCACCGCCCTGGTCGGCGTGATCCGCAAGGGCCTCGACCTGCTCGGCGTCGGCCTGGAAAGCCTGAACATCTACCTCGGCTGTGTCCTCCTGCTGGCCCTGTCGGCCGACCGGATACGCACCGTGGTGTCCTATCGCAAGGTGGTGCGCTCCACATGAGTACGATCCGCGAACAGTGGAGCCGGACCACACCGGCACTGCGCCGGTTCTCCCGTTCCACGACGGCGATGCTGCTGTGCGTGGTCGTGGCGGGATACGTGGCGCTGGGTGCGGCCTCGTCGGGCGCCTTCTTCGAAGGCCCCTCGGTGCGCGTCTTCCTCCAGTACCTGGCCACCCCCATCCTCATCGGCCTGGCGCAGATGGTGGCGCTGTGCGTGGGGCAGCTCAATCTCGCCGTCGGCGCCCTGGGCGGCTTCACCGCCTGTCTGACGGGTGTTCTCATGGCCGACCACGGCGTGCCTGCCGCGGTCGCCGTGATCGTGGGCCTGCTGACGGCGACGGCCGTCGGCCTGGTGACCGGCGTCATCATCGTGGCCACACGGATCAACGGGTTCATCGTCACGCTCGCCACCATGACGATCCTCCTGGGAGCGCAGTACCGGCTCACCGGCACCCGTACCGTCGACGGTTACTCCCCCGCGCTGCGCGACCTCGGCACGGCGGCGCCGCTGAACATCCCCCTCGTCTTCGTCACCGCGCTCGTCGCGGCGGCCCTGCTGGCCGCCTTCATGTACCGCACGGTTGCGGGCAGGCAGCTCCTCGCCGCAGGCGGCAACCCCCTCGCGGCCCGGCTGGCCGGTATCTCCACCGACCGGCAGATCGTGGCCGCGCACACGCTGTCAGGGCTGCTGATCGGCGTGGCCGCCGTGACGGCCACCGCCTCGCTGCCCGGCGTCAACCGAAGCGTCGGCGGGGACTGGCTGCTGCCGAGCTTCGCCGCGCCCATCATCGGGGGCGTGGCGCTCACCGGCGGTTCCATCGCCGTGTTCGGGACCGTCCTCGCCGCCTTCGTGACGCGGCTGATCGACGCGGCGCGAGCGCAGTTCTCGCTGGACCCGAGCTGGGTGAACCTCCTGATCGGCCTGGTCGTCCTGGGTACGGTCGCCGGTGGCCGCCTGCACCAGAGCCGTCTGGGGAGGACGGGTGGCGCGGCACCCCCACCGGCGGAAGGCGGTAAGCAACCGTCCGCCGTCCTGCCGCAGCCGGGAGGTGCCCGTTGAGTACGGTCCTTCTCGAATGCCACGACCTGGTCAAGGTCTTCCCCGGTGTGCGGGCGCTGGACGGTGTCGGGCTGCGCCTGACCGCCGGCAGCGTGCACGCGCTCCTCGGCGAGAACGGCGCGGGCAAGTCCACCCTGATCAAGGTCCTCACCGGGGTGCACTCCCCCGACGGCGGCCGGCTCACCTGGTGCGGCGAACCGGTCCACCTGCGCTCGCCGTTGGAGGCCACCCGTACCGGCATCGGTGTCGTCCACCAGGAGCGCAATCTGATCCCGGGCTTCTCGGTGGCGGAGAACATCACCCTGCAGAAGCCTCCCTCGCACCGTGGACTGGTCGACCGCGAGGCCATGACCGAACCGGCCCTGGCGTGTCTCGCGGAGCTCGGTGTCGACCTCGATCCGCATCAGCCGGTGCGTGAACTGTCCGTCGCACAACAGCAGTTGGTGGAGACGGCCAAGGCCCTCCACACCGAGAGCCGGGTGCTGCTCCTGGACGAACCCACCGCGTCCCTCTCCCCGCAGGAGACGGAGCGGCTGTTCGAGGTGATCCGGCGGCTGGCCGCCCACGGCGCCTGCGTCGTCTTCGTCAGCCACAAGCTGGAGGAGGTCTTCGCCGTCTGCGACACCGTCACCGTGCTGCGCGACGGGAAGTCGGTGCTGGAGTCCGCGCCGCTGGCCGACCACACCCACGACGACATCGTCGGCCTCATGGTGGGCCACGCCCACGCGGCGACCGAGATGCGCCCGCGCACGGTCGACCGGACCGCCGCCCCGGTGCTCGCGCTGGACGCGGTCTCCACGGCCGGCGGGCACCGTGACATCAGCCTGGAGGTGCGGCCCGGGGAGATCGTGGGCCTGTACGGACTGGTCGGCGCCGGGCGGAGCGAACTGGTCAAGGCGGTGCTCGGCCTGGACCGCATCACGGGCGGCGAGGTCCGGGTGCACGGCGCACCGGCCCGGATCACCTCGCCCCGCCAGGCCCTGCACGAGTTCGGCATCGGCTACGTCACCGAGAACCGCAAGGAGGAGGGCGTCTTCCTGGAGCAGCCCATCGTCCGCAACATCACGGTGACGGTGTGGAGGAGACTGGCCAAGGCCCTCGGGTTCGTCTCCGCACGCGAGGAGCGTGACGTGGCGCAGGACCTCGTCGAGCGGCTCGGCATCCGGATCGCGGGACTCGGGCAGAACGCCGGTGAACTCTCCGGCGGGAACCAGCAGAAGGTCAGCCTCGCCAAGTGGCTCGCCGCCGACACCCGGCTGCTCGTCATCGACGAACCGACGGTGGGCGTCGACGTCCGCACCAAGCACGCCTTCCACGAACTGATCTGGGACCTCGCCCGCGACGGCCTGCCTATGCTGCTGATCAGCAGCGACCTCGCCGAGATGGTCACCCTCGCCGACCGGATCGTCGTCATGACCGACCACCGCGTCCGCGGCGAGGTCGACAACGACCGCGACTACGACCGTATGAGCGGCCGCGTCATCCGCCTGATCCACGACCGCGCGGACCCCATCGCCGGCGTGGCCGATACGGCCGGCGCGAAGGCGGTGGGCGGATGAGACGCGTGGCACAGATCATCGCCGTGCGGCCGGAGAAGCTCGACGAGTACCGGGAGTTGCACCGCAACGTACCCCCAGCGGTGCTCGACCGGATCCGGCGCAGTCACATCTCCAACTACTCGATCCATCTGCTGGGCGACCGGCTGTTCGGCTACTTCGAGTATCACGGCGACGATCTTGAGGCAGACCTGGCCCTGATGGCCGCGGACGAAGCCACGCAGCGGTGGTGGAAGCTCACCGGCCCCTGTCAGGTGCCGGTGGCGGAGGCGGCCCCCGGGGAGTGGTGGGCGACGGCTGAACAGGTGTTCCTCATGGAGTGAACGCAGCAGGGCCCCGAACTCCGGCCGCCGCGGCGGTCGTTCACTCTGCCCGCCTTCGAGGCGCAGGCGCGGCCGAACAGGCTCTGCCCCGTGATCCGCCGCCTCGGCGCGCGTCTAGCGGGTCGAAGGAGCGGGAGCGGGCCCGTCGTCTTCCTCGTGCTGGCGTTCCATGCTGCGCGTGAGATGCTCCGTCATCGCCTCGGCCGCGCGCTCGGGATTGCGGCGCAGAACCGCGCGGACGATCCGTTCGTGCTCCGCGACGGTCGGGCCGCCCGCGCCGACGACCTTGCTGAGCCGGAAGATGTGCAGGTGTGCGTGGAGCCGCTCCACCGCGTCCGCCAGCAGCGGCCGATGCGCGGCCTGTCCGATCGCCTCGTGGAAGCGCTGGTCGAGGGCGGCGAAGTCGCGGTAGGACGCGTACCGTCCGTTCGGGCTCGGTTGGACCTGCATCTCCTCGACGATCCGCTCCAGGCCGTCGAGTTGCGCCTCGGTGGCGTTGTCGGCGGCCAGGGCCGCCGCCCTGGGTTCCAGCAGCAGGCGCATTTCGAAGAGTTCCTCAAGGCCCTGCCGGGTCAGCAACTCCGTGGCCCGGTATCCGGAGAGCGCGCGCTTCACCACCAGGCCGTCGGACTCAAGCCGGGCCAGCGCCTCCCGGACGGGGGTCGGCGAGACCTTGAGCGCTCGGGCCAGTGACTCGATGCCCACGCGTGCGCCTGGGGCGATCTCGTGGTCCATGACCATCGCCTTGATGCGTTCGTAGACGCTGTCCGACAGGGCCTGCCGGACAGGGGCCACACTCCGCTCGTCGCCCTCGTCCGGGACACCGGCCGCGGAAGGGCTGTGCGGCGGCATCCCGGCTCCTCCTCAAGACTTCTGCGTATCCCCAGTTTAGCCAGGCAGCCGGGACGTCACGAAGCGCTGTCGCGCACGTCCAGGTGAGACCAGAGATCCTCGACCGGCAGCTCCCCGGCGGCCTCGTCCGCGGCGAGCGCCGCGGCGGCCTCCACCTCGGCACGCTTCTGGAACGCCACGGTGCGGCGGGCCTTGGCGATGACCTCGGCCTGCTCCGCACCGAACCTCGCGGAATCGAGCCGGGCGTTGAAAGCGGTCAGCACATCGGGGTTGATCACCTCGAGCGCGGCGCGCAACTCGGCGAGCGTCTGGGGGCCCTCGGCGTACTCAAGCCGGTACGGGTCCGATTCGAGCTGGTACGGATCCGAATCGGCCTGCGGGCTCGGCTCGTGCGGTAGCGCGGACATGTGCGTGACCTCCGGTCTTGATGGCTCCACGGTACGCGGTTGATGTACCCCTCCGTGCAGGGGTCCGGACGATCAACAGCCCCTGGCGGCAGATTGACCCTGAGGCACGACGCCAGAGCGGAGCGTGACCACGGCGAGAGATCCGGTCGCGGAAACGCCCCGTTGCGCCGGAGGTGGCGAAGAACACGTCCGGGCGGGACACACGGCCCGCCCACCGAAGCGCCGCTTCGGCTCGGCTCGACTGACGCACCATCAGACTCCCGTCAAATCCCTTGCGACACAACCCTGTTGGGCCTGTCGACGAGAGTGCGAAACCTTGGAGAAAGATCAAGTATGCACCTGATCGTGCGGCGATGTCGCATTCCGTACCGGGCGCCGCATTCGGTGTCACCACTGGCGTTCACTGCGCGCGGGCACATACTCAGTTATGCGCTGCTGCTTCTCCGCTCCCCTCGCGGCCATGTCGGCCCTGCCCTCTCCCTGTGAAGTCCTACGATCCGGTGCCCTCCTCGCCCCCACGCTGCTGCGGGCCGCCGCCGGAGCCCTCCACGGGTCCACACGCAAGAGCCACGCCCATCACCCCGACGCATTGACGGCCGTCCATCTGGAACTGGTCACCCTGACCGAGGACCGCGCCGTCATCACCTGGTACACCGGGATTCCCGGCACCAACGACGGGCTGGGCCACATGCTCCCCGCCGTCACGGAGGGCGAGGTCGTCTACGGCACCCACCCCTCCCGGCTGGACCGCAGCGCGGCGGAGGACCGGCCCACGGCGCACCACCATGTCGAGCTCACGGACCTGGAGCCCGGGCAGACGTACTACTACCAGGCCCGCTCGCGGGGCACGGCCGCCACGCCCACGCCGCTGCACCTCATCCGCGGCAACGCCGTCGGCACCAACCGCTATGGGCTGGGTTCGAGCGGGGGCCCGTACTCCTTCACAACACCGCAGCCCCCGCCGGGGCGGCACCTGCTGTCCATAGCGCTGTGCAACGACTTCCACATCGGGGAGACCACCGCCGGTCTGATGGCCGGCCTGCCCCTGCTGCGGGGCGTGGCGCAGGAGCCGGGGCTCGCGCCGTATCCGGAGATCATGAGCCGGGCCCTGGTCGAGGAGGCCCGGCGGCGTGGAGCGGATCTGCTGCTTGCCGCGGGGGACATCTCGGCCGGCGGCGCACCGCGGGACCTGGCGGAGGCCAAGCGGATCCTGGACGGCTTCGGCAGCCACGGACAGGACTACTTCGCCGTACGCGGAAACCACGACCGACCCCGTCACCGTGACGCCGGAGACGCCTTCCGCGCAGAGTTCCTCGGCGGCGCCGGGCCCGCGTACTTCGCCCGCGACCTCGGCGGGTTGCGGATCATCGGGCTCGACACCTACGAGAAGGACGGCAACGGCGCCGACGCCGGCGGGCTCGGTGACGAGCAACTGTCCTGGTTCCGGGCCCGGTTGAAGGAGCGCGGCGACCAGCCCACCGTCGTGTTCGGCCACCATCCGCTGACCGTGCGGGACTCCCTCTTTCCCGTGAGCGGCGGGCAGCGTCTCGGCCGCCGCCAGGCCCGCTCCATCCTCGACGCCTACGCCTCCGCGCCCGGTGTCTTCCTCCACCACGCGGGCCACACCCACCGCAACAAGCGGACCCTCCTGCCGCAGGCGCCGCACGTCACCCTGCAGGAGGTCAGCGCCGCCAAGGACTATCCCGGCGGCTTCTGCCTGCTCCGGATCCACTCCGGCGGCTACGCCCTCAACCACTACAAGACCAGCAGCGCGCCGGCCCGTGAATGGGGCGAGCGCAGCCGCCGGGTGGCCGGGGGTCTGTGGCCGCACCACGCCCTGGGCCGCGCGGTCGCCGACCGCAACAGCATGACCGCCCACGATCTGTCCGGCGTCAGCCCTCGGGGCCTTTCGGCCACGGCGGGCTCCCGTCCCGGCCTGGGCACCGCCGCCTCATAACCGACGCCTCATGCAGGTTCCGGAAACCCGGCCGGGCCCGTCGAAACCGGCGCGGGGAAGATCAGCCGCAGTTTCTGAACCCTTCTCTTCTGGCGGAACATGAGCCAGGCGAGGGTCGGCGGGCAGATGTGGTCGGCGCGGTGGTCGGTGACGTGGTGGGTGACGTCCATTTCCCAGAGGGTGATGTCGCGGCTGGCCACCACATGGCGCAGGGTCTGGCGCACCCCGAATTCCAGGGTCTGCCGCATGACGGGGACGGGATGGGTGCGTTCTCCCGGCCGGCTGAGCGGGCCGACCAGTTCGCTCTCCGCCGGCCACAACTCGGATATCTCCTGGGGCAGTTGACCGCGTTCGGATGCCTGCAGGGTCTCCACGGCCTCGTGCCGGCTGTCCTCGGTGAGCGCGGCGGCGTCGTCGTGCGCCTGAGCGGCGGTCGACAGCAGCACCTGGGCCATTTTCCCCCTGGCCTGGTTGAGCCGACTGCGCACCGTGCCGACCGGTACCTCGCAGACATCGGCGATCTCCTGGTAGGAGGTGACGCCGCTGAAGTGCCGCAGCATCAGCACCAGCCGGAGCTTCGGCGGCAGTTCGTCCACCGCGTCCCAGATCCAGTCCCGCATCGCGTGCTGCTCGATGAGCTGCTCCGGGTGCGAGGCCTCCTGGTCGCGAAGCCGCAGGTGGTCGAGCCCGTCCAGGCCGGGCGTCTCGCGGGTGTCTCGCAGGCGCGTGCGGGAGGCGTTGCGCACGATCGCGCGCAGCCACGCTCCCACGGCCGCCGGATCCCGTACGTCGCCGATGCGCCGCAGCGCGGTCAGCGCGGCGTCCTGCACCGCGTCCTCCGCGTCCGGGCCGTAGCCGAGCACGCTCAGCGCCACCGCGCGCATCGGCGCCTGGTGGCGAGCCAGCAGGAGTCCCAGGGCTCCGGTCTCGCCGGCCTGGGCCCTGCGGGTGAGTTCCTCATCCGTGGGCGGGTTGAGGGGCAACATGAGCTGAACGCCTCCGTGCGGACGAATCACGAACCGTGTGGTGCTCGGGAGATGGGCTCCCATTTTTTCCACTCGACGATGTGCGCGGGGTGGAACTTGGGCAAAAACTCGCGGAGCCCTTGCCGAGGAGGACGTGCCGGGGCGGATCCCCGGTGCCGCGTGCGACCGCGAAGCCGGCTCCGCACTAGAGCCCCCGGGGCCGGTGGACGGACTCCGGCAGCCAGCTTCCGTGGAAACCGGCCGGTACGGGGTACGGCAGCTCCACCACGGCCTGGACGGACAGGTCCGTGGCGTCGAGGACAACCAGTTCCCCCGCCTGGCCGTCGTCGTTCGAGACGAGCGACAGGAGCCAGCCCTCGTCCTCCTCCGCGCCGTCCGCCGCGGGTACGAAGACCGCCTCCCCGGCGTAGCGGCTGCCTGGTGTTTCGTAGGCGTGACCGGTGTGGCGCGTCAGGTCGTGCTTGGCGATGCCGTCACCGGAGACGGTGTACAGGTAGCGGTTCGGGCGCCCGGTGAGGGTCTCGTTGTGCGTGGGGAACTCGGCCGCACGGTCGTCCAGTTGGGACTCGGTGACGCGGCCGGTGGCCGGGTCCAGTGTCCAGCGGTGCAGGACGGCGAGGGACCGGGAACGGCCCGGCTCCAGCGCACCGGCCAGGCCACCGGGGCCCGCGGGTCCGCCGATGTCCGTCCAGGCGTTCCGGAAGCCGGCGTGGTCGTAGCGCACCGCGTCCAGCACGATGCGCCCCCGCGGGTCCTCGTAGGCGTTGCCGACGTGGAAGACGTAGCAGGGGTCGATGTCGTACCACCGCACATCGGTGCTGCCGGGCGCGCGGGACATGACCCCGAGCCGCGCGCCGTACCCCTCGTCCCACTGGTAGGGCATGCCGCCGCGCCCGGCGAAGGCGGGGTCGAAGACGACGGGCAGGTCCATCCACAGCACGTGGTGCTCGGTGATGGCGAAGTCGTGCATCATCGTCGGGCCCGGCACGTCGATCCGCCGGCTGTCGAGCAGCAGCCCCTCCGCGGTGACCCGGTGGTAGGTGAGGTAGGGCGGGGCGCACCCGGTCCCGAACAGGTGCAGTTCGCCGGTGACCGGGTCCTCCTTGGGGTGGGCGGTCATCGAGGTGGTCAGCCGCCCGCCGAAGTCGTACGGTCCGACGGTCTCCAGGGAGGGCGAGACCCAGTAGGGGAGGCCCACCTCGCACAGCGCCAGCACGGTGTCGGCGTGCCGGATCACATGGGTGTTGGCGGGCGTCACGGTGAGGTCGACAGTGGCGTTCCCGCGGATGAACGGATGTCCCTCCAGCTTCCGTGTACGTATCCACCGGTTGCGGTACCACTCGGCGCGGCCGCCCCGCAGCCGGATGCCGTGGAGCATGCCGTGACCGGTGAACCAGTGGCCCGTGTCCTGGCCGGGCAGCGGGTTGGGGCCGTTGCGCAGATAGCGGCCGTCCAGGTCGGTCGGCAGGGAGCCCCGCACGGTGAGATCGGCCGTGCTGTGTTCCTCGGGGACCGGGGCGAAGCGGCCCCGGAGGTACAGGGGAAGAGCTGTCCGGTCGGTCATTGCGCTCTCCTCGTGGTGGCGTGGGCCGCGTCCTCGATCGTGTCCGTGACGGTGCCCGGGCAGCCGGCCGGTGAAGGCCGTCGCGCCGAACGGTCGTCGAGCGGCCCGGGCCTCGCCGCCCGGGTACCGGTGGTCACGTTCCGACCGGCGCCTGGGCCAGCAGTCGGGCCTGGGCCCGGGCGGGATGGACCTTCGTGAAGACGGCGGTTCCGACGAGGCCGGCTCCTGTCGCACCCCAGCGCCAGTCGAAGGACGACACGACGCCGGAGACGATCCAGGGGATGAATCCGCGCACATAACCCATTGAACGTTCCTTGGTGAAATGAAGTGGACGACTGCGGAGGAGTGGTGTTCCGCAGCCGCTCGATGGCCGGACGCCGACTGGATGCACGGCGAACGCCGAAGTTCGAACTTCGGCGTGTGGCAGTCGTCACACTCGCTCTGGGGTGCGCTGTGCAAAGGGGTTGGTGACCGCGGCCTGAGCTCTAGGACGTGGCGGTCGCCGGGAGGTCGGGGCGGATCTGGTGGGCGCCGGGCGCGGCCGGGAGGGTGAGGACCATGGTGAGGCCGCCGCCGGGGGTGTCCTCGGCGGTCAGGGTGCCGCGCATCGCCTCGGCGAAGCCCCGGGCGACCGCGAGGCCGAGGCCCACTCCGGCGCCGCGCGGGGCGTCGCCGTAGCGCTGGAAGGGTTCGAAGATGCGGTCCTTCGCGGTGTCCGGGACGCCCGGGCCGCGGTCCACCACCCGGACCTCGACGCGATCGGCCATGGCGCTCGCCGACACCAGGACCCGCTCCTCGGCGGGGCTGTACTTCACCGCGTTCTCGACGAGGTTGGCGACCGACCGCTCCAGCAGGCCCGGGTCGACGGCGACCATCGGCAACGTCTCGGGGATGTCCAGTTCCACGCTGCCCTCGGGGACTCCGCCGAGCGCCATCGGGACCACCTCGTCGAGGTCGATCTCGCGGATCAGCGGTGTGACCGTGCCGGTCTGGAGCCGGGACATGTCCAGCAGATTGCCCACGAGGTTGTCCAGGCGGTCCGCGCCTTCCTCGATGCCTTCGAGCAGTTCCGCCTGGTCCTCCTCGGACCAGGCCACGTCCTCCGAACGGAGCGAGGAGACCGCGGCCTTGATGCCGGCGAGCGGGGTGCGCAGATCATGGCTGACGGCGGCGAGGAGGGCGGTGCGGATGCGGTTGCCCTCGGCCAGCGCACGTGACTGGTCGGCCTGGGACTGCAGCCGCTGGCGGTCCAGGACCACCGCGGCCTGCGCGGCGAACGCGGCGAGCACCCGTCGGTCCTCCGCCGGCAGCACCCGTCCCGACAGCGCGAGGGCCATGTGGTCGCCGACCGGCATGTCGACGTCCGCGTCCTCGGGGCTCCGACAGGGCCGCGGGCCCACGCTGCCGGCGCAGGTCCACGGATCGACGTCGCTGTCCCGTTCCAGCAGGGCGACCGCCTCCATGCCGAAGGTCTCCCGGACCCGCTCCAACAGCGCCTCCAGGCTGGTCTCCCCGCGCAGCACACTGCCCGCCAGGACCGAGAGGATCTCCGACTCGGCCCGCAGCCGGGCCGCCTGATGCGTGCGCCGGGCCGCGAGGTCCACCACGGAGGCGACCGACACGGCGACTCCCACGAAGATGGCGATGGCGACGATGTTCTTGGGGTCGGCGATCGTCAGGGTGTGCACGGGCGGGGTGAAGTACCAGTTCAGCAGCAGGGAGCCCACCACGGCCGAGGCCAGCGCCGGATAGAGGCCGCCGAGCAGGGCCGCGGCCACCGTGAGCGTCAGGAACAGCAGCATGTCGTTGGCCAGGCCGACCGAGGGCGTGACGCCGGTGAGCAGCAGCGTCAGGAGGGCGGGGCCGCCCACACCGACCAGCCAGCCCCGGACGACCCGGGACCGGCCGAGCCGCGCGCTCCGGGCGACGGGCAGTCCGCGCCCCTTGCCCGCCTCGTCGTGGGTGATCAGGTGGACGTCCAGGTCGGGCCCCGACTCCCGGGCCACCGTGGCTCCGACGCCCGGTCCGAAGACGTACTGCCATCCCTTGCGACGCGACACCCCGAGGACTATCTGCGTGGCGTTCACCCCACGCGCGAAGTCCAGCAGGGCCGTCGGTATGTCTTCGCCGATGACATGGTGGAAGGTGCCGCCCAGGTCCTCCACGAGGGTGCGCTGGACGGCGAGTTCCTTCGGGGAGGCGGAGGTCAGGCCGTCGCTGCGGGCGATGTAGACGGCCAGCACCTCGCCGCCGGCGCCCTTCTCCGCGAGCCGGGCGGCGCGGCGGATCAGCGTACGGCCCTCGGGTCCGCCGGTGAGGCCGACGACGATCCGCTCGCGGGAACCCCAGATCTTCGAGACCCGGTGCTCGTTGCGGTACTCGGTCAGGTATTCGTCGACCCGGTCCGCCACCCACAGCAGCGCCAGCTCGCGCAGGGCGGTCAGGTTGCCGGGGCGGAAGTAGTTGGACAGGGCCGCGTCGACCTTGTCGGGCTTGTAGATGTTGCCGTGCGCCATCCGGCGGCGCAGCGCCTGCGGGGACATGTCGACGAGCTCGATCTGGTCGGCCCGGCGCACCACCTCGTCCGGGACGGTCTCCTGCTGCCGTACGCCGGTGATGGACTCGACGACGTCGCCCAGCGACTCCAGGTGCTGGATGTTGACCGTCGTGATCACGTCTATGCCGGCCGCGAGGAGTTCCTCGACGTCCTGCCAGCGCTTGGTGTTGCGCGAGCCGGGGATGTTGGTGTGGGGCAGCTCGTCGACGAGGGCCACCTGGGGGTGCCGGGCGAGCACCGCGTCCAGGTCCATCTCGGTGAAGACCGTGCCCCGGTACTCCAGTTCCCTGCGGGGTGTCTGCTCCAGGCCGTGCAGCATCACTTCCGTACGCGGCCGGTTGTGGTGCTCCACGAACGCGGCCACGCAGTCGGTGCCCCGCTCGACACGGCGGTGTGCCTCGGAGAGCATCGCGTACGTCTTGCCGACGCCCGGCGCCGCACCGAGGTAGATCCGAAGCTTGCCGCGTGCCATCTTCTCGTCTCTTCGTCTCTACGGGCGGGGTGCCGGGGGGTGTTGAGGAAGGGTGGTGCGCGAGGGGCGGGTGTCCGGAGCGCCGCTTCAGCCTTCGAAGCGGTAGCCCATGCCCGGTTCCGTGATCAGGTAGCGGGGGTGGGAGGGATCCGCCTCCAACTTGCGGCGCAGTTGCGCCATGTAGACCCGGAGATAGTTGGTCTTGTTGCTCTGGGAGACGCCCCACACCTCCTGGAGCAGGTGCTTCTGCGTGATGAGACGCCCGGGGCTGGTGACCAGGATCTCCAGCAGATGCCATTCGGTCGGCGTGAGGCGTATGTCGTGTCCGGCTCGGGTGGCTTTCTTCGCCAGCAGGTCGATGGTGAAGTCGTCCGTCGTGACCACGGCGGTTTCCTGGGCGAGCGGGGTGGTCTCGGTACGGCGGACGGCGGCCCGCAGCCGGGCCAGCAGTTCGTCCATGCTGAACGGCTTGGTGACGTAGTCGTCGGCGCCCGCGTCGAGCGCCGCCACCTTCTCGTCGGAGGCCCGGCGGGCGGACAGCACCAGAATCGGTACGCGGGTCCAGCCGCGCAGGGCCCTGATGACGTCCACACCGTCCATGTCCGGCAGGCCCAGATCGAGGACGACCACGTCGGGCTGGCGCGCGGCGGCGAGACGGAGCGCGGTGGCGCCGTCGGGTGCCGGGTCCACTCCGTACTTGCGGGCCTGAAGGTTGATCACGAGGGCCCGGACAAGCTGAGGGTCGTCCTCCACCACCAGTACCCGGGTCATCGGTGTATGCCTTTCCTGTCGCGCGGAGGACCGAGGTCGTACGGAACAAGCCTTATGGCTGCGGGAGTTGACGAATCGAGGTGTCACCCCGGCCGCCAACTCCCGCATGGTGCGCGTAAGGCGGTCAGCTCTTCGCCACGAGTTCCTTGAGCGCGATGTTGAGTTGGAGGACGTTGACCGTGGGCTCTCCGATGAAGCCGAGCGTACGGCCGTCGGTGTGGTCGTCGACCAGCTTCTGGACCTCGGCGACGGACAGCCCGTTCTTCTCCGCGACCCGGTGGACCTGGATGTCGGCGTACGCCGGGGAGATGTCCGGGTCCAGGCCGGAGCCTGAGGAGGTGACCGCGTCGGGGGGCACACTCTTGACCGTGTAACCGTTCACGGAGTTGTCCTTGATGACAGCGTCCTTGGCGGCGACCACCCACTGGCAGAGGGTGGCTTCCTCGGCCTTCGCCGGGTCCTTCGGGCAGACACCGTCGACCGCGCCGTTGTCACCGGAGCGGTTGGTGGCGCCGGACAGGATCAGCTTGTACTGGGTGTTGACGCTGTTGGTGCCCAGGCCGTTCTGCGGACGACCCTGGAACCACTTCAGGTCCGGCTCCGGGGTCTCCTGGCCCTTCTTCAGCGGCAGGTTGTACGCCTGGCCGATGAGCGAGGAGCCGACGACCTTGCCGTTCGACGTGATCTCCGAGCCGTTCGCCTTGTCGTTGAAGAGGCCCTGGGCGACGCCGGTGATGGCCAGCGGGTAGATGATGCCCGTCACCACCGTCAGGACGAGAAGCGCACGCAGGCCGGCCCAGAGCAACCGGGCAGTGTTCGATACCGAGTTGTTCATAGTTGATCAGCACGCTTTCAAAAAGTTACAGCCCGGGGATGAGGGAGATGATCAGGTCGATGATCTTGATGCCGATGAAGGGCGCGATCAGCCCGCCCAGGCCGTAGATCCCGAGGTTGCGCCGCAGCAGCTTGTCCGCGCTCACCGGCCGGTACTGCACGCCCCGCAGGGCGAGCGGCACCAGCGCGATGATGATCAGCGCGTTGAAGATGACCGCGGACAGGATCGCGGAGTCGGGCGAGGACAGCTGCATGATGTTGAGCTTGTCCAGGCCCGGGTAGACCGCCGCGAACAGCGCCGGGATGATCGCGAAGTACTTCGCGACGTCGTTGGCGATGGAGAACGTCGTCAACGCGCCCCGGGTGATGAGGAGTTGCTTGCCGATCTCGACGATCTCGATGAGCTTGGTCGGGTTGGAGTCGAGGTCGACCATGTTGCCGGCCTCCTTCGCGGCCGACGTACCCGTGTTCATCGCCACGCCGACGTCCGCCTGGGCCAGCGCGGGGGCGTCGTTCGTGCCGTCGCCGGTCATCGCGACGAGCTTGCCGCCCGCCTGCTCCCGCTTGATGAGGGCCATCTTGTCCTCGGGAGTGGCCTCCGCGAGGAAGTCGTCGACGCCGGCCTCATCGGCGATCGCCTTGGCGGTCAGCGGGTTGTCACCCGTGATCATGACGGTCTTGATGCCCATGCGGCGCAGCTCATCGAACCGCTCGCGCATGCCGTCCTTGACGACGTCCTTGAGGTGGATGACGCCCAACACCCGGGCGCCCTCGGTGTCTTCGATCGCGACGAGCAACGGTGTGCCGCCCGCCTCGGAGATCCGGTTGGCCAGGGTGTCGGCGTCCTCGGACACCTCGCCGCCCCGCTCCCGGACCCAGGCCATGACCGAACCGGCCGCGCCCTTGCGGATCCTGCGCCCGTCGACGTCCACGCCCGACATCCGGGTCTGGGCGGTGAAGGCGATCCACTCGGCGCCGGACAGCTCGCCCTGGCTCCGTTCGCGCAGCCCGTACCTCTCCTTCGCCAGGACGACGACGGAGCGGCCCTCGGGCGTCTCGTCGGCCAGCGAAGAGAGCTGGGCGGCGTCGGCCAGGACGGCGTCGGTGGTGCCGGTCACCGGTACGAACTCGGCTGCCTGCCGGTTGCCGAGCGTGATGGTGCCGGTCTTGTCGAGCAGCAGGGTCGACACGTCTCCGGCCGCCTCGACCGCCCTGCCGGACATGGCGAGTACGTTCCGCTGCACCAGCCGGTCCATGCCCGCGATACCGATCGCGGAGAGCAGCGCGCCGATCGTGGTCGGGATGAGACAGACAAGGAGGGCCACCAGCACGACCATGGTGAGGTGCGTGCCCGCGTAGTCCGCGAACGGCGGCAGTGTGGCGACGGCCAGCAGGAAGACGATCGTCAGCGAGGCGAGCAGGATGTTCAGCGCGATCTCGTTGGGCGTCTTCTGCCGGGCCGCACCCTCGACCAGGGCGATCATGCGGTCGATGAAGGTCTCGCCCGGCTTCGTCGTGATCTTGACGACGATGCGGTCGGACAGCACCTTCGTACCGCCGGTCACGGCGGAGCGGTCGCCGCCGGACTCGCGGATGACCGGGGCCGACTCACCGGTGATGGCCGACTCGTCCACGGACGCCACGCCCTCGACGACGTCACCGTCGCCGGGGATGATGTCGCCCGCCTCACAGACGACCAGGTCGCCGACGCGCAGTTCGGTGCCCGGCACCTGCACTTCCGTCTTGCCGGGCTCGCCGTCCTTGGAAAGCCGGCGCGCGACGGTGTCGGTCTTGGCCTTGCGCAGGGTGTCCGCCTGCGCCTTGCCGCGGCCCTCGGCCACCGCCTCCGCCAGGTTGGCGAAGATCACGGTGAGCCAGAGCCAGGCGCTGATGGCCCAGCCGAACCAGTCGCCCGGGTCCTTGAAGGAGAACACGGTCGTCAGGACCGAGCCCACCAGCACCACGAACATCACGGGGGACTTGACCATCACCCGCGGGTCGAGCTTGCGACAGGCGTCCGGCAGCGATTTCAGCAGCTGCTTCGGGTCGAACAGACCCGCGCCGACGCGTCCTTCGTCCTTGTGACCGGTCGGCACATCGCTGTGCGGCGCCCGAGTGGGAGTAGTCGTGGACACGGTGTCCTCTTGCTTCTCTGTGCGGGTGGTCATGACGCCAGCCCCTCGGCCAGCGGCCCCAGCGCGAGCGCCGGGAAGTAGGTCAGACCGGTGATGATGAGGATCGCGCCCACCAACAGCCCGGTGAACAGCGGCTTTTCGGTGCGCAACGTGCCCGCGGTCGCGGGCACCGGCTTCTGCTCGGCGAGCGATCCGGCCAGCGCGAGCACGAACACCATCGGCAGGAAGCGGCCGAGCAGCATCGCCAGACCCAGCGTGCTGTTGAACCACTGCGTGTCCGCGTTCAGACCCGCGAAGGCCGAACCGTTGTTGTTCGAGGCCGACGTGTAGGCGTACAGGATCTCGGAGAAGCCGTGCGCCCCGCTGTTCGTCATCGAGTTGCCCGGGGTCGGCAGGGCCATCGCCGCGGCGGTGAAGACGAGTACCAGCGCCGGGGTGATGAGGATGTAGCAGGCGGCGAACTTGATCTCGCGGGTGCCGATCTTCTTGCCCAGGTACTCGGGCGTTCGGCCCACCATCAGACCTGCGATGAACACCGCGATGATCGCCATGATCAGCATGCCGTAGAGGCCGGAGCCGGTGCCACCGGGCGCGATCTCGCCCAGCTGCATGCCGAGCATGGTGATCCCGCCGCCGAGTCCGGTGAACGAGGAGTGGAACGAGTCCACCGCGCCGGTCGAGGTCAGCGTCGTCGCCACCGCGAAGATCGACGAGGCACCGACGCCGAAGCGGGTCTCCTTGCCCTCCAGCGCACCGCCCGCGACATCGAACGCCGGGCCGTGGTGGGCGAACTCGGTCCACATCATCAGGGCCGTGAAACCGATCCAGATGGTGACCATCGTGGCGAGGATCGCGTAACCCTGCCTGAGCAAGCCGACCATCCGGCCGAAGGTCCGCGTGAGCGCGAACGGGATCAGCAGGATCAGGAAGATCTCGAAGAGGTTGGAGAACGCGTTGGGGTTCTCGAAGGGGTGGGCGGAGTTGGCGTTGAAGTAGCCGCCGCCGTTGGTGCCCAGCTCCTTGATGGCCTCCTGGGAGGCGACCGCGCCGCCGTTCCACTGCTGCGATCCGCCAGTGAACTGGCCGACCTCGTGGATGCCGGCGAAGTTCTGGATCGCGCCGCACGCGACGAGCACGATCGCGGCGATCACCGAGATCGGCAGCAGGATACGGATGATGCCGCGGACCAGATCGGACCAGAAGTTGCCGAGCTCACCGGTGCGCGAGCGAGCGAAGCCCCGGACGAGTGCCACGGCGACGGCGATACCGACCGAGGCGGACAGGAAGTTCTGCACCGCCAGGCCACCGGTCTGTACGACGTGGCCCATGGCCTGTTCGCCGTAGTACGACTGCCAGTTGGTGTTGGAGACGAACGATGCGGCGGTGTTGAACGCCTGGTCCGGGTCGATCGAGGAGAAGCCGAGCGAGCCGGGCAGGCTGCCCTGGAAGCGCTGCAGCAGATACAGGAACAGCACACTCACCGCGGAGAAGGCGAGGACACCGCGTAGGTACGCGGGCCAGCGCATCTCCGTGTTGGGGTTGGCGCCGATGCCCTTGTAGATCCACTTCTCGACGCGCAAGTGCTTGTCCGAGGAGTAGACCTTGGCCATGTAGTCGCCGAGGGGACGGTAAGCGAGAGCCAGGGCCGCTATCAGAGCGACCATCTGGAGCACACCGGCAAGGACGGGACTCATTCGCTTCTCAGAACCTCTCCGGGAAGATCAGGGCGAGGACGAGATAGCCCAGCAGGGCGACGGCCACGATCAGGCCGACGATGTTCTCGGCGGTCACAGCTTCGTCGCCCCCTTGGCGACGAGAGCCACCAGCGCGAACACCGCGATCGTGGTGACGACGAAGGCCACGTCGGCCATCGCAAGCTCCTAGATGAGGTTCGAATCGATCGGACGATTGGAGGAAAGCGCCTCTCTGGCCGGATTCGAGCGCCGTTGACGGCTCCCATACGCAGGTTCGTACGGCTTTGACGGAACCCATACGGCGGGCTGATCCATCTACGTGAACCAATCCCCCCCGGGCGCCTGAACACCGCCGGGGCAAGCCCTCCGGGAGGATTGCTTCCGGCGTGCGGGATCAGATGCCGAACCGCAGCCGGCAGATCACCGCGTCCGCGTCCTGCCGGACGGCATGGGCGACCACGGCACCCCGATGGTTCTGCAGCAGCCGCTGCCAGAGCCGGTCCGGCTCGACCTCGGGGATCAGCACCGTGACGCGGGTGCCGGGCTCGGCAGCGGCGCTCTCGCCCACGTCCGCGGTGATCGGGCGGCCCAGGGCACGACGCTCGGAGGTGAGCCGGATCAGCGGCACCCCGGGGTCCCAGCGGACCCAGTCGCGTTCCAGGGCGTACCCCTGGGCGCGGTCCTCGGGTACTCGAAGCGGCAGGCGCGCAGGGCGAGCACTTCGGTCAGCTCGCCCCGGACGTGGTCGACGACGGTGTCCGAGGACTTGGCGGACTGAGCGAGTTCGGCGGTCTCGTGGACGCGACGGAGGTGGTCGCGTCCGTCACCCCGGAGGACACCCCGGGCGAGCCGGGCCGATCGGGCTACTCCAGTTGTGCGCGAATGAGCGTGTCGATCCGCTGCCATGCCGGGGACGACGCGTTGACCGTGCCCTGGACGAGGGCGGGAATCTCGGAGGCCGCATCCAGCCCGGGCAGTTCGTCCGGTCCGTAGCGTTCACGGGTCGCTTCGGCGGCCCGGCGGGCGAGGTCGTCGATGCGGGGATCGTCGGCGTCGAGGTCGTACGCGTGGTCGTAGTCGAGGAAGATCCGCCGCAGCGCCGGGTCGGCCAGGATCTCGGCCTGGTCGTGGAACAGTGCGGTCGCGCGGTCCGGGTGGGTGGCGAACACGAGGATCCACAGGTCGCGTTGCAGGTCCACCCAACGGGGCGTGAATCCCCAGCGGGCCAGGTCCTCCAGATGCGCGCCCACCTCGGTGGGCAGCGGTGCCAGATCCCCCGCGGCGAGCCGGCGCAGGCGCCCCTGCGTCGCCCGCAGGCCACGGATGCGGTCGGTGAGCCCGTCGTCGATCTCGCGCAGCGCCTGCCGGAACTCCTCGTCGCCCGCCGATCTCAGGTCCCGGATACGGGCCAGGGGGACGCCGGCCTCGGCGAGCGTCCGGATCTTGATCAGGTCGATGACGTCGTTCGCGCCGTACCGCCGGTAGCCGGACGCGTCGCGGTCGGGCTCGGGGAGCAGGCCCTTGTCGTGGTAGACGCGGACGGTCTTCACCGACACCCCGACGTACCCGGCCAGCTGCCCGATGGTGATCACCCGGTCATCGTGCCACTTGACCCTGCCCTTGGGGCGGGGTTGCAGCATGGCCCCATGGCGAACATGAACATCGATCGGGAGACCCTGCGCGAGTTGGCCGACGAGGGCAACGAGACCGCCCTGGACCGGTTGGCCGACCTTGCCGAATCGGCCGGCGACGTCGGGGAACTGAGCGAGCTGTTGGACGAGGGATCCATGCACGCGGGGTTCCTGCTCACCCGACGCGCAAAGGCGACCGGAGACCTGCGCGAGCTGCAACGGATCTCCGACGCCGGATACGACGAGGCCGGCGATGAACTGGAGCGGCTGCTGAAGGCACCGGCCGACGGGCAGCGGGACCGCTGATCCCCCGGCCGCCGCGGCGGCGCCGGGCCGCGTCGATCGGCGCGAGGGCCCCTGCCGGTCGGCATCACGTTCGTGCAGGGAACCCGTGAGACGACGTACGGGATGACGCTGGGTGTCCGTGCCCGACGGGCGCGGCCTGTGGCGCCGCTCGACGGCCCGGGCCACTCCCCCGCAGCCAGGACGTCGTCGTCCTGATGGGCCGGTGACAGTCGCCCGGTTTCTCTTAACGGAAGCTTGACGCCCACGGCGGCCTCATCCGTGGGCCCGTGCGTCACTCTCTGCATACGCTGGTGCCGCCGTCCGCGTGATGGCCGGAAACCGCACGCCGAGCCGGACATCAGGAGCACGCCGATGGCCACCACCGAACGCCCTCCGCCCAGTCGCCTGCGCGCCTGGATGCTGGAGGGGCTGTCCGACATGGGCAAGGGCAGGCAGGCGGCACCGCGGCCCGTCCAGCCGGAGCCCCTGCACAAGGGACAGCGCTGGTGGCGGGTGATGTGCCTGACCGGCGTCGACTACTTCTCCACGCTCGGCTACCAGCCTGGCATCGCGGCTCTCGCCGCCGGGCTGCTGTCACCCGTGGCCACCATCGTGCTGGTCGTCGTCACACTGGCGGGCGCACTGCCTGTGTACCGGCGGGTGGCCGAGGAGAGCCCCCACGGCGAGGGCTCGATCGCCATGCTGGAGCGGCTGCTGACCTTCTGGAAGGGAAAGCTGTTCGTCCTGACCCTGCTCGGTTTCGCCGCGACCGACTTCCTGATCACCATCACCCTGTCGGCCGCCGACGCCTCCACCCACCTGGTGGAGAACCCCCATCTGGCCGACGCGCTGCACGACAAGCAGGTGCTGATCACGCTGGTGCTCATCGCACTGCTCGGCGCGGTGTTCCTCAAGGGCTTCCTGGAGGCGATCGGTGTCGCCGTGGCACTGGTGGGCCTCTATCTGGCGCTCAACGTCGTGGTCGTGGTGACCGGGCTCTGGCACGTGGCCACCGAGGGGCATGTGATCAGCGACTGGTCCACCGCTCTGACCGCCGAGCACGGAAACGTTTTTGCAATGGTGGGCGTCGCACTGCTGGTCTTCCCGAAACTGGCGCTCGGCCTGTCCGGCTTCGAGACCGGTGTGGCGGTCATGCCGCACGTCGAGGGCGATCCCGGCGACACCGAGGAGAACCCCGAGGGCCGTATCCGCGGCACGAAGAAGCTGCTGACCACGGCCGCGCTCATCATGAGCGTGTTCCTGATCGCGACCAGCTTCATCACCACGCTGCTGATCCCGGAGAAGGAGTTCGAGTCGGGCGGCGAGGCCAACGGCCGCGCGCTCGCCTATCTGGCGCATGCGTACCTGGGCAACGCGTTCGGCACGGTCTACGACGTGTCCACCATCGCCATCCTGTGGTTCGCCGGCGCCTCGGCCATGGCCGGGCTGCTCAACCTGATGCCCCGCTATCTGCCCCGCTACGGCATGGCCCCGCACTGGGCGCGCGCCGTCCGCCCGATGGTGATCGTCTTCACGCTGGTCGGTTTCCTGGTCACGTGGATCTTCGACGCGGACGTCGACGCGCAGGGCGGCGCGTACGCGACCGGTGTCCTGGTCCTCATCAGCTCGGCCGCGATCGCGGTGACCATCGCGGCGCGCAAGGCCGGTCAGCGCAACTGGACCATCGCCTTCACCGTGATCTCGGCGGTCTTCCTCTACGTCACCGTCGCGAACGTCATCGAGCGTCCGGACGGCGTGAAGATCGGCGCCTGCTTCATCGCCGGCATCATCCTCCTCTCGCTCCTCTCGCGGCTCGCCCGTGCCTTCGAACTCCGCGTCACCAGCGTGACCATGGACGACATGGCCCAGCGGTTCGTACGGGACATCGCCAGCCGCAGGATCCGGTTCATCGCCAACGAACCCGACAACCGAGACATCACCGAGTACCGCGAGAAGATCGAGCAGATCCGCGCGGACAACGACGTTCCCGCCCAGGAGGACTTCGTCTTCGTCGAGGTCACGGTCCTGGACCCGTCGGAGTTCGAGGCGGGCCTGACCGTTCGCGGCGAGGTCCTGCACGGCCGCTACCGCGTCCTCACCCTGGAGTCGTCCTCCGTCCCCAACGCCCTGGCAGCCCTCGTCCTGCACGTACGCGACACCACCGGCTGCATCCCGCACATCTACTTCGAGTGGACCGAGGGCAGCCCCTTCACCAACTTCCTCCGCTTCTTCCTCTTCGGCCAGGGCGAGGTCGCCCCCGTCACCCGGGAGGTCCTCCGCGAGGCGGAGGCGGACCGGGCACGGCGGCCGCGGGTGCATGTCGGCTGAACCGGACCGATGGTCGGCGCAGAACCGTTCGGCGCAGAACGGGCTGAAGCCGCTCAGCCGTTGCGGTACAGAGCCGTGAGCAGTTCGATGGCCGCCTGGGTGGCCGGGTGCGGGTCGTCCCGCCACCAGGCGAGGCGTACGGCGATGGGTTCGGCGTCGCGGACCGGCCGGTAGACGATGCCGGGCCTGGGGTACTGGTGGGCGGTCGACTCCGCCGTCAGGCCGATGCAGCGGCTGCTGGAGATCACGGTGAGCCAGTCGTCGACGTCGGACGTCTCCTCGGTCGCCGGGCGGGCGTCCGGCGGCCAGAGTTCGGCGGTCGTGGTGCCGGTCCGGCGGTCGATCAGCAGGGTGCGCCCGCCGAGGTCCGCGAGCCGGACCGAACGGCGTCCGGCCAGAGCGTCGTCGGCGGCCAGGGCGCACAGGCGCCGTTCAAGGCCGACGATGGCGGAGTCGAACCGCCGGTCCTCCTCCAACGGCCTGCGCACGACCGCGAGTTCGCAGGCCCCTTCCGCCAGACCGGCGGTGGCGGAGTTGACGCGGACCAGACGCAGGTCCGTCTCCGGTTGCGCCTTGGCCCAGCGGCGCTGGAAGGCCGACGTGTGGCGGCCGAGCGCCGACCAGGCGTACCCGATCCGCAGACGCGTATGACCCGACCTGGCCTCCTGGACCAGATCGGCCACCTCCCCGAGCACCCGCCGGGCGTGTGCCACCACGCGCAGTCCCGCCGGGGTCGGTGCCATCTCGCGCGAGGTGCGGCGCAACAGCCGTACGCCCAGGGCACGTTCGAGTGACGCCAGGGTCCGGGAAACGGCCGCCTGGGAAACGCCGAGCGCGATGGCCGCGTCGGTGAAACTGCCCTCGTCGACGATCGCGACGAGACAACGCAACTGCCGTAGCTCCACATCCATGACTCAAGCGTATAGATAGGCTGCCGGGTGCATTTTGCGCAAGAGGCGCCATGTCACACGCTCGAAGCATGCGAGCCGCACCCGCACAGGGCACCACCGCTTCCGTACGCCCCACAGTCCCGCCACCCCCCGCGGTGCCCCCGCGCCCGGCGGCCCCGGATCTCCCGGACCCGCAGCCGGCCGGACGTTCACGGCAGCTCGCCGGTGTGGCCACGATGATCGGCAGCGGTCTGTCCACCCAGACCGGCGCCGCGATCGGGTCCCTCGCCTTCCCCGTACTCGGTCCTGTCGGGGTCGTCGCGGTCCGCCAGTACGTCGCCGCGGTCGTCCTGCTGGCCGTCGGCCGGCCGCAGCTGCGGACCTTCACCGCGGCGCAGTGGCGGCCGGTGCTGCTCCTTGCCCTGGTCTTCGGGACGATGAACCTGTCCCTGTACAGCGCCATCGACCGCATCGGTCTGGGACTGGCGGTGACCTTGGAGTTCCTGGGCCCGCTCGCCATCGCCCTCTCTGCCGCGCGCCGCCGTGTGGACATCTGCGCCGCGGTCGTCGCCGCCGCGGGTGTGGTGACGCTGATGCGCCCCCAGCCCTCGACCGACTACGCCGGGATGGCCCTGGGCCTGCTCGCCGCCGCCTGCTGGGCGTCGTACATCCTCCTCAACCGCACCGTCGGCCAACGTGTCCCCGGTGCACAGGGTTCGGCCGCCGCGTCAGGACTCTCCGCCCTGATGTTCCTGCCGGTCGGCGTCGTCCTGGTGCTCCGGCACCCGCCGACCGCCGAGGCCGTCGGTTACGCCGTCGCCGCCGGGGTGCTCTCCTCGGCGGTGCCGTACCTCGCGGACATGTTCACCCTGCGCCGCGTACCCGCCCAGGCCTTCGGGCTGTTCATGAGCGTCAACCCCGTCCTCGCCGCCCTGGTCGGCCGGCTCGGCCTCGGCCAGAACCTGGGCTGGACGGAGTGGGCGAGCATCGGGGCCATCGTCGCCGCCAACTCCCTCAGCATCGTCACGCGCCGCAGCTGACCGGCGCGTGACCCCTCACATGTCGTCGCCCGGCCGCTCACGTGTCGTCGCCCGGCCGCGACGGCCGAAGGAGTACGCGTGTTCGGCGGCGGCAGAGCCTGCGGACGTCGCACGACCGGCAACTCGAAGCCGGGTAGCCTCTGTTCACGTCAGACGGAAGCTCGTGGTCCACCGGCTCGTGACCCTTCGTGGCGGTGAGTGGGGCGGAGTGCCGACCGAGGGGAGACAGTCAGATGACGAAGCCGTCGACAGGCGACTTCGATGCCACCTCCGGTGGGGTTGGCGACAGAATCGGCCGGTATCGACTGCTCAGAACCCTCGGCGCGGGCGGTATGGGCCGGGTCTGTCTGGCGCGTTCGGAGGGCGGGCGCACGGTCGCGGTCAAGCTCATCAAGCCGGAGCTGGCCGCCGAACCCGAGTTCCGTGAGCGTTTCCGGCTTGAGGTGGCGGCGGCGCGCAGGGTGAGCGACCGCTGGACGGCACCGGTCCTCGACGCGGACACCGAGGCCGAAACGCCCTGGGTGGCCACCGGTTACATCGCGGGCCCCTCGCTCGAACACATCGTCTCGCCCAACGGACACGGCCCCCTCCCCGCCCCTTCCGTACGCACCCTCGCCCATGGACTCGCCAGCGCCCTGCTCGACATTCACGGCGCGGGTCTTGTCCACCGGGACCTCAAGCCCTCCAATGTTCTGATCACCATCGACGGCCCCCGGGTCATCGACTTCGGTATCGCGCGGGCGCTGGACGCGGTACCGGGATCGACCCCGACCAGCTCGGGCGTGCTGGTCGGCTCGCCGCGCTTCATGTCGCCCGAGCAGCTCCGGGACGAGCCGGTGGGCCCGGCCGCCGATGTCTTCTGCATGGGCACGGTACTGGCGTACGCGGCGACCGGGCAGACGCCGTTCGGCGGTGGCGGTTCCGGCGGGGTCCACGCCGTGATGTTCCGTATCGCGCAGGAGGAGCCGGACCTGACGGGGATCGAGGAGCCGGTACGGGGACTGGTCTCCGACTGCCTCGCCAAGGACCCGGCCGCCAGGCCGACTCCGCAGGAGGTGGTCGAACGGATGCGACCGGTGGCGACCGGCGCCTCGTCTCCGCCGTGGCTGCCTGCCCAGATCATCGCCGAACTGGGGCGCAGTGCCGTCCAGTTGCTCGACACGGACACACCCCCGCACGCAAGCGCGATGGCGGCGCCGGCACCGACCGCCTTCGTGGCGTCGCCCGCACCGGCCGCGCCCGCACCATCGTCGGCAACCGCGTCCGCCGCCTCACTTGTGACCTGGGAGGAACCGCCCGCGTCGGAGCAGTCGGAACGCTCGGAGTGGGGAACCCAGGTCGTGCCGAAGCCGGACCACGGGCGCACGGAGTCAACTCCTTCGCCGCGCCCTCGCCCAAGGGGCAAGAACCGACGAATCGCGCTCGCGCTGGCGGCCACCGCCGTGGTGGCAGGAGCCGCGTACGCGGCGTCGACCGCCGATCTGCCGCTGCCGTACGGGGGCTCGGAATCCGACTCCGCCTCCGGCTCCGGTGACAACGGCGGCGTGACATCCGATGTGCCCAAGGAGTTCGTGGGCATCTGGGCGGGCGAAGTCGAGCGGGACGGGAAGCCGACCGATCAGTTCCGCCGGTTCGTCGTCTCGTCGGGGCAGGTGGGCGAGGTCGTCGCCACCAGCATCAGCCTCGGCAAGGAGTACGAGTGCAAGAGCGACGGCAAGCTCGCCGCCAAGCCGTCCGGCGGCGGTACGTCGCTGCGGCTGGACACCAAGGTCGTCAGCAGCGTCCCCCCGGGCTCGTGCTCGGCCCTCGGCGAGCATGTCCTCTCCCGGGTCGACGGTGACTCCCTCCGCTGGGAGGCCGCGGGGCGCACCGCCGAACTGCACAGGGTCGAGGGGCCGGAGAAGCTGTCCGAGGACCTGCTCGGCACCTGGCAGCGCTCACTGGCCAACGGTGGCACGCAGCGCATGACCGTCGAGCGGACGCCGGTGGGCAGCCCGGCCGCCACGTTGGTCTCGGACGGCGGCGGCGAGCACTGCGAGGCCGACATGAACCTGGTCTCCGTGGGAGACAACGGCGGTCCGGCACGCTTCGCGCCGCCGGCGATCGACCGGGCCGCGTCCTCCGGCCCCTGCCTCCGCGGCGGCTCCTCCACGCTGCGCACCGAGGGCGGCACGCTCGTACGTGAACTGGCCGACGGGCGACGGCTCACGTATACGCGGGTCTGAGGAGCGACTACGCGGGTCCGAGGGGCGACCTGGATGGCCGACGCCGTGTACTCCCGGTGTCGGCCCGGCGTGGCTCAGCGGCCCGCGTCCATGCGCTGCGTGCCGATGACCGACAGCAGTCGCAGCGCCTCCTCGGACCGTGAGCCGGAGGCGGCGGTGTAGATCACGACCTGCTGGTCCCGGTCGCTGATGTCGAGGGCGTCGCAGTTGACGGTGACCGGGCCGACCAGCGGGTGCTGGAAGGTCTTGCGCAGCGTGGGCTCGGCGCTCACGTCGTGGGAGGCCCACAGCCGGGTGAACTCCTCGCTTCCGGCGAGGAGTTCAGCCACGAGCCCGGTCACCTCGGGGTCTTCGGGATAGCGGGCGGCGGTGGCGCGCAGCCGCTGCGTCGCGTTGCGGGCGAACGCGTCCGCGTCCGACACTCCGTACAGCCGCCGCCCCTGTGGGTGCGGACCGAGGAAGACCCGGCGTACGAGGTTGCGGTCGCGCCGCGGAAGGGCGGAGAAGTCCTCCATGAGGGCGGCCGCCAGGTCGTTCCATGCGATCACCTCGAACGTCGCGGACGTCACGATGGCGGCGGCCTGCGGCAGTCGGCCAAGCAGGTCGAGGATGCTCTGCCGCACCTCGCGCGAGGGTCCGGGCGGCGGGCCGGGTGGTGCGCCGGCGAGGTGGTGGAGGTGGTCGCGCTCGGCGTCCGACAGGCGCAGGGCCCGGGACAGCCCGGCCAGTACCTCGCGTGACGGGTGCGGGCCGCGGGCCTGCTCAAGGCGTATGTAGTACTCGGTCGAGATGAACGCCAGCTGTGCCACCTCCTCGCGGCGCAGTCCCGGCGTGCGGCGGCGCGGCCCGGCGGGCAGCCCCACGTCGGCCGGGGTGATCCGCTCGCGCCTGCTGCGCAGGAAGTCCGCCAGTTCTCGTCTGTCCACACCCCCAGTGTGCGCGGGTGGGGTGGGCCCATCCAGGTACCGCCGGTGCCTGGATGGGCTCCGCGGACCGGCGCAGGCTCGATGCCATGGACAACACACGAACCACCGACACATCCGCCGCCCCTGCCGCCCACGGCCTGCTGGACGGCAAGGTCGCCTTCATCACCGGCGCCGGTCGCGGTATCGGCGCGGCCGCGGCGCGGCTGTTCGCCCGAGAGGGCGCCCGGGTACTGCTCGCGGCCCGGACTGAGGCCCAGTTGAAGGCGGTGACCGAGGAGATCCGGGCGGCGGGCGGCATCGCGGACTACGCGGTGTGCGATCTGGCCGACGCGGCCGCCGTACGCGCCGCCGTGGACCGTGCCGTGGACCTGTACGGCCGTCTCGACATCGCCTTCAACAACGCCGGTACGTTCGTGCCGCCCGGCCCGATGGACCAGGTGACCGAGGCCGACTTCGACCACGTCTACGCCGTGAACCTCAAGGGCCCGTGGGTGGCGATGGTCGCCGAGGTCGCCGCCATCCGGGCCACCGCCGGGACGGGGGCCATCGTCAACAACTCGTCCGTCGGCAGCCTGATGGGCAACCCCGAGCTGCCCGCGTACGGTGCGATGAAGCGGGCGGTCAACAGCCTCACCGAGTCGGCTGCCATCACGTACGGCCCGGAGGGCATCCGCGTCAACGCCATCGCCCCCGGCAACACGCTGACCGAGATGATCCGTACCTGGGAAACGGAATCACCCGGCCTCCAGGAGCGCCTCCAGGCGCACACCCCGCTGCGCCGCGCGGCCGACCCCGACGAGATCGCCCAGGCCGCCGCCTGGCTGCTCAGCGACCGCTCCTCGTTCGTGACCGGCACGGTCCTGCGGGTAGACGGAGGCGCACGAGCCTGAACCGGGGCCCGGGAGCGTCGCCGCGCCGAACTCCCTCAGGCAAGGAGGACTTCCAGCGCGGCGGCGTGCACACCCGGCGCGGCGGCGAGGTAGTTCACGCCTGCCAGTTGCCACGGCTTGCCCTCCATGTCGGTCACGACTCCTCCGGCCTCCTGGACCAGCAGCACACCGGCCGCGTGGGACCGGACGTTGTCGAACTGCCAGTGCAGGTCCATCCGGCCCGCGGCGACCTGGGCGAGCTGGTGGGTCACCGGTACGGAGATGCGTACATGAAGGGCGGAGTTCGTCATCGCGGTGAAGGCGGAGCCCATCCGCTTCGCGAGGTCGGGGTCGTGACCCGGCTGGGCCTGGCCGGTCCCGGCCAGTGCGCCGTCCAGCGACGTCTTGACCGAAACCCGCAGCCGTGCGCCGTTGAGGAACGCCCCGCCGCCCTCGGTCGCGGTGAACATCTCGTCGAAGACCGGGAAGTAGACCACCGCCATCACCGGGCGGCCGTCACGGACGAGGCTCACTCCGATGTTCCAGTCGGGCATGCCGTGCACGGCGTTGACGTTGCCACCGACCGGGTCGATGAGCCACCACTCGCCCGTGGGCAGCGGTCCTGATCCGTGTTCGTCGTTGAGCCAGCCCGCGCTCGGCAGGGCCTCGGTCAACGCAGGGCGCAACGTGTCGACGACGACCGCGTCATTGGCCTGGAGGTTCGCGAGCAGTTCGGGGAGCCCGGGCTGACGGGACTCGGTGGAATAGCGCGTCATCATCCGGGCGCCGGCCTGGCGGACGGCGGCGACGGTGGCGGCAAGCAGTTCCTGGCTCTGGGTCATGGGATGCTCCCGAGTTGATCGAAGTGGATCCATGTCTTGTTAAGATTTACTTTCATGCAACTGGACCTGAATCTGCTGACCGTGCTGGACGCCCTGCTCGAAGAGGGCAGCGTGATGGGTGCGGCCGAGCGGCTGCACCTGTCCTCGCCCGCGGTCAGCCGCACGCTGGGCCGGCTTCGCGCCGTCACTGGGGACGACATCCTGGTGCGCACCGGCCACTCGATGGCTCCCACCCCGTACGCGCTGTCGGTGCGGGAGGACGTCCACCGGCTGGTCAGGCAGGCGCACGACGTGCTCTCGCCGGTCCGTGAGCTGGACCCGGCCGGGATGGCTCGCACCTTCACGATCCAGTGTCACGACGCGGTGGCCGCGTCACTGGTGCCGGTACTGGTGGGGAGGATCCAGCAGCGGGCTCCCGGGGTGCAGTTGCGGGTGCTGGCGGAGAACTCCGTCGACACCGACGACCTGCGACGCGGCCGGGTCGATCTGGAACTCGGTGGCGGCAGGCCCGATCTGCCCGAGTTCCGGTCCGAGCCGCTCGGCGACGACCGTCTCGTCGTGGCGATGCGCGCGGACCACCCGTGTGCCGCCGGACTCGACCTGGCCTCCTACGCGGCGCAGCCGCATGTGGTGATCTCCCGGCGTGGCCGCCTCACCGCGTCGATCGACGACGTGCTGGCCGCCGAAGGCCTGCGGCGCCGGGTGGTCGCGGCGGTGGCGACGGTGTCCACCGCTCTGCAGATCGCCGCCCGCGGCGACGCGCTGGTCACCTGCACGGCGGTCCTCGGCCGCCCGCTCATCGAGGTGTTCGGGCTCGTCGCCCGGCCGCTGCCGATCGGGGCCCCGGTGGCGACGATCAACTGCAACTGGCACCAGCGCTACGATTCCGACCCAGCCCACGCCTGGCTCCGCGAGCAGGTCCGGGCGTCGATCGAGGAGATCACCGCCTGCTGACCACTCCACCTGCCCACCACCCCGCCTGCCGGCTGCTCCACCTACCTCTCCTACTCTGCCAATGGCAGGGCCACGGCACCGGGAAAACCGGGCGCCTCGGCTTCGTCGAGCATCGCCGCGGCGACGGTTTCCCGGCTGACCTTCGCACCGAGGTCGAAGGGAGGCGCGGCCTCCAGGCCGACCGTGCGCCGGCGGGGGCTTTCCGGCCCGCCGGCGAGCATCCCGGCGTGGAAGACCGTGCCGCCGGCCGCGAGAACGGTGTTGTCGGCCTCGACCTTGTCCGCGAGCCGGTCGCCCAGCACCTGGGCGAGCACGCCCGCGCCCTCCCCCGCCGCTTCGGCCGACCTGCCCGTGCCGTAGGCACCGAGCCAGATGACGCGCCGCGGACCGGCGGCGACGAGAGCCCGGGCGCCGGTCAGGAGAGTCCCGGCCCGGTCCGTGCCGAGCGCGGACAGGACCACGGAATCCCCGTCCACGACGGCGGCGATACCGGCCGCGTCGTTCACGTCGCCCGCCACCTTCCGCAGGCTCGGGGAGTCGGGCAGGACGATCTTCTCGGGATCACGCGCGATGGCGGTCACCGTGTGACCACGTCGCAGCGCCTGTCGGGTGAGGGCGATTCCGGTCCGACCGGAGGCCGCGAGGACGGTGAGGTTCATGCCGAGAACGCTAGAGAGACACTCACTTAACATCAAGTGCATGTATCTGACTTGATGAGTTACCCATACGCAATCACCTCTGCGGGAAGGTCTACGGGAAGGGTGGAGCGCTGCTGTCGGGAACTCCCTTGCCTTGCACCTCGATGGTGTGGAAGCGTCCGTCGAGTTCTCCAGTTGTACTCACTCACGTCGAAGGACTGAAGCCAATGATTGCGGCGTCCCCCAGCGGCCGCCGTCGGCACTGACCGCCCTGCCTTCGGGCATGGCGGCGATCGGTGTCGTTCGCGCTGATGACGGTGGCCCACCAACGCGGTGTCCGATGCACCGCCCTCACCTCTCGGCGCCGAGGTGATTCCCGGTCGATGCCGGGACCACAAGCCTGCGTGGCTCTCGATCCGTATGTACGTGCGGCGGGAGCGCGCTCCGTCACGCTGTCTTTCGTGAGGTCATCCGTACCGTGGACATCGACGTCCAGAGCTTTGCCGTCATCAACCTCCGTCGCCGCCCCGAAGCGACCGAAGTCGGCGGTTTCATCGCGGGGTTCGACCCCTCGACCACCAGCCCCTACGTCAACTACGCAACGCCTCTGCCCGGCGCCCACCCGAGCAGACGGGACGTCGCAGTCCTGATCGACGCATTCCGAGAGCGCGGCCTCAAGCCACGCCTGGAGTTCGCGCCGGACGGCGCGCCCGCCGTGGAAGCGGCCCTTCGGCAGGCGGGGTTCATCACGGAGGCCACGCACGAGTACCTGGTCTGTACTCCCGCCACCCTGACGATGCCGTCGGCCGTCGGCACGACGCACCCCGTGAGCCTCGTTCCGCCGCAGGTCGAAGCCCCGCGGTCGGACGAGGAGTACGCATCGATCGATGCCGCACTGTCCGAGGCGTTCGCCGGGGAGTTCCCCGCGTCCGCGGAAGGCGCGGCCAGGCTGCGCCGGATCGAGGCGGGCGGCGGGGCCGTTCGCTTCGTGCGGGCCCCCGACGGTGGCTGCGCCGGTGCGGCCTCCTGCTCCGCGCCGGCCGTGGACACCGCGGAGCTGGCGGGCGTGGGCACCCGGCCCGCCTTCCGGGGCCAGGGCATCGCCGCCGCTGTCACCGCGGCGCTCAGCGAGGCCATGTTCGCCCGCGGAGCACGCACGGTCTGGCTGGAGTACGGGGGTGAGGGATCCCGTCGCGTCTATGAACGCGTTGGCTACCAACCCCATGGCACCCGCCTGTACATGACGCTCGAACGATGACGCCCGGGCGGAATCGGCAGCCCATGCGCCGACTGTTCACCGGATGAGCCCGGGAGACGGGCACTAGAGTGAAGGGTCCCTGTCAGAAGGGTCCCCGTCAGAAGGACGCGGGCCAGAACCGTCCGGGCGAGAATTGGTGGAGGAGCCAGGGTGACCCTGCGCGAGAACGATCCGCGGTCTGTCGGCGGCTACCGGATCGAATCGCGGATCGGGACCGGCGGCATGGGCGTCGTCTATCTGGGCAGATCAGCCTCGGGGCGGGCCGTCGCCGTCAAGGTCGTGCACACGAGGTATGCCGACAACGCCGAGTTCCGGGCCAGGTTCCGGCAGGAGATCGCGGCCGCGCGCCGGGTCAGCGGTGCGTTCACCGCGCCGGTCGTGGACGCCGACCCGGACGCGGAACGACCGTGGATGGCAACCGCGTTCGTTCCGGGCCGCACACTCACCGAACGGGTCGCGGAGGCGGGTCCGCTGGATCGGCAGGCGCTGCGCCGCCTCGGCACCGAACTCGCCGAGGCGCTGCGTGAGATCCACCGCGCGGAGGTCGTGCACCGGGACCTCAAGCCGAGCAATGTGCTCCTGCTGGAGGGTGAGGGCGACGACGGGGCGGTACGCGTCATCGACTTCGGCATCTCGCGCGCGGCAAGCAGCGATGTCCGCACCCAGACGGGCATGGTGATGGGCTCGCCCCCGTTCATGGCACCGGAGCAGTTCAGCCGCCCCCGCGAGGTCGGCCCCGCCGTCGATGTCTTCTCACTGGGGGCGGTACTCGTGTACGCGGCCACCGGGCGCAGCCCCTTCGAGGCGGAGAACGCCTACCTCGCCGCGTACAACACCGTGCACAGCGAGCCCGAGCTGGGCGGGCTGCCGGAGCCGCTGCGCCCGTTGGTCTCGGCTTGTCTGGCGAAGGAGCCGGCGGACCGTCCGACGTCGAGCGAGGTGCTGGACGCACTGACCGGACTGCCGAAGGAGCCGACCGGCGAAGAGTCCGATTCCGACGAAGAGCCGTCCCAGAGCCCGGTGACCGTGCTGCCGGAATCAGGGAGGCTGCCGCCTTCGGGCGCGAGGCCGACCGAACGGAGGCGCCGTAGAACCTGGCTGTGGACCGCCCTCGTCGGCGCGGTCGTCCTCGGCATGGCCGGGGCGGCTTCGGTCACGGTGCTGGACGACGATCCGGCGAGCACGGTCGACCGTGCCGACGGCCCGGTACCGGCGGGCTGGAGCCCGTGGCACAACGCACTGGAGCCGGACGTGAAGGAGGACGAGCCGATGCCCTTCGGCCCGGCGTGCGTTCCGGACGCGCTCGGTGTCTTCTGCTCCTCTCCACAGATCGCGCTGATGCGACTGAGTTCCGCGACGGGCCGCGTGGAGTGGACCAGTCCCATGAGCCAGAAGAAGGTCAGCGGTTACACGCTGCGCGAGCCCGTCGTCCATGAGGGTGTGGTGTTCGTCAACAGCTCGGACCGATCCGAGGGAGTGGACGCCTTCGACGGCAGGACCGGCGCACGGTTGTGGCATGTGGACGGTCCGGTGGGCGACTTCGCGTACCTGAGCGGGGTGCTGCTCGTACGGCTGGACGAGCTCGGGCCTTCCGACAGCGCGCGCTTTGCGGCGTACGAGCCGCGCACGGGTGAGGAACTGTGGCAGCGCAAACTGGCTTCCGCGTCGGCGAGCCCGTTCCACGAAGGGTCCGAGGGAACCCTCTACGCCGATCTGCGCGGCGGCTCCGGCGGCATAGCCCGCCTCGACGCGCGCACCGGCAGGACGCTGAGCAACGTCGAGGCGCCCAAGGGCGATCTGTGGCTGGCCACGGTCCACGACGACACGGCGTACTACGCGCGCTGGGACGACAACACCGGGGTCTCCGCCGCCTTCTTCATCCAGGAACTCGGCAGCGGGAAGACCCGCCGATTCGACTTTCCCTGGAGCGTCGAGCCGGAAGCGCCGCCGCTGGTGCACGGCGACACCATGTACATCTTCGACTACGGCAACGAGACCCTGCTCGCCCTCGATCTGAAACGCGGGAAGCCGCTCTGGACCAGCTCGCGCGACCTGCGCGTCTTCAGCGAACCGGCACTCCACGACGGCCGGTTGTACGTCACGATGCCGGACACCAGCATCCTGGCTCTCGATCCACGCACCGGCAAGGAGATCGGGCGCACCGCCTCGTCCTTCGACACAGGTGACCGCTCCTTCGAGGAACTGACGCCGAACTCGGTGCCGCCGCTTCTGGTGGGCGGTGTGCTGTACGGGGTCAGCGGGCCGGGGGTCTTCTCGGTGGCCGACGTTTCCTAGCGGGCATCCGCGCGCTCGTGAGCGGGCAACACCGTCGTGCCGCCTGACCCGGCGCTCGACCACGCCCTCTCTCCCACACAGGAGCCGGCGATCCGCGGGCCGGCCCTCGACTGGGCACGCAGAGACGCTTCCCGACCGAGCGCATGGAGACGCCTCAAGTAGGCGCGGCCGTGATCGTGTCGCAGGCTCTCAAAGGAGTTCGCAGACTGGCGAATTGCTGCGGTCCGGATGCTCCGGCGGGATGATGTCCGGATGACGGGCCAGTCGAGGGTGTTGATGTGGGCGGGGATCGGGCTCTGCGCGGCGGGGGCCGTGGGGTTGCTCGTGGGTGGAGTGTGGGACGTCGATGCAGCTGATCCCTGGGCAGGTGTGGCGGGTGGCGCGGCGGGACTGATCGGCCTTGCGCTGACCATCTACGCCCTGCTCGGATCGTCGGCGGCTCCCGGGCCGGATGTGACCGCGAGCGGTGCGCGTTCGGTAGCCGCGGGCGGGAGCATCGGTGCCGTGGCCACCGGGGACGGGGTGTCCGTGACGCCTCGGACGACGTCTGCCTCGACCACGCCTTCCGGCGGGACCGTCATCGCCTCCGGCGACCGTTCCGTTGCGGCGGGTGGTGACATCGGGAGTGTCTCCACGGGGGACGCATGAGCGGTGGCATGTCTGGCGAGGCATCGGGAGAGCGGGCGGTCGCGGCCGGTGGTGACATCGGCAGCGTCTCAACCGGTGACTTCGTCACGCAGGTTGCGCGGGCGACCTTCCTTCCGGCGGAGGCACTCGACTTCGCCGGACGGGTGTGCCATCTACCCGAGCGCACCGAGCAATTCGTGGGGCGGAGGCGTGAACTGGAGCTGCTGGACCAGGCATTCGCCGACACTGGAGGGGTCGTCGTCCATGCTGTCCACGGCCTGGGCGGAGTCGGAAAGTCGACGCTGGCGGCTCGTTGGGCCGCGGCCCAAGCCACCGTGTACAACCCCGTGTGGTGGATCACGGCGGAGTCCCCGAGCGAACTTGACGCGGGCCTCGCCGCGCTCGGCCGGGCCCTCCAGCCCGCCCTGGTCGGCATCCTGACGGACGAAGCGCTCCGGGAGCGGGTACTCCAGTGGCTTTCCTCCCACGGCGACTGGCTGCTCGTCCTCGACAATGTCTCGGACCTGGCCGACATCCGACCCCTGCTGGCACGGCTGCCGCACGGACGTTTCCTGATCACTACAAGGCTGGGCGCGGCGACTTGGCGGGGGGTCAGCAAGTCGCTGGACCTGGACGTACTCGAGCCGGCCGAGGCCGTGGACCTGTTCATGCGCATCCAAGCCGGTGCACCGGACGGAGTCGAGGAGCTCTGCGCCGAACTGGGCCGACTCCCCTTGGCCGTCGACCAAGCGGCCGCGTATTGCCGTGAATCAGGAGTGACTCCGAGGAAGTACCTCGATCTCCTTGCCCGTCGGCCTTCCCAGATGTTCGCCGCGACTGCGGAGGGCGGTGATGCGCAGCGGACGATCGCCCGGGTATGGCAGGTCACGCTGGAGCGTCTCAACGGAACGCCCACTGCGACGCGCATCCTGCGGACCATCGCCTGGTGGGCACCGGAAGAGATCCCGAGAGCGTACTTGGACAGGCTCGCGGATCAGTTCGCAGTGACCGAAGGCATCCGCCGTCTTGCGGCATACAGCATGATCACGCTGCGGGGAGACACCGTCTCGGTGCACCGGCTGGTCCAGGCGTCGGCCCGGGCAGCGGATCCGGAGGAGGCACTCGGCGACCGCGACTGCGCGGCCTGGGCGCTGGGAGAGGTCCGCATCGAAGGCCATGCCTGGGGTCCAGCCGCACGGCTGTGGGCGACCCACGTGGAGGCGCTGGCCAGTCGTTCCTCCGCCGAGTCCGATACCGCCGAACTGGCGGACCTGTTCATCAAGGCCGCGTTGTACCTCGCCTCGATCGATCCGGCGCGCAGCGCGGCTCTCTGTGCTCGGAGCGCTGCCGCTCTGGAGCGCCTCAGGGGCGCGGACAGCCCCGCGGCTGCCGGAGCACGGCTGCTGACGGGCCTGGCCTATTCATGGCTGGGCGACTTCGAACGGGCTTGCCCGCTGTTCGAGAGGCAGCTGGCGGAGGCGAGACGCCTCTTCGGAGAGGACCACCCGAACACGTTCTGGTTGCTCTGTCTAACGCTCTCGGCGCTGTCGCGCGTCGATCCTGCCGGAGCGCGGGCGTTGGCCGACGAGACCGTGGGGCGTGCTGAGCGCGACCTCGGACACGACCATCCGCGGACCCTCCGCCGCCGCACCCAGCTGAACATCCTGGCTCCCCCGGAGTCGGAACTCGACGACGCCGGGACTCGACTTGCCGTTGCGGAAGGGATCTTGGGCAGCGACGCCTGGGAACTGATGCCGCTGCGGCGTGCATGGCTCACCGAGCTGGCAGCGCGCGGTGACTTCGGAAGAGCCGTGGTGCTGGTGGAGAAGATGGTGGATCAGTGCCGGTCAGTTCTGGGGAGCACGGACGGGGTCACGCTTGTACTCCGTACTGAGGAGGTCAGTCTGCTGCTTTATGCCGGCAAGGCAGAACGTGCTGACAGCCTGTTGCTGGAGCTTGTCGCCGACTGGGCGGAGTCCATGGGTGATGCTGCGAACACTTGGCGCTTGATCGAGTACCTGGCCCCGCTGCTCGAACAGACCGAAGAGTGAAGGGGTTCTTCGTAGTTGAGGGTGCGGCCGCGGTGTGCAACTACCCTCAGCTGCGAGGAGTCACTACAGGAGCGGGCGATGGACAACGAGATTCAGCTGATCAGTGACGGCGATGGCCTTGCGGTCATCGGGACCCTGACGGATGTCGAGCGCTTCCTCGCCTCCGAGGGACTGTTGTCGTTGTCGAAAGACCTCGGATTGCGAAGGCTCGGACCTCTCCTCCGCCTCGGGGCCGGACTCGCACAGGCAGGTTCCGAGATCGCCGCCAACTCGTGCCGCTGGGTGAAGCTGACCGAGGAGTCCGCGCAGCTGGTCAAGAAGTACGGGCTGATGGAAAGCAAGACGCCAGGGGTCAGCTACGCGATGGTGGGGAGACCGGGCTCGATTGAGTCCTGGCTCCGGATCGTGAAGGGGCCCGGCTCGCTGCTGACCAACCCCGCGATTCTTGCCGGTGCCGCGGGGATCATGGCGCAGCTCGCGAGGCAGCATGAGATGAGCGAGATCAAGAGCTATCTCGCGACGATCGACAAGAAGGTCGACGACGTGCTCCGCGCCCAGAAGAACGCCGAGTTGGCGAAGGTGTTCGGAGCGGGAATCGACCTCGATTCCGCCATGAACGTTCTGGAACGGACGGGTGGGGTCGACGACGACACGTGGTCGACCGTGCAGGGTAGGACCCACACGATCACGGATGCCCTGGGGTGGGCGCTGGGCGGCCTCGACGCACTCGCGAAGAGGGTGGAGAGCACGACCAAGATCGGTGAACTCGCCAAGACGGCCAAGGAAGCAGAGTCCGAGGTCCAGGAGTTGCTCGCCGTCGTGGCTCGTTGCTTCGAACTGCAGGACGCGCTCGATGTGCTGCGACTGGCGCGGGTGCTGGACGAGTCCCCGGACGGACTGGACGGGCGTCGGCTCGTACTGAAGGACGACCGGCAGAAGCGGCGGGAACTCATCTCGCAGAAGATCGAGCACCTGATGGCACGGATGGATGCTGCTGCCGGCACGGCCAACTCGAATGTGCTGCTGCACTTGCCCTCGCTCCGGGCTGTGGTGGGCTCGATCAACCATGTCGGCATTGCCGTCGATGAATTCCACAGGCCTCTCGGAATCGAGTCCGGCCGACGTTCATTGGAGGCGACACGATGGTGGGACGCGGCCCGGGACCCGGCGCAATTGAAGAGCGCGGCTGCGGAAGCCGGGCGTGTAGCAGCTGTTGGAGTGGGTGTGGCGGCCGTAGGGGTTGCGGGGGTCTGGGCGAGCCGCACCGCCCTTGCCCGCGATGAAGAAGACGGCGAAGTGGGGTGAGTGAGCGCCGGCACCCAGCCGCGTTCACCGATTGGCGGCCAGCACCGCCACGAGGCCCTCTTGTAGATCTTTGACGAAATACTCGGGAACCTCCAGCGACGGGAAATGTCCCCCGGTTTCGGGCGACCTCCATCGGACGATCTGTCGGTACCGCTCCTGCGCCCAGGGGCGCGGACACTTCTCGACGTCGCGGGGATACATAGTGAGTGCTGACGGGACGTCGACCCGAAGTTCGGGATCGAGCGAGTTGTGGCTTTCGTAGTAGATGCGGGCCGCCGACGCGCCGGTCCGCGTCAGCCAGTACAGGGTGACGTCATCAAGAATCCTGTCCATGGAGATCGTCTCGAACGGGCTGTCTTCGGTGTCCGACCACTCGGCGAACTTGTCAAGGATCCAGGCGAGGAGCCCGACCGGTGAGTCGACGAGCGAGTAGCCGATGGTCTGCGGTCGGGTCGCCTGCTGCTTCGCGTACGCCGCGCGGTGGCGCCAGAAATCGCGGGTTTCCTCGGTCCACCTCCGCTCTTCCGCCGTCAGCCCGTCCGTTGTCAACCCGGGTGGTGCCTCCGCGAACGTGGTGTGGATACCGAGCACGTGCGCCGGGAACCTGCCGCCGAGCACCGTGGTGATGTTGCCTCCCCAGTCGCCGCCGTGGGCTGCGAACCGGCTGTAGCCGAGCCTTCCCATGAGTTCCACCCATGCGGCCGCGATCTTTTCGGTTCCCCACCCGGTGGTGGCCGGCCTGTCGCTGTAACCAAAGCCTGGCAGCGACGGGACCACGACGTGGAACGCCGGCGCGTCTGCGTCTTTCGGATCTGCCAGCTCGTCCACCACATCGATGAACCGAGCGATGCTGTCCGGCCAGCCGTGCGTCAAGAGCAGAGGCGTGGCATCGGCGCGCGCGGATCGGCGGTGCAGGAAGTGGATTCCCAGATCATCGATGGTCGTACGGAACTGGCCGATCCGGTTGAGACGCTCCTCGAACGACCGCCAGTTGTACCCGGTGCGCCAGTAGTTCACGACGTCCACGAGGTCGGCGAGAGGAACGCCCTGTTCCCATCGGCGAGGGTCGGGCGCGGCGCGATGGACCGTCTCAGCCTCCGGCAGTCTCGCCGCGGCCAGTCGCGCGCGCAGATCATCGAGGTCAGCGTCAGTTGCCTGGGCTTCGAATGCTTGCACGCCGCTGGTTGGACGGGGCATGAGACCTCCTGGCCTTCGTGGAACCGGCTAAGGCGGTTCTAGCAGTTCTCCGAGCCACGCCGCAACCCTCTAAGGTGGTTCCATGCGTGCTGGATTCCCTGACTTCCGCCTCGGTAGCGTGCTGGCGACCAGCTTCACGGGGACTCTGTCGGAGCGTCATGGCAACGCTGTGGAGCGCATTCCCACGCCACACCGACTCATCGACTGGCTGGCAGTGAACGGCCTCACCGTGGCGTCCTGCACCACTGCCCAACTCGACCTCGCCCGGGAACTGAGGGAGTCGATTCACACCGCAGCGACAGCGGCCGCGATCCAGGACGCTCTCCCTGCGTCTGCTGTCCAAGTCATCAACGACTGCAGCACTCAGGGTCGGGCCGCGGCCATCCTGACGCCCGAGGGCAAGCGGCGGTGGCAGCTCGGCTCGGCTTCCTGCGTGGAGGACGCCCTCAGCGTGATCGCCGCCGACGCGATCAGCATCATCGCCGGCGAACGAGACGGAAAACTGGCCTTGTGCGCATCACCAACCTGCCGAGCCGCCTTCTTCGACACCAGCCAAAGTCGCACCCGCAAATGGTGCGACATGAACACGTGCGGGAATCGTCAGAAGAAAGCGCGCTTCAATGCCAACCAGCGCAAAAACCCCAGATCAGCGGAGTGATCGTTGCCGGCGTTTGCCACGGGCGCTGTCCATGATGGACCGAGCATCGTCGGCGTGGTGATCGTCTCGGTGGCTGCACTCGCTCGGGATGCGGTGATTGCGCGGAGTCCTGGCCGTCGAGACGCCGACGACAACCCGCGCGGCCCGGGCGACCCGGGCGACCCGCGGCTATTGCCCCTGCCCAGCGTCGTTCTCGGCGAGGACCAGCGCGGCCTCAGCCTCGGCGTACAGGTCGCGGGTGGCAGAGGCGAGGTCTTCGACCCTGCCCGGAGTCCATCACGCCATGCGCGGAATCGCGCGCCTGCACAACCTCAACCTCGCTGGGCAGAGAGGCAGTTCACAGCGCGATCAGCCACGCCGCCAGAGCAAAGATCCTTCTGCAGAACAAGCCTCAGCTGCAGTGTCGCCCGGGCTGGGCACGGGGAACACGCTGAGCTGCTGGTGCAGCTCGGGGGTAGTGGCGGTGACGGGGCTGCCGAATCTGCGGCTGCCCCGGGTGGTCAACTGAGACACGGGTGGTCGGTCGAGAGCTGAGCAGGACCGGCCGTGCCCGGTACGGCACCAGAGCCCCGATACGGCGGCAGGGCCCGGACTGCGCGTCGCGGTCCGGGCCCTGCCCGTGCGGTGCCGCCCTGCGGCGGCGGTGCGTCAGCTCTGTGCCGTGTCGTCGCCCGCCTGCCCGGCGCCCTCAGCTGCGCCTGTCTTCTCGCGCATCTTGCGCACCAGCTCCGCCTTCTGGTCGGCCGCACCCTGGCGGTCGAGGTTCCGGTACGGACCGTTGTTCTGCCGCTCGGCGCGGGACAGCTTCTTGCGCTGGCCGCCGCCCATGCCCACGGGATTGTTGATGTTCTTGCTCACGGTCACGGCTTCTCCCGGTAATGATGTGAAATGATCTACGGATTCATCGGTGGGGGACGGGCGGCGACGTCGAAGGACGTCAGCAGGGGCCCGTCACGCTCTCACTCGTAAATCGACGTCTGGAAGAACATGACAAAGACGTTACCCGGTTCCGTCGGCCCCGCACACCAGCCTTTTCGCCGCCCCGGCGTCGGCCGGGCCTTCGGCGAGCGCCTGGGGTCAGCCGTTTCCTTCCAGGAATCTCAGCACCGCCAGCACCCGCCGGTGGTCGCGAGCACACAGACGGCATGAGAGATCATCTCACTTGTGCCCCGCCCTTGTGGGCCAACCTCTAGCGGCCGGACTGGCCGAAGCCTGGTCTCCATTCACCAGACTGGTCTCGTCCATCGCGACCTCACGCCGCCCAACAGGCTGGTCACTGTCCGGCGCTGCATCGCGTCCACCCGCGTCACGGTCCCCGGCCACCATTCATCAGCCACAGCCCTGCCCAGAACACCGCACTGGTGAAGGCCCGGCTCAAACAGATGGCAGTGTCGGCCCCTCCACATCGAGGGCCTCATGCCAAGGCGGTCTCGGCCTCCAACCGCCGTAGCCCAGCTGCGGAAGATCTCTAGAAGCCCGGATGGTGCAAATCCGGAAGTCGCCGCCATCGCAGGCCTTTACGGCACGAAGTACTCCGGTACCAGGGTGTTACCACAGCTGCTGGAGGAGTCGATACGAACCGCGTCGGCCATGTAGTCGTAGAGCCGGTAGACACATTCCGGGTGCCCGGCGGGCAGGCAGGCCACGAGTCCGCGCACGTGCCCGATGGGCGTCGGCGGCGCGCTGGGTGCGCATGGCTGCTGACCTGTCACCCAAGAGTCAGCACCGTTGAGTTGCGCGCGGGCAGACGGCCTGAACACACTGGAACTTACTCCTGTGGGCCTTGATCCGGGACCGATGCCTCTACCAAGTCGCCAGGCCCCGGCCCACCGGCCAGTACTCCAGCCGTAGTCGTACAGACACGTTCGCCGCCGGGCCCGGAAAGCAGCCGTACACGGACACGGCAAACCAGATGACCAGGGAACTGAGGTCATGCAGGTTCCGGAGATCCTGCAGCCTGTTGTCGCTGGTCGCGCCGCCAGCGCAGCTGTTCGCCGAGCAAGGTGGCCCCCACCCCCGTCACAGCCCCGAGCGCCGTCCCTGCGAGAGTCACCCACTCCACGCACTGCAGCCCCTGTTGCCGTGACCGGCCACACGGCTTGACTCCTCCACCGGGATCGCCGTTCGCGGAGCACCTTGACGCGGCTTAGCCTGAGATCAGGGGCCTTCGAGTGGAAGGAAACCTCGAGATGCATTTCGTCCTGATCGCGACCCACACTCCGGAAATCTGTCCGACCTCCAACGCAACAACGCGCGACCTGATGCTGAAGACCGGTCCTGACGTGCCGAACCTCGCCCAGAAGGCAGGCGTCGAGATCGTGGCCGGTCCCTTCGTCAACCGTGAACACACGATTGTCGCGATCGTGCAGTCCGACAAGGTCGAGAACATCGACCGTTTCCTGGTGGAGTCTCGTCTCCCCCACTGGAACCGCGTCCGCGTGCTCCCGTCGCTGACCATGGAGGATGCGCTCACCGAAGTCCAAGCACAGACGCCGATCTTCTGACCCACCCGCTCAGGCAGTAGCGTCACGCACGAGCCCAGGGCGCAACCGCGGTCTTCGGGGATCGATGATCGTCCGGTGGCGTTTGGCCGATCAGGCGCGGTCGTGGAGCGTGACCTGGTAGCCGTCGGGGTCGGCGAAGGTGAATGTCCGACCGAAGGGGCCGTCGATCGGTGCGGAGACGATGGTGTGGCCGTCGGCGACGAGAGCATCGTGGATGGACTGGACGTCGGTGGCGTGGAGCCAGATCGCGGCACCGATGCCGGGCTGGGCAACGGATGCGAGATCGGTGCCGGGAACGACGTCGCGGAGTGCGAACGCGATGGGCTTCGTCTCGAAGACGACGGCGTGCGGAGGTCCGGCCTGCGAGCGGACGAGGCCGAGGTACTGCTCGTAGAACGCCTGCGAAGCGTCGAGGTCGCGCGCCTGGAGCGAGATGAAGTCGGGGCCGGTGGCGGGCATGATGATGCTCCTTCTCTTCGTGTCAGCTTTCTGACACGGTCAATTTATGTCAGAATTCTGACATGAATCAAGACGGTGTCGACCTGGAGACGTCACTGGGCTACCTGCTGAAAGAGGCGTCGAGCGTCCTCCGCGCAGCCATGGAGGAGGTGCTGCGGCCGCTCGGGATGAGCGTGACGCACTACTCCTGTCTCGAACTGCTGGCTCAACGGCCGGGCCTGTCGAACTCCGAGCTCGCGCGGGGCGCGTTCGTGACACGGCAGTCGATGAACGTGCTGCTCCAGGCCCTGGAACGAGACGGCTACGTGACCAGGCCCGCGGAGGCACCCGTCGGGAAGGTCCTTCCCGCACGGCTCACACCTCGCGGCCGACGGAGCCTGGAGAAGGCGACCGTAGCGGTCCGGTCCGTCGAGGTCAGAATGCTGGCCGGCATGACCGAGACCGAGCAGTCAGGCGCGTTCCGGATCCTGCAGAGCATGATCCATTCCCTGCGCGACGGCAGCGACGGTGCATAAGCGGCCGACGGCAAGCGGCTGCACCGTCTCGTGCCTGACGCCACGACCGCCTGCGACGGAATTTCGCGGAATACCTGGCCGGCTTCGACCTCTTCGCCATCGCCCAGAGCCTGACAGGCGACGGCATCCCCTGCCCGTCAGCCCATGATCCGCAACCCAACCAGCACCGGTACGCAATCGCGTGGTCCAAGAGCACGAACAGCCCCCGGAAGGCGACAGAAGCCCGCAATGACTGCCTCGGTCATCCGCCACGCGCGGCTGGGCTCGATTGCTCCCGGAGGCGTTTCCCTTCGGCACCCGAAGCCCTCGGCGACCAGGCACCCGTCAACTCCCTTGCCCAGCCACGGGCTCCCACCTAGCCTGACTTTGTGCCGCTAATAAACAAATCCCGATCGCACAGCGTCGTGCCGGGCAACGACCTCACGCGACTCCGCATCGCCCTCACCGTTTTCTTCGCCCTCGACGGCTTCATCTTCGCCGGCTGGGTCGTCCGTATCCCCGCCATCAAAGAGCAGACCAATGCCTCCGCCAGCGCCCTGGGCCTCGCCCTCCTCGGCGTCTCCGCCGGCGCTGTGGTCACGATGATGTTCACCGGTCGACTCTGCCGCCGCTACGGCAGCCACCCCATCACCGTCATCTGCGGCGTCCTGCTCTCCCTCAGCGTCGCACTGCCACCACTCACGCACTCGGCACTGGCACTCGGTGCCGTACTGCTGATCTTCGGGATCGCCTACGGCGGGATCAACGTCGCCTTCAACAGCGCCGCCGTCGACCTGGTGGCCGCGCTGCGGCGGCCGATCATGCCCAGTTTCCACGCGGCCTTCAGCCTGGGCGGGATGATCGGCGCCGGCCTCGGTGGGCTGGTGGCGGGCTCGCTGTCGCCGACCCGGCATCTGCTCGGTCTGACCATGATCGGCCTGCTGGTGACGGCCGTCGCGGGACGCGCCCTGCTGCGGTACGAGTCCCCCGTACCGCGGCCGGATCGCGGAGAGCCCGAGGAGCGGGCACCGCGTCGACCGGACCCCCGTACGCGCCGACTGGTCGTCGTCTTCGGTCTGATCGCCCTCTGCACGGCCTACGGAGAGGGGGCCCTGGCCGACTGGGGCACACTGCATCTGGAGCAGGACCTGGACGCGCACCCGGGCATCGCCGCCGCGGGCTACTCGTGTTTCGCGCTCGCCATGACGATCGGCCGACTCTGCGGGACCACGCTCCTGGAGCGGCTCGGGCGGACCCGGACGGTGGTCGCGGGCGGCGCCATGGCCGCCGTCGGCATGCTCGTCGGATCGCTCGCCCCCTCCGTGTGGGCGGCCCTGCTCGGCTTCGCCGTCACCGGCATCGGCCTCGCCAACATCTTCCCGATCGCCGTCGAACGGGCCGGTGCCCTGGCCGGCCCCAGCGGCGTCGCCATCGCCTCCACCTTCGGCTACGGCGGCATGCTCCTCGGGCCCCCCGCCATCGGTTTCATGGCCGACTGGTTCTCCCTGCCCATCGCCCTCACCAGCGTGGCGACCCTGGCCGCGGTGGCCGCCGTCATCGGATACGGGACGCGGCGGGCGACTGCCGACTGATGATGTCGGCTGATGGCATCGTCGGAGCCGCCGCCGGGTGAGACACCGCCCGCCGCCGCGCGGCGCCTCGCGCGCCCGCCCGACATCACCACGGCGCAGCACGCCACCGCAGAGCAAGGGCACAGCAAGGCACAGCAGGGCAGGGCAAGGCACAGTGGTAACCGACGCACCATACGGATCAGGAAAGTTGATGTCATGACCGACGAGCTCACCGTCAGTGTCCTCGGCACCGGGATCATGGGCGCCGCGATGGCCCGCAACCTCGTCCGCGCCGGACACACCGTCCGTGCCTGGAACCGCTCCCGCGACAAGGCCGAACCCCTCGCCGCCGACGGCGCGCTCGTCGTCGGCACCCCCGTGGAGGCGGTCGAGGGCGCCGATGTCGTCCTCACCATGCTGTACGACGGCCCTGCCGCGCTGGACGTGATGCGGCAGGCCGCACCCGCCCTGCGTGCCGGCACCGCGTGGGTGCAGTCGACGACCGCCGGGATCGAGGCCGTCGGCGAACTGGCCGACTTCGCCCGCGAGAAGGGCCTGGTCTTCTACGACGCGCCCGTTCTCGGCACCCGACAGCCCGCCGAGGCCGGCCAGTTGCTCGTCCTGGCCGCCGGTCCGAACGACGGCAGGGAGACCGTGACGCCGGTCTTCGACGCCGTCGGCGCCCGTACGGTGTGGACCGGTGAGGACGGTGCCGCGGGCAGCGCCACCCGTCTCAAGCTCGTCGCCAACAGCTGGGTCCTCTCCGTCACCAACGCGACCGGTGAGGTGCTGGCCCTGGCCAAGGCCCTGGACGTGGATCCGCAGAGCTTCTTCGACGCCATCGCGGGCGGCCCGCTCGACATGGGCTACCTGCGCGCCAAGGCCGGGCTCATCCTCAATGACCAGCTGTCACCCGCCGCCTTCGCCGTGGGCACCGCCGCCAAGGACGCCCGTCTGATCGTCGAGGCCGGGGAGCGGCACGGACTCCGTCTCGACGTCGCCGCCGCGAGCGCCGAGCGCTTCGCCCGCGCCGCCGCCCAGGGCCACGCCGACGAGGACATGGCCGCCGCCTACTTCGCGAGCTTCGACGAGAAGGACGCGAACACCGGCGGCTGACAGCGGAGTTGGACACGCCGGCTCGTGTCGAAACGCGCACGACGCCCCGCCGGGCTCCGTCGGCACTGTCGACTCCGTCGGCTCGAGTCTCAGCCGTCACGGCGCGACCATCGTGACCCTCGCCCAGTACGCCGCCTGCTGCCCCTCCTGAAGCCCGCTCCATCCGGCACACTTCTCTACATGGAGACTGCCGAGCTCATTCGAAGCCTGGACCGGGAAGGCGGCTTGCTGGCCGAGGCCGCGGAGGAGGCCGGGGCCGACGCCAAGGTGCCGACGTGTCCCGAGTGGCAGGTGCGGGACCTGTTGCGGCACACCGGCATGGTGCACCGCTGGGCCACGGCGTTCGTGACCGAGGGGCACACCTCGTACCATCCCGACGGCGGCCTGCCCGAGCTGGACGGTTCGGCGTTGCTGACCTGGTTCAGGGACGGGCACCGCAGGCTCGTCGACACACTCGCCACCGCTCCTCCCGACGTGGAGTGCTGGAGTTTCCTGCCCGCCCCTTCGCCGCTCGCCTTCTGGGCGCGGCGGCAGGCCCATGAGACGACCGTGCACCGGGTCGACGCCGAGTCCGCCCGTGGCGGCACCCCGACCGCGGTCCCCGTGGACTTCGCGGTCGACGGCATCGACGAACTGCTGCTCGGTTTCCACGCCCGCAGCAGAAGCAGGGTACGGACGGACGAGCCGCGTGTCCTGAGGGTGCGGGCCTCGGACTCGGACGCCGTGTGGAGCGTACGGCTGTCGCCCGAACCCCCGGCGGCCGAGCAGAGCGAAGTGGCGGACGCGGACTGTGAGTTGGCGGGGACGGCAGCCCAGCTCTACCTGGCGCTGTGGAACCGCGCACCGTTCCCGAGCGTGACAGGAGACTCGTCGCTCGCCACGCTGTGGCGGGAGAAGTCCGCGGTCACCTGGAACTGAGCCGCGCAGACGACAACAGCGGCTACCGGGCGGCCCGCCGCCTCAGCAACTCACCCGCCCAGCCAGTTCACCCGACCCAGCCGGTTCACCCCACCCGGCCCATCCCCCGACCCGGCCGATCACCCAGCCCAGCCGTCGACCCAGCCCAGCCGGACCGATTCACCCGGCGGCGCCACCCGTCAGCATCCGCCCCAGCACCGCCCGCTGCACCGGCAGTACCTCGCCGTGCAGCGTGCGCCCCTTCGGTGTGAGGGCGACTCGCACGCCGCGCCGGTCCTCCGGGCACATGCAGCGCTCCACGAGACCGTCCTTCTCCAGGCGGCCGATCAGCCGGGACAGCGCGCTCTGGCTCAGATGAACCCGCTCGGCGATCTCCTGGACGCGGTACGAGCTGTCGCCGCCGTCCGCAGGCGCGGTCGAGGCCAGTACGTCGAGGACCTCGAAGTCGCTTGCACCCAGGCCGTGTTGGTGCAGGGTCCGGTCCAGTTCGCACAGTGTGCGCGCATGCACCGCGAGGATGTCGCGCCACTGGTCCACGAGGCCCTGCTCGGCCTTCTCGACAGCCGCCATGACCCGCACCCTAGCAAAAAATCACCTTTGTTGCATCCGCATTAAATGCGTTTGCATTGAATGCACGCGCATGTACTGTGTGGCGCATGACCTCTCCGCTCACCACCCCCGCGGCGCCGTCCTCGGCGGTTCGCTGGACGCCTCGCCTGTGGGGCACCCTCCTCGTGCTCTGCGCCGCGATGTTCCTGGACGCGCTGGACGTGTCGATGGTCGGCGTCGCCCTGCCGTCCATCGGTTCCGAACTCGATCTCTCCACCTCGACCCTGCAGTGGATCGTCAGCGGCTACATCCTCGGCTACGGCGGCCTGTTGCTCCTCGGCGGTCGCGCCGCCGACCTCCTCGGCCGCCGCCAGGTCTTCCTGGTGGCGCTCGGCGTCTTCGCGCTCGCCTCGCTGCTCGGCGGGCTCGTCGACTCGGGCCCGCTGCTCATCGCGAGCCGGTTCATCAAGGGCCTGAGCGCGGCGTTCACCGCTCCCGCGGGCCTGTCGATCATCACCACCACGTTCCCGGAGGGCCCGCTGCGCAACCGCGCGCTCTCCATCTACGTCACCTGTGCCGCGACCGGTTTCTCGATGGGCCTCGTCCTGTCCGGGCTGCTCACCGAGGCCAGCTGGCGGCTGACCATGCTGCTGCCCGCGCCCATCGCCGTCATCGCCCTGATCGCCGGTCTCAAGCTCATCCCGCGCAGCGAGCGCGACCGCACCCACCGCGGCTACGACATACCGGGCGCCATTCTCGGCACCGCCTCGATGCTGCTGCTCGTCTTCACCGTCGTCCAGGCACCCGAGGTGGGCTGGGCCACGGCCCGTACGCTGCTGTCGTTCCTCGCGGTGGCCGTCCTGCTGACCGTGTTCGTACGCGTCGAGCGGCGCAGCGCAAGCCCGCTGATCCGGCTCGGCGTACTGCGCTCCGGCAACCAGGTCCGGGCACAGCTGGGCGCGATGGCGTTCTTCGGCTCGTACGTCAGCTTCCAGTTCCTGGTCACGCTCTACATGCAGTCGCTGCTCGGCTGGTCGGCACTGCACACCGCGCTCGCCTTCCTGCCCGCGGGCGCGCTGGTGGCGCTGTCCTCGACGAAGATGGGGGCGATCGTCGACCGGTTCGGCACGCCACGGCTCATCGTGGCCGGCTTCGCCCTGATGGTCGTCGGCTACGCCCTGTTCCTGCGGGTCGACCTGGACCCCGTGTACGCGGCGGTGATCCTGCCGTCGATGCTGCTGATCGGCGCGGCCTGCGCGCTGGTCTTCCCCTCGCTCAACATCCAGGCCACCAACGGCGTGGACGACCACGAGCAGGGCATGGTCTCGGGTCTGCTCAACACCTCGGTGCAGGTGGGCGGTGCGATCGTCCTCGCGATCGTGACGGCCGTGGTGACCGCGAACGCCTCCGACAGTTCCTCGCCGCAGGCGGTCCTCGACAGTTACCGTCCCGGTCTGGTCGTCGTCACCGCGATCGCCGTGGTGGGCCTGCTCATCACGGCCACCGGACTGCGCGGGCAGCGGACGCGGCAGACGACGATCCTGGTCGCCAAGTCCGGGGACGTACGGGACGACGAGCGGGAGCGGGAGGACGAGCGGGTGGCGGCCCGCGACTGACCTCGGCCCGCGACCGACTCCTCTCGCGACGGCATGCGCCCGGCGGGTTTCCCTGCCCCGCCGGGCGCGCCTTTCCCTGCCCCGCCGGGCGCGCCTTTCCTTGCCCCGCCGGGCGCTCCCCTGTGAGACTGCCGGTATGGGACAGACCAGGGGGCGGCGGACTCAGTCCGAGCGGGACGAGATGACCGTCGAGATCGGATACGCGTTGTTCAGCGCCGCGTTCGCCGCGGCGGTGGCGTTCGGGGCCCTCGCCGGACCGGCGCTGCTCTTCGACCTGCCGGTCACCATCGAGAAGGTCCAGCTCGCGGCCGGCACCTCACTCGCTGCCGTGCTCTTCGTCTTCCGGGTGGCCAGTGTGCTGGTCCGTTTCCGGCAGGCGGCTCAGCCCAGCCAGCCCGGCCGCACCAGCCCCGACTCGTAGGCGAGCACGACCAGTTGGGCCCGGTCGCGGGCGCCCAGCTTCACCATGGTCCGGCTGACGTGGGTCTTCGCGGTCAGCGGGCTGACGACCAGCCGGCGCGCGATCTCGTCGTTCGACAGTCCGATGCCGACCAGCGCCATCACCTCCCGCTCCCGCTCGGTGAGTTCGGCGAGCGCGCCGGCGGCCGCGGGCTCCTTGGAACGCGCCGCGAACTCGGCGATCAGCCGCCGGGTCACACCCGGTGACAGCAGTGCGTCGCCCTCGACCACCGCCCGCACCGCGCGCAGGAGTTCCTCCGGTTCGGTGTCCTTGACGAGAAAGCCGGACGCTCCGGAGCGGATGGCCTCGAAGACGTACTCGTCCAGCTCGAAGGTGGTGAGCATGACCACCTTGACGTCGTTCAGGCCGTCGTCGTCGGTGATGCGGCGGGTCGCGGCGAGGCCGTCGAGCAGGGGCATGCGGATGTCCATCAGGACGACGTCGGGCCGCAGTTCGCGCACCGCGCGCAGCGCCTGCTCGCCGTCGGCGGCCTCTCCGGCCACCTCGATGTCCGGCTGGGCGTCGAGGAGTGCCCTGAAGCCTGCGCGGACCAGTGACTGGTCGTCGGCGAGCAGTACGCGGATCACCGGTCCTCCTTGAGTTTGAGGGATTTCTCGGGCCTGTCGGACGTCCCGGCCGGCGTCCCTGACGTGGCGGGCGAGTTCTTGAGCGGCAGCAGGGCCAGCACCCGGAAGCCTCCGTCCTCGCGCGGTCCGGCCTCGATGGTGCCACCCAGGGCCGCGGCCCGCTCCCGCATTCCGGCCAGCCCGTTTCCGCTGCCGCCCGCGTCCTCGCCTGTCGCGGGTCCGTCGTCGTCGATACGGAGCGTCAAAGCGTCGCGCGCGTAGTCGACCCGCACGCGCGCGTGCCGCGATCCGGAGTGCCGTACGACATTGGTCAGTGCCTCCTGGATGACTCGGAAGGCGGCGAGGTCGGCACCCGGCGGCAGGGCCCTGCGCTCGCCCCCGCTCTCGACGTCGACCGTCAGTCCGGCGCCCGCGGCCTGCTCGACGAGCTCGGGGAGCCGGTCGAGGCCGGGTGCCGGCGCGCGCGGCGCGTCTCCGGGCGTACGGAGCGTGTCGAGGACCTGTCGCACCTCCCCCAGGGCCTCCTTGCTGGCGGCCTTGATGGTGGTGAGCGCGGTGCGCGCCTGTTCCGGGTCGGAGTCGAGCAGCGCGAGACCGACGCCCGCCTGGACGTTGATGACGGAGATGCTGTGCGCCAGGACGTCGTGCAGTTCCCGGGCGATCCGCAGCCGCTCCTCGTCCGCTCGCCGCTTGGCCGCCTGCCTGCGTTCCGCCCGGTCGCGGTCCCACTGCTCACGGCGTGCCCGGGCGAGTTCGGAGACCGCGAGGATGGCGACCATCCAGGTGGCGATGGCGACCTCCTCGCCCCATGAGGAGACCGGGTCGCCCTTCGGCGGCAGCCACCGGTAGAGCCAGTGCCCCACCAGGAGGTGGACCACCCACAGCGTGCCGAGCGCGGTCCAGGCCGCCCAGCGCCGCCCGGCCACGATCGCGCTGAAGCAGGCGAGCGCGACCGTGAGGAAGATCGGCCCGTACGGATATCCGGCGCTGAAGTAGACGAGGGCCGTGGCCGCGGTGCCGAACACCACGGCCACGGGATACCGCTGCCGCCACAGGAGCAGAGCGGCGCCCCCGAAGAGGAGGAGCCGCGCGAGGACGTCGAACTGTTCCCGATCGGGCTGCTGCTCCGCGGCGAAGTTGCTGCCGACGAGGACGAACACGGTGAGGAGCAGCGTCGAACGCCAGGGCCAAAGCGGACGGCCGCCGCCCTCTTCCTCCTCGTCGCGGCGGTTCCACCACGGTGGCCCGGGCCACCGGCCCCACGGCGGGCCGCCCCCGGCCCAGGGGGGCCCGCCCCACCGGCGTGTGCGCTGCTCTTCCATGCCTGCCACGCTAGACGCCGGGGGTCGCCGGAGGCGTCAGCCGAGCGTGGTGATCACACGTACTCCCGGCGGAGTACCTGCTCCGGCTCGGGCTCGGTGGCCTCCCTGATCCGGAAGCGGCGCAGCGGCTTCGGCGCCCACCAGTTCGCGCGCCCCGCGAGCCGCATCGTCACCGGCAGCAGGACCACCCGGATGAGGGTCGCGTCGACCAGGATCGTCAGGGCCGTGCCGATGCCGAGCTCCTTCAGGAAGACGACGCCTCCGGTGGCGTACGACAGGAAGGACAGCGCGAGGATGCCGGCCGCCGCGGTGATCAGCGGGGCGCTGCGCCGGATGCCCTCGCCGACCGCGCGCTCGGTGTCGCCGGTGCGGTCGTGCTCCTCCTTGACGCGGGACAGCAGGAACACCTCGTAGTCCATCGAGAGGCCGTACGCCACGCAGAACATCAGCACCGGGATGCTCGGCTCGATGGAACCGGTCGGTGTGAAGCCGAGCACTCCGGAGAGGTTCCCGTCCTGGAAGACCCACACCAGGCAGCCGAACATCACGGCCAGGCTGAGCAGGTTGAGGACGGTCGCCTTCAGGGGGAGCAGCACGCTGCCGGTCATCAGGAAGAGGATCAGGTACGTCGCCCCGAGGACGAGCCCGGCGGCGAGCGGCAGCCGGTCGAGGAGCGTGGCGCGGAAGTCGGTGGTCTCGCCCGGGTAGCCGCCGACCAGTACGCCGTCGGGTGCGGGGACGTCACGGACACGTTCGACGAGCGCCGGCACGTCCCCGCGCATCGCTTCCTGAGTGGGCACCAGCGCCAGCCGTACGCGGCCGTCGGGTGCCGTGAGCCGGTCCTGGCCCGGCGCTCCCGTCCGCTGCCCGTCGCGGTAGGTGCCGGAGGGGGCGTCGACCTGGAACACGCCCGGGATCGAGGAGAGTTCGGCGGCGTAGGCGCGTGTGGCGGCCGTGGTTGTGGCACTGGTGGTCGTCGGCGTTTCCGTTAGCGGTTTCGCGAGAACTACCTGGATGGTGTCGGTCGGCTCCGCGGGGAACTCCTCGTGCACGATCTCGGAGGTGGTCCGCGAGGAGGTCCCTTCGGGGAGGGTCCGCTCGTCGGGAAGTCCGAAGCGCAGCCCCAGTAGGGGCGAGGCGGCGAGGAGCAGCACGGTGAGCACTCCGGCACCGGCGAGCAGCGGGCGGCGCATGGCCGCGAGTGCCGTGCGGTGCCAGAACCCGGACGTGCGGGCGGCGGGCCGTTCGACCCGGTGGCCCCAGCGGGCCAGGGCCGCGGGCAGGAAGACCACCGCTCCGGCCACCGCGGTCACCACGACGAGGACACCGGCGTACGCGAACGAGCTGAGGAAGAAGAACGGGAACACCAGCAGCGCGCACAGCGAAACCGCCACCGTCACTCCGCTGAACACCACCGTGCGCCCGGCGACCGCGGTGGCCCGCACGACGGCGTCGGGCCCCGGGCGTCCGGCCGCGCGTTCCTCGCGGTAGCGGCTGATCACGAACAGGCTGTAGTCGACGCCGAGTCCGAGGCCCAGGACGAGTGCGAGGTTCGCCGCGAACGTCGACACCTCGGTGAACTGCGCGATCGCGCGCAGCCCGGCGAGTGTGCCCAGCACGGACAGCAGACCGACCGCGACGGTCAACAGGGCGGCCGTCGTGCGCCGGTAGACCAGGACGAGGAGGAGCAGGACCGCGGGCAGCGCGAAGAGTTCGGCACGCAGGAAGTCGGTGCGCGCCTGTTCGCCGACCTGGCGTGAGATCTCCTCCTGACCACCCACCTGGACGGTGAGTTCGTCGGTCGTGCGCGTCAACCGCGGTGAGAGCGTGGCAAGTTGTTCGCGTGCTTCCGTGGCACTGCCTTCGAGGCGGACGAGGACGAGCGCGCGACGACCGTCGGTGCCACGCAGGGCACGGCTGTCGGCGTCCCAGTACGAGGTGACGTCGGTGACCAGGGGGAGCCGCTCCACCTCCTGGGCGAGCGCGCGGGCCGCCTCCCGCGTGCGGGCGCTGTCCACGTCACCGTCGCGGGCCGTGACGAGCAGCGCCAGGTTGGGGTTGCCGGTGCCGAACTCCTCGCGCAGTACGTCCCCCGCGCGCACCGACTCCGTGCCGGGCGAGCTCCAGCGCGCGAGGTCCAGGTCGTCCTGGGCGCCCGCCCCGTAGGCGGCGAGGCCGAGGAGAACGAGGAGTACGCCGATGAGGACGGCGCCGCTGCGCCGCACCGCCAGGCGGCCGAGCCGGGTGAGCATCGTGGTGTGGCCTTTCTCCGGGGATCCGTAACGGCCACGGTCGTCGGCGCCACTGACCGTCCGCTGGAAGATCCACTGGAACGCCGGTGCCGGGATACTCTCGACACATGGGCGAGGGGACACCGAAGGGCTTGCGCGAGAGCGGTTCGGCCGAGGGGACGCCCGACGGCCTGCGCTTCGAACTGCTCGGCCCGCTCAGGGCGTTGCGTGACGGAGTCGAGGTGCCGCTCGGCCCGCCGAAGCAGCGCGCCGTACTCGCCGTACTGCTCCTCCAGGAGGGGCGCTCCATCTCGTACGACGCCCTGGTCGAGGCCGTGTGGGGAGGCGCCCCGCCCCTGCATGTACGCAACCTCGTGCAGAAGTACGTCTCCGGACTGCGCCGAGCCCTGGGTGGCGCCGCGGAGTTGGCGTGGACGGGCAGCGGCTACCGGCTGACCGGCGCGGACGCCGACGACCTGCGCGAGCGGCGGCGGTGGGTGGACGAGGCGCTCGCGGCGCGCGACGCGGGTGAGCTGCGGCGAGCGGGTGAACTGGTCCAGCGCGCCGAGGAGTTGTGGCGCGGTGAGTTCGCGGAGGGCCTGCGGGCGCCCTACCTGGCGGCGGAACGGCTGCGCTGGGCCGAGAAGCGGCTCACGGTGCTGGAGGCCCGGCTGGCCGGCGAGATCGAACTCGGCAGGTCCTTCGAGTACGTCCATGAACTGGTCCGGCTCGTCGCCGCACACCCGCTGCGGGAACGGCTCGTGGAGCTCTTGATGCTCGCGCTGTACCGGACGGGGCGCTCCTCGGACGCGCTGACCGCCTACGAGGCCGCACGGCAGCGGCTCGCCGAGGCGCTGGGCGCGGACCCGGGGCCGCCGCTCCGGTCACTGCATGCGCGGATGCTCCGTCAGGATCCCACTCTGCTGCCCCGGCCGCCCGTGCCGGTGTCCTGAGGGAACACGAGGCCCACGCCATGACCGAGTTGGGCGACGGCGTGCCGGAAGAACGGCTCGCGGTCCTCCACGACTCGGTTGAACTGCCCGAACAACTCGAAGCCGACGAGTCCGTAGAGCTGCGCCCAGGCCGCGACGAGCGCGGTGACCACCGCGGGCGGCAGGTCCGGGGCCAGATCCTCGGCCAACCTCCGGGCCTCGGGGCCGAGTTCGGCGGGCAGCGCAGGAAGTGCCACCCCGGCGCCCTGGTGCGCGTCCCGGACGATGGCGATGAGCAGCAGCCCGACGCGGGACGCCGCCGGCACGGTGGTGGCGGGTGCGGTGTACCCGGGCACGGGCGATCCGTAGATCAGCGCGTATTCGTGCGGGTGCCCCAGCGCCCACGCGCGCACCGCCTCGCACACCGCGGTCCAACGGCGGATCGGTCCGGCGTCGGCCACCTTGGCGTGCGCCGCCTCGACGGCGGCGCCGAGCGAGTCGTAGGCGTCGATGATGAGCGCGGTCAGCAGGTCGTCGCGGCTGGGGAAGTAGCGGTACAGCGCGGAGGAGACCATGCCGAGCTCGCGGGCCACGGCCCGCAGGGAGAGCTTGGCCGCGCCGTCCTCGGCGAGCTGTCTGCGCGCCTCGTCCTTGATGGCCGCGGTGACCTCGATCCGGGCGCGGGCGCGGGCTCCTTTGGCGGTACTCATGCGCACCAGTGTTCCATATTTTGAGATCAGTGCACACAAACGAGAGCGGTGCACTCAACGGAGATCGGCGCACGCAGAAGAGAGCAGCGAACCATTACGAGAGCACTGCTCTTGCTTTGGATCACCGATCTCGTGCACACTGCTCTCAAGCGAGAGCAGTGCTCACACTTTCCGCTCAGGAGGAAGTCACCATGGCCACGTCCACGCACGTGAAGAAGCCCGGCTGGTTCACCGTGAACGTCCTCAACCGGACCATCGCCTGGATGACCCGCCGCGGCCTCAGCGTCTGGGGCTCCCGGGTCCTGGCCGTCCGCGGCCGCAAGAGCGGCGAGTGGCGCACCACCCCCGTCAACCTGCTGACCTTCGACGGCCGCCAGTACCTCGTCGCCCCGCGCGGCCACGTCCAGTGGACGCACAACATGAGGGTCGCGGGCGGCGGCGAGCTGCACCTCGGCAAGAAGGTGGACGCGTTCACCGCCGTGGAGGTCGCCGACGACGACAAGGTGCCGCTGCTGCGCGCCTACCTCAAGCGCTGGAAGGCCGAGGTCGGCGTGTTCTTCAACGGCGTCGGCCCGGACTCGTCCAACGAGGAGCTGCGGCGCATCGCCCCGGACCACCCGGTCTTCCGGATCACCGTCAAGGGCTGAGCCCGCCCCGGCCACTCGGCCACCCAGCCGACCGCCCAGCCCCTGAAACCCCTGGTTCCCCTCAGGTCACCGGTCGAGCGCGGTCAGGGCGCGCCCCGCCATCGGATGCGTACGCACGATCTCGCCCAGTGAGGTGGACCCGCGGGTGATGCCCGTGAACGCCTTCCAGGCGGGCCGGAAACCGGTGAGCGCGGCATGGAACATGCCGGGCCGCCGCTGGAAGAGCGTGAGCATGCGCTTGCCGACGCTCATCTCGACGCCGAGACCCGCCTTGATCGCGAAGGCGTAGTTCAGCGCCTGTCGTCGTGCGTCGACCGCGTCGTGCGCCTCCGCGATCCGCACCGCCCACTCCCCCGCGAGCCGCCCCGAGCGCAGCGCGAAGGAGATGCCCTCGCGGGTCCACGGCTCCAGGAGCCCCGCCGCGTCCCCGCACACCAGCACCCGCCCCCGCGACAGCGGCGAGTCGTCGGCGCGGCAGCGCGTCAGATGCCCGGACGAGATGCTCGGCTCGAAACCGGCGAGGCCGAGCCGGGCGATGAAGTCCTCCAAGTACCGCTTGGTGGCGGCGCCTTCGCCGCGCGCCGAGATCACACCGACGGTGAGCGTGTCGCCCTTGGGGAACACCCATCCGTAGCTGCCGGGAAGGGGGCCCCAGTCGAGGAGAACCCGTCCCTTCCAGTCCTCCGCGACCGTCTCCGGCACCGGAATCTCCGCCTCCAGGCCCAGGTCGACCTGGTCGAGCTTCACCCCGACGTGTGCTCCTATCCGGCTGGCGCTGCCGTCCGCGCCGACCACGGACCGGGCCAGCACCGTCTCGCCGTCCTGGAGGACGACGGCCACCGTGCGCCGGTCCGGGACGGCCGAGCCGTGCTGCTCCACGCGCGAGACCGTGACGCCCGTACGCAGTTCGGCGCCCGCCTTCTGGGCGTGCTCGACGAGCTGCTGGTCGAACTCGGGCCGGTTGATGAGCCCGAAGAGCATCTGCTTGGAGCGACGGGTGCGAGTGAACCTGCCGTCGAGCGAGAAGGTGACCGCGTGCACCCGGTCCTGGAACGGCAGCTCGAAGCCGGGCGGCAACGCGTCGCGCGTCGGTCCGATGATGCCGCCGCCGCACGTTTTGTAGCGAGGCAGCTCCGCTTTCTCCAGCAACAGGACGCGGCGCCCCGCGACCGCTGCCGCATAGGCGGCCGAGGCGCCCGCGGGCCCCGCGCCGACCACGACGACGTCCCACACCCGCTGTGCGTCGTCCGAAGAGTTCTCGCTGCTCACGATGGTCTGCTGCTCCGATCCAGCCGCCTGCCGCACCTACTCCACGCATCCTACGGCGACGACCGGCAAGGACCGCTGTGGGAGGATCTGCAGCGAATGCAGCGCGCACACCCGTATGCGCGCATCGCAGACGTACCCATCCTTACAACGTCGCACCCACGAGGAGCGTGCCCATGTCGTCGAATCCGGTCGCCGAGACCGTCGCCTCGTTGATGCCGAGGGCGAAGGCGGAGCTCACCGAGCTGGTGGCCTTCAAGTCGGTGGCGGACTTCGACCAGTTCCCCAGGAGCGAGAGCGAGGGCGCCGCGAACTGGGTGGCCGACGCACTGCGCGCCGAGGGCTTCCAGGACGTCGCGCTGCTCGACACCCCCGACGGCACACAGTCGGTGTACGGCAGCCTGCCGGGCCCCGCGGGCGCCAAGACCGTCCTCCTGTACGCGCACTACGACGTGCAGCCGCCGCTCGACGAGGCCGGCTGGGCGACACCGCCGTTCGAGCTGACGGAGCGGAACGGCCGCTGGTACGGGCGGGGAGCCGCCGACTGCAAGGGCGGCCTGCTCATGCACCTGCTGGCGCTGCGCGCACTCAAGGCCAACGGCGGGGTCCCGGTCAACGTCAAAGTGATCGTGGAGGGTTCGGAGGAGCAGGGCACGGGCGGCCTGGAGCGGTACGCCGAGGAGCACCCCGATCTGCTGGCCGCCGACACGATCGTCATCGGCGACGCGGGCAACTTCCGGGTCGGCGTCCCCACGGTGACGACCGCGCTGCGCGGCATGACACTCCTCCGCGTCCGGGTCGACACCCTCGAAGGCAACCTGCACTCCGGCCAGTTCGGCGGCGCGGCCCCCGACGCGCTGGGCGCGCTGATCCGCGTACTGGACTCACTGCGCGCCGAGGACGGCTCGACGACGGTCGACGGGCTCACGGGCACCTCGCGCTGGGACGGCCTGCAGTACGACGAGGCGCAGTTCCGCAAGGACGCGAAGGTGCTCGACGGTGTGGAGCTGATCGGTTCGGGGACGGTCGCCGACCGCATATGGGCGCGACCGGCCGTGACCGTGCTGGGCATCGACTGCCCGCCGGTGGTCGGCGCCACCCCGTCCGTGCAGGCGGGCGCCCGCGCGCTGGTCAGCCTGCGGGTACCGCCGGGCGTGGACACGGTCGAGGCGACCAAGCTGCTCCAGGCCCATCTGGAGGCGCACACCCCGTGGGGCGCGCGCGTGCAGCTCGAACAGATCGGCCAGGGCCAGCCGTTCCGCGCCGACACGACCAGTCCCGCGTACGCGGCGATGGCGCAGGCGATGAGCGACGCGTACGACGGGGCGGAGATGCAGTACGCCGGTCAGGGCGGCTCCATCCCGCTGTGCAACACCCTCGCGTCGCTCTATCCGCAGGCGGAGATCCTGCTCATCGGGCTGAGCGAGCCGGAGGCGCAGATCCACGCCGTGAACGAGAGCGTGTCGCCCGAGGAGCTGGAGCGGCTGTCCGTCGCGGAGGCGCTGTTCCTGCGCAACTACGCGGCGAACTGAGCGAGTTGGTCCGACGGGCGTGCCCCACACACGACACAACCGGGGCACGCCCTCATCCCTCGCACTCCCCTCGTCCTCGTACTCCCCTTCGTCCCTCGTTGCACCCACGTCCCCCGGCGGTCGCCGGGACGGCTACCCCTTGGGCACCCCGGCCTCCAGGTACAGGGCGGCTCCCCGCTCCCGTGCGCGCAGTGCCCAGCGCAGGCGCTCGTAGCGGACGGGCGGCAGCAGTCCGGCCGCCTCCTCCTCGGTGACGAAGCGCCAGGCGCGCAGTTCGGGGCCCGGCAGCAGCATCCGCCGGGCCTCGTCGCTGTCGAGCCGGCCGCCGTCGTAGAGGAGGCGAAGGCCGCCGTAGGCGGGTGGTACCGGTGGCTCCCAGTCGACGACCAACAGGCTGGGTACGTCGACGAGTTGGATGCCCGTCTCCTCGGCGACCTCACGGACGCCCGCGCGCGCGGGTGCCTCGCCGGACTCGACGACGCCGCCCGGGAACTCCCAGCCGGCCTTGTAGGTCGGATCGACGAGCAGCACCCGGTCCTGCTCGTCGAAGAGGAGTACCCCCGCGGCGACGGTCTCCGAGGTGGGCTCGGGGGTCTGCACGATGTCGCAGACGGGGACGGTTCCGCTGCTCACGGCCCCGGCGATGCGCACGGCGGCCTCGTAGGGGGTGAGCGCGCTGGTGTCGACCGGGTGGGCGTCGGCGGTGAGCCAGCCGGCCAGCGCGGCGTGGTACGGCTCGATGTGGTCGTACGACCACTGCCGCACCCGTATCTCCCCGTCGGGGAGGTCCGGCGGGACCTCCCGGTCGGCTATTCGCTCGCGCAGGATCGTTTCCGCCGGGGCGAGAAGCACATGGCGCACCGCGATCCTGCGGGATGCGAGTCCGCCGAAGATCTCGTCGCGGTAGTCCTGGCGGAGCAGCGTCATGGGGACCACGAGTACGCCCCCGAGTTCGGCGAGCATCGCGGCCGCGGTGTCGACCACGAGCCGTCGCCAGATCGGCAGGTCCTGGAAGTCGCCGACCTCGGCGAGGCGCTTGGCGGGCAGGAGCTGCGTCAGCCCGGCGCCGATGAGCTCGGGGTCGAAGAGTGTGCTGTTCGGGATCAGGTCGATCAGTTCCCGTGCGGTGGTGGTCTTCCCCGCACCGAACGCACCGTTGATCCAAACGATCACGGTTCCCCCTCTGCTGTTGGCCCCCTGAGGCTTGCCCGCTCCACCCTGCCACGGAAACCAGGCCCTGAAGAGGTCGCGTTCGACGGGCCGGACGCATGCGAAAGCCCGGCCCTCGACGGGCCGGGCTGATGGTCGGGACGGTCCTGACTCGTGGGTCAGCCCCGCTGCTCCTCGGGCTTGTCGTCCGTGGCCAGACTGCCGTCGCTGATCGTCTGGTCGAGGCTGCTGAGCGTGTTCTGTACGTCGAGGCTGCCGAGGGCGTCGCCGCCCTCCGCGGAGTGGGACGGCGTGACGGCCGCGACCACGAATCCGGCGGCGAGGGAGGCGATGGCGAGCATGCTGCGCTTCTTCATGCCCGGTTCAACTGCCGACCGGCCCATGGGTCACGGTCGGCCTTTCCTCCGTCCCACGGCACAGCCGCGCCACGCAGGAGGTCTCGCCGGGACATCCGATGTCCCGTCGCGCTTTCGAGGACCACAAGCCCCTTCAACCATAACGGGGCCGCGTCCCTCTTTCCCCGTCCGCAATTCAACACAACCGCACGCGGGGCTTGAATCCCGCTCCCTAGTAGGTGCATCGTCTAGGGTTTTGACGGGATATCGAACAAACGTTACCGCACCTCTTCCACCACAGTGCGACAGGTCCTACCGTAAACGCGCACGGATGACGCGGACATGAAGACATCCAACCTTTCGCGAGTACGGAGGACGTAACGATGCGTCACTTTCTCACCCGCACGACTCGCCGAAGAGTGGTCGGAGCACTCACCGCAGGGCTGCTCGGCACCTTGGGGCTGACCGGGCCGGCCCCGGCAGCCAACGCCGGAACACCGACCGGAACACCGACCGGAGCACCGGCCGGGACTCCGGCGGCACCGGCCGCAGCCGCCCCGGACGACGGTCTCGCCCTCACCCCGCCCATGGGCTTCAACAACTGGAACTCCACGCACTGCCGTGCGGAGTTCAACGAGGAGATGGTCAAGGGGATCGCGGACATCTTCGTGGCCAAGGGGCTCAAGGAGGCCGGGTACGAGTACGTCAACCTGGACGACTGCTGGGCGCTGCCCGCCCGTGACGCGAACGGCAAACTGGTGCCCGACCCGGTCCGCTTCCCCGGCGGGATCAAGGCGGTCGCGGACTACGTGCACGCCAAGGGGCTCAAGCTCGGCATCTACACCAGCGCGGGCACCAAGACGTGCAACGACGCGGGTTTCCCGGGTGCGCTCGGCCACGAGTACAGCGACGCCCAGCAGTTCGCGGACTGGGGTGTCGACTACCTGAAGTACGACAACTGCAACAACCAGGGTGTGGACGCCAAGCAGCGCTACACGACGATGCGTGACGCCCTGAAGGCCGCCTCCGAGACAACCGGCCGTCCCATCGTCTACAGCATCTGCGAGTGGGGCGAGAACAAGCCCTGGGAGTGGGCGGCCGACGTCGGCCAACTGTGGCGTACCACCGGGGACATCAGCGACAACTGGGGCTCGATGCTCTCGATCATGAAGCAGAACCTGCCCCTCACGCAGTACGCAGGTCCCGGGCGCTGGAACGACCCCGACATGCTGGAGGTCGGCAACGGCGGCATGACGGACACGGAGTACCGCACGCACTTCTCGATGTGGTCGATCATGGCCGCGCCGCTGCTCATCGGCTCGGACCTGCGGTCCGTCCCCGAGGAGACCTTCGACATCCTCGGCAACAGGGAGGTCATCGCGGTCGACCAGGACCCGCTCGGCAAGCAGGGCGCGGTGCTCTCCTCCGAGGGCGGTCGCTGGGTCGTCGCCAAGGAGATGAAGGACGGCAGCCGCGCGGTCGCCCTCTTCAACGAGACCGGCAGCGCCCAGCGCATCGCCACGACCGTGAAAGCCGTCGGACTGCCCGAGGCGGACGCCTACACGCTGCGCGACCTGTGGCAGCACAAGAGCTACAACACGGCGGGCGCGATCTCGGCGACCGTCCCGGCACACGGCACGGTCCTCGTACGCGTGTCGACGGACGGCCGCTGGGCCAAGAACCCACCCGCCGTCGAACTCGGCCTGGACGGCAGCACGTTGATCGAGGCGGGAAAGGCGACCGCGCTGTCGACCTCGGTGACCGACCTGGGCCGCACGCCCGCGAAGCGCGTCTCCGTCTCACTGACCGGCCCCGAGGGCTGGAAGGTGAAGGCCAAGTCGCCGACCACGACGGGTTCCCTCCCGACCGGCAGGGCGCTGCGCACCAAGTGGACGGTGACCGCGCCCGACGGCACGCCCACGGGGTCGTACGAGCTGAAGCTGAAGGCCACTTACCGCTCGCCGAACGGGGTGCGGGCCGAGAGCGTGCTGCCGCTGACGGCGTCCGTCGTGGTGGCCCCGCCCTCCGGCGCGTCGAACCTCGGTGACCTCCCCTGGCTCTCGACGACCAACGGCTGGGGGCCCGTCGAGCGCAACACCAGCAACGGCGAGAGCGACGCGGGCGACGGCACCCCGATCACGATCAATGGCGTCGTGTACGCCACGGGGCTCGGCGTCCATGCGGAGAGCACCGTCGAGTACTACACGGGCAAGGCCTGCGAGACCGTGACCGCGAAGGTCGGCGTGGACGACGAGGAGGGCACCGACGGGTCGGTCGCCTTCGAGATCTGGGCCGACGGCACGAAGGTGGCCTCGACCGGCGTCCTCACCAACGCCCAGGCGGCACAGGCCCTTTCGGCCGACGTGAGCGGCGCCCAGGTGATCCGCCTGGTCGTCACGGACGGCGGAGACGGAATCACCTCGGACCACGGCGACTGGGCAGACACCCGACTCACCTGCTGACAGCAGCTGTCCAGTAGGGCTCGACCAAGCAGCTTCCCGCGCCCCGGAGAGCCTTCTTTCGGGGGCGCGGGGAACCGCGCAACCTTTCAGGGGCGCGGGGAACTGTGCGACAAGTCCCCACCGGCCCGCACATCCCAACGCTCGGATCGAAATACAGCCACCCAAGTGACAGGGGTGGCTCAGCCGCCGACCACCGCGGTGGTAGCGCTCGGCTGCCGGCTGAGCGCGGCCGCCGCCGCACCGACAAGCCCGGCATCCGTCCCCATCTGCGCCGGCGTCACGGTGAGCCGCTGCACGAACGACAACGTGGCGTAGTCGCGCAACGCGGCACGCAGCGGCGTGAACAGGACGTCACCCGCCTTCCCCACTCCCCCGCCGATCACCGCGATGTCGATCTCCACCAGCGTCGCGGTCGCCGCGATGCCGGCGGCCAGGGCCTGGGCGGCACGCTCGAAGGACGCCACCGCGACCGGGTCACCGGCACGGGCGGAGGCGGCCACCGCGGCTGCGGAGGTGTCGCCCTCGGCCCCGGGCTGCCAGCCGCCCTCGATGGCGCGGCGCGCGATGTTCGGGCCGCTCGCGATGCGCTCGACACAGCCGCGGGACCCGCACGGGCAGAGGTCGCCGTCGAGCTCCACGCTGATGTGGCCGATGTGACCGGCGTTGCCGGTGGGTCCGGGGTGGAGCTGTCCGCCCAGGACGAGGCCGCCTCCGACGCCTGTCGAGACGACCATGCAGAGCGCGTTGTCGTGTCCGCGGGCCGCGCCCTGCCAGTGCTCGGCCGCGGTGATCGCCACGCCGTCGCCGATCAGCTCGACGGGCAGCCCGGCCGTGGCCGCCTGGACCCGCTCGACCAGGGGGTAGTCACGCCAGCCGGGGACGTTCACGGGGCTCACGGTGCCCGCGGAGGCGTCCACCGGGCCCGCGCTGCCGATGCCGATGGCCGTGGCACGGCTCCACAGGGGCGAGACGGTCAGTTCGCCGAGCACGGCGTGGACGGCCGCCATGACGGTCTCGCCGCCCTCCTGCGCGGGCGTCGGCCGCTGGGCGCGCAGCAGGATCCGGCCGTGGCCGTCCACCAGCGCTCCGGCGATCTTGGTGCCGCCGATGTCGAGCGCGGCCACGAGGTCGGTGTGCATCAGTGTCTGATCTCCCGTTTGGATCCCATTTGGACCATGAGAAAAGGGCAGGCCGGTCTCGCAGTGAGGAAGGGTAGGCCGGAGATTGCGATGGACAGTCTCTCCCGCATCTGACAACGTTGTCCAGGCTCTATGCTCGACGCCACACCCCGATCTGGCGACCAACCGAGCATCCTCAGGACCGACGCAGCCCCATGGACTACAGGACAGGACAGCGCATCGTGGCCGAGACCGCCCGCCGAACCGAGAGCCGCTACGGCAACCGTCCCACGATGAAGGACGTCGCGGCGCGTGCCGGGGTCGGTCTGAAGACCGTATCGCGTGTAGTCAACGGCGAGCCAGGAGTCACCCCTGACACCGAGCGCCGGGTACAGGAGGCGATCGACGCGCTGGGCTTCCGGCGCAACGACAGCGCGCGAGTGCTCCGCAAGGGACGTACGGCGAGCATCGGTCTCGTACTGGAGGATCTGGCGGACCCGTTCTACGGCCCGCTGAGCCGGGCGGTGGAGGAAGTGGCCCGCGCCCATGGCGCCCTGTTGATCAACGGCTCCAGCGCCGAGGACCCGGACCGCGAGCAGGAGCTGGTCCTCGCGCTGTGCGCGCGCCGCGTGGACGGGCTCGTGATCATCCCGGCCGGGGACGACCACCGCTATCTGGAGCCCGAGATAAAGGCGGGTGTCGCCACGGTCTTCGTGGACCGCCCCGCCGGACAGATCGACGCGGACGTCGTCCTCTCCGACAGCTTCGGCGGTGCGCGCGACGGCGTCGCCCACCTCATCGCGCACGGCCACCGCCGGATCGGGTTCATCGGTGACATGCCGCGCATCCACACCTCCGCCGAGCGTCTGCGCGGCTATCGCGCCGCCATGGAGGACGCCGGCATTCCGGTGGAGGACGCCTGGATGTCCCTGGGCGTCACCGACCCGCAGCGGGTGCGCAAGGCTGCCGAGGACATGCTCTCCGGCCCCTCCCCCGTCACCGCGATCTTCGCGGGCAACAACCGTGTGACGGTCACGGCCGTACGTGTCATCGCCGAGGGCTCCCGCCCCGTGGCCCTGGTCGGCTTCGACGACATCGAACTCGCCGACCTCCTCCAGCCCGGGGTCACCGTCGTCGCCCAGGACGCCGCGCAGCTCGGCCGCACCGCCGCGGAGCGCCTCTTCCGTCAGCTCGACGGTTCGCTCGTCCTGCCCGAACGCATCGAACTCCCGACGCGTCTGATCACCCGCGGCTCGGGCGAACTGCCGCCCTCGGACTGACACATGACGGCCCGAGACCCGTATGCCGACCGCACGCTGGAAGCGCTCGGTCTCGCTGAGGCGCCGCGCGACCGTCCGCTGGCCTATCCGGGCGCCTGGCCCGGGGAATCGGGACTCCTGGACGGGGACCGGCTGTTGCCCCTGACCCGCCACACGTTCCCGGACCGCGTCCCGGTCCTCGCGGTCGGCTCCAACGCCTGCCCCGCGCAACTCCGGCACAAGATGCGGGAGTACGAGCTGTCGTCCCCGGTCCCGCTGGTGAAGGCGCGGGTCACGGGGTTGGAGGTGGGCGTCTCGGCCCACGTCAGCGCGATGGGGTACGTGTCCGCGTCGCCCTTTCGCGCGCCCGGGCACACCCGCGAGCTGTTCCTCACCTGGCTGGACCCGGCGCAGCTCGCGGCGGTCGACACGAGCGAGGGCGTCACGGCACCGGCGGGGGCGTACGACCGTGTGTCGCTGCCCGCCGCCGACGTCCGGGTCGAGCTGGAGTCGGGCGCCACACTCGACGGCGCCCACCTCTACGTCAACCGGCGCGGAGTCCTCCACGACGGTACGGGGACACCGCTGAGGCATCCCGGCGAGCGGCCGCTGCTCACCGGGCTCCTTGCCCGGTCAACGCGGTTGCGGGACCTGTTCGGCGCCACGCCCGAGGAGTTCTGCGCCCGGGCGCGCGGCGATCTGCGGCTCTGCACCGCGGGCACCCGGCTGTTCGCGGAGGAGGGGTGGACGACGGCCTCCGGACTGGAGAAGTACCTGCCCGGTCAGCAGACCGGCAGCCCCGGAACCGGCGCGTCGTTGTCGCCGCCCTTGATGTAGACGTCGCTGACGAAGACGTTCGTGTTGCCGCTGTCGTCGTCGGTCTTCGCCCACCAGACGTTCGTCCACTCGCCGTAGGTCTCCCGGCGGCCGAGGTTCTGCTGGCAGTAGAAGTAGTTGGTGCCCGCGTTGAGGGTGCCCGCCTCGGCGCCGGCCGCGGTGTAGGACGTGGACGTCTTCCAGACCTCGCAGTTGTACTTGCCGCCGCCGATGGCGTGGCAGACCGGGGCGGGGCCGGGCTCTTCGCCTCCCCCGGTCGTGCCGCCGTCCGAACCGCCGCCCGTGGTACCGCCCTCGCTGGGCCTGGGCGAGGCGGCCGGTGCCTTGTCCGTGGGCTCGGCGTCCTTGGTGCGCTCCGGCTTCTCGCTCGGCTTCGCGGACTCCTTCTTGTCGCCCTGTTCCGTGGGCTTCGTGTCGTCCGACAGGTCGATCGAGCCGCGGCTCGCGCCCTCGGACGGGGTGGCGCCGCCGCCCTGAGAGGCCCTGGGCCCGGCGGTGGGCCCCGACTCGTCGGAGCCGTTCATGAGGGCGACGGTGACGCCGGTCGCGGCCAGCACGACGGTGACCGCGGCGGCGGCGAGAAGGACCCGGCCCTTGCGGCGCCGGGGAGCGGACGGGACGGCGGGCTGCGTCATCGACTCGGGCGGCCCGAAGCCCGGTCCGGTCGTCGGGGGCGGTGTGGAGGAACCCGCGGCGGAGGGCATGCCGTGGCCGCCTGCCTGCTGGGCACCGGGCGTTGTCGGGCCGGCGTCCGGGAATCCTGGCCCGGACCCGCTCCCCGCGGAGACGGAGGCCGATGCCGAGGCAGCTGTCGAGGCGCCCGTCCCGTCCGGCGCCGGACTTGCGGTCCCCTGCCAGCCTCCCCCAGGGGACACGGGCCCGGACCCGCCGACGCCCGCTGCGCCGAATGCGGCTGCTCCTGTACCTGTACCTGTACCCGAACCATCAGCACCGGCCCCGCCCGGTTCCGGGGTGCCGAAGCCTGCCTGACCCGTCGCCGGAACGCCGGGCGCCGGGCCACCGAAGGAGCCGGCGTCCGCCCTGTCCTCGCCCGCGGGCCCGAAGCCCGCGCCGCCCGACGCCGGTGGGCCGAAGCCCGGCGGCACCGCCGGCACGCTCCGCTCGGTCGACTCGCGCGGCCGGGCCGCGGGCGGGCGCAGGCCCCTCGTCGCCGAGTCCGGGCCGGTGGTGGCGTCCGCCACCGCCTGCAGCAGCCGGCTCGCCTCGTCGGCGTCCGGGCGGGACTCCGGCTGCTTGTGCATCAGTTGCTGCAGAACCGGGCCGAGCGGTCCGGCGCGCTGCGGCTCCGGCAGCGGTTCGACCACGATCGCCGTGAGGGTGGACCAGGTCGACGTACGCCGGAACGGCGAGGCTCCCTCGACGGCCGCGTACAGCGTGGCGCCCAGGGCCCAGATGTCGGAGGCGGGGCCCGGTTCGTGGCCCTGGGCCCGCTCGGGTGCCAAGTAGTCCAGGGAGCCGACCAGTTCGCCGCTGCGGGTGAGATGGGTGGCGGAGCCGTCGCCCGGGTCGTCCATCGTGGCGATGCCGAAGTCGGTGAGGACGACCCGGCCGGAGCGGTCGAGCAGGATGTTGCCGGGCTTCACGTCACGGTGGAGCACCCCGACGCGGTGGGCCGCGGAGAGCGCGTCCATGACCTTCGCGCCGATCCCGGCCGCCTCGCGTGCGTCGAGGGTGCCGCGCTCGCGCAGGACGTCGTCCAGGGACGGCCCGTCCACCAGCTCCATGACGATCAGCGGCCGGCCGTCGACCTCCGCCACGTCGTGCACGGCGACCACTCCGGGGTGGCGCACGCGGGCCGCCGCGCGCGCCTCGCGCTGCATGCGCAGCCCCAGGTCGGCCAGTTCGGGCTCGCCCGCGTCCGAGTACGTACGCAGTTCCTTGACCGCGACCTCGCGGCCCAGGACCTCGTCGAGCGCCCGCCAGACGACGCCCATTCCGCCGCGGCCCAGTTGGGCGACGACGCGGTAGCGTCCGACGAGGAGCCGGCCGATCCCGTCGGGCTGGTCGGGCCCGTCCGGACGGTCCTTCTCCCCTGGTTGCTGGTTTTCCCCCGAAGACACCGCTGCCCCGTTCCTGAGTCACACCAATGAGTGGCGCCCAGAGTACGGGGCAGAAGTGACAGCCGGTGCGGGGGCGCTGTCGCTGTGACTTGGTCGGTACGCGCGGGGTACCACTGGCGTGCGGGGGCTACCGGTCGTCGTAGTGCCGCGGGCCGTCTGTGGCTTGTCGCGCAGTTCCCCGCGTCCCTGAAGGCCGCACTACTTGGCCGAGATCGTCAGGTCCGCGCGCCTGGGTGTCGCGAAAGTCTCCAGGTCGGCGCGGGTCAGGCCCGCCGCTCGGGCCACCTCCGCGATGTCGAGGGCGCCGCAGTCCAGGCCACGCAGGAGGTAGCCGCTGAGGGCCTTGGCAGTGGCGGGCTCGTCCATGACGTCGCCGCCGGCGTGGTTGGCGTACCGGGCGAGACGCCCTGCGGCCTGCTCGAAGCCCTCCCGGTAGAAGGCGAACACGGCCGCGTAGCGCGTCGGGATGTGGCCGGGGTGCATGTCCCAGCCCTGGTAGTAGGCGCGTGCCAGCGCTCGGCGGGTGAGGCCGTAGTGCAGCCGCCAGGCGTCGTGGACCTTCGACGTCGGGCCGACCGGCAGGACGTTCGTGGAGCCGTCCGAGACACGGACGCCGGTGCCCGCGGCCGCGACCTGCATGATCGCCTTGGCGTGGTCGGCGGCCGGATGGTCGCTGGCCTGGTGGGCGGCGGAGACGCCGAGGCAGGCGCTGTAGTCGAAGGTGCCGTAGTGCAGGCCCGTGGCCCGCCCCTCGGCCGCCTGGATCATGCGGGCGACGGTCGCGGTGCCGTCGGTGGCGAGGATGGACTGGCTGGTCTCGATCTGGATCTCGAAGCCGATCCGGCCCTGCTCCAGGCCGCGCGCCTTCTCGAACTCCTCAAGGAGCCGCACCATGGCCGAGACCTGCTCGGCATAGGTCACCTTGGGGAGGGTCAGCACGAGCCCGTCGGGCAGACCGCCCGCCTCCATCAGGCCGGTCAGGAAGATGTCGAGGGTGCGGATGCCCCGGTCGCGGACCGGTGCCTCCATGCACTTCATGCGGATGCCCATGTACGGGGCCGCCGTGCCGGTCCCGTACGCCTCCGAGACCAGCCGTGCCGCGCGGGCCGCCGCCTCGTCCTCCTCGGTGTCCGGGCGCGGGCCGTAGCCGTCCTCGAAGTCGACGCGGAGGTCCTCGATGGGCTCGCGCTCCAGCTTGGCGCGTACGCGGTCGTACACGGGCTCGGCGAGGTCGTCGGAGAGGCCGAGGACCGCGGCGAAGGAGACGGCGTCGGGCGCGTGTTCGTCGAGGGCGGCGAGGGCTTGGTCGCCCCAGGAGCGGATGGTGTCGGCGGCGAAGACGTCACCGGGGACGTACACGGTGTGGACGGGCTGGCGGGTGCCGGGGTCTCCGGGGTAGCGGCGCTCCAACTCGGCGTCGACCGGGGCGAGGGAGGCGCTGATCTCCTCGCTGACCGCGCCCGCGAGGCTCGTCGCCACCTTCTCCTGCTGGCCCTGACCCATTCCACACCCTCCTGTTTTCCGCTTCACGGAATCAAATATCCGTAGAGCGAAGTTATCCGCGGACCTTCCCGCCGGTCAACACCCTCCGCCCACCGGGCCACCCCGAAGGCTCCCACCCCGACCGCCTCCGATACCCTGCCGGGCCACGTCCAGATTCCTTCCCGGGCCATGGCCGGATCCCTTCCCTGGCCGCCCGGGATTCGCACCGCGACCGCCCCTGAATTCCCTCGGGGGCCGTCCCCGGGACTTCCCTCGGGGTCCATCCCGGGATCTCGACATGTTCACGCCGAGCTTCGAGACTGCGATGCGCACGACTCGTCCGCTGTCCGCAGCAGGACCGGTGTCCCCCACAGGAACCGGCATCCGCCACAGAAGGAGCCACCCGTGCCCCATCGCAGTCGAGTCACGCGCCGCCTGGGCCTCAAGACCGCTCTCGCTGCAGCGGTCACGCTGCCTCTGTCCAGTACAGCACTGTCGACCACACCCGCCTCCGCCGCGAACCGAATACCTCGGAACCGCCGGCTGGAGGTCATGTCCTTCAACCTGCGGTACGCGAGCACCGCCGAACCCAACAGCTGGGCCGTCCGCCGCCCCGTGATGCGCGAACTGCTGCGCCGGGAGCGGCCGCACGTCATGGGCGTCCAGGAGGGTCTCTACCAGCAGGTGCGCGACATAGAGACCGACCTCGGACCGCACTACGACTGGATCGGCACGGGCCGCGCGGGCGGCAGCCGCGATGAGTTCATGGCGGTCTACTACGACACCCGCAGACTCGCCCCGGTCGAGTACGACCACTTCTGGCTCTCCGACACCCCCGACGTGATCGGCTCGAACACCTGGGGCGGCGGGTCCATACGCATGGTGACCTGGGTCCGCTTCCGTGACCTGGGCGACAGCGAGCGGCAGTTCTACTTCCTCAACACCCACCTCGACAACGCGAGCCAGAACGCACGCGCGCGTGCGGCGTCCCTGATCGCCGCACGGATCGCCGGGCTCGACCGGACCCTGCCGCTCGTGGTGACCGGCGACTTCAACGTCGCCGCCCACAAGAACCCGGTCTACGACACGATGCTGGCCGCCGGACTCACCGACACCTGGGACACCGCGGCCGAGCGGAGCACGCTGTACGCCACCTTCCACGGCTACCGGCCCCTGGTCCCGGACGGCGACCGCATCGACTGGATACTCGCCACGCCCGGCGTGACCTCGCACCGGGCGTCGATCAACACCTTCTCCGTGGGCGGACAGTTCCCAAGCGACCATCTGCCCGTACAGGCGTCACTGACCCTGGCATGAGGCGAGGCCCCGGAGACCGTGACGGTCTCCGGGGCCTCGTAGGTCACGGGGTACTCGCGAGCTTCCTGCGAGGTACCCGCGAAGCCGATCAGCCCTTGCGGGTGTTGATCTCCTCGGTGAGCTGGGGGACGACGTCGAAGAGGTCGCCGACCACGCCGTAGTCGACCAGGTCGAAGATCGGCGCCTCGGCGTCCTTGTTGACCGCGACGATCGTCTTGGAGGTCTGCATACCGGCGCGGTGCTGGATGGCGCCGGAGATGCCGGAGGCGATGTAGAGCTGCGGGGACACGCTCTTGCCGGTCTGGCCGACCTGGTTGGTGTGCGGGTACCAGCCGGCGTCCACCGCGGCACGCGAGGCGCCGACGGCCGCGCCGAGGGAGTCGGCGAGGGCCTCGATGATCCCGAAGTTCTCGGCGCCGTTGACACCGCGGCCGCCGGAGACCACGATCGCGGCCTCGGTCAGCTCGGGGCGGCCCGTCGACTCGCGCGGGGTGCGGCCGGTGACCTTGGTGCCGGTCGCCTTGTCCGAGAAGGAGACCGCGAGGGCCTCGACGGCGCCGGCGGCCGGGGCGGCCTCCACGGCGGCACTGTTGGGCTTGACCGTGATGACCGGGGTGCCCTTGGAGATGCGGGACTTGGTGGTGAAGGAGGCGGCGAACGCGGACTGCGTGGCCACCGGACCCTCGTCACCGGCCTCCAGGTCGACGGCGTCGGTGATGATGCCCGAACCGATACGGACCGCGAGACGGGCGGCGATCTCCTTGCCCTCGGCGGAGGACGGCACGAGCACGGCGGCCGGGGAAACGGCCTCGTACGCGGCCTGCAGCGCGTCCACCTTCGGTACGACCAGGTAGTCGGCGTACTCCGCGGCGTCGTGCGTGAGGACCTTGACCGCGCCGTGCTCGGCGAGTGCGGCGGCGGTGTCGGCGGCGCCGGGGCCCAGCGCGACGGCGACGGGCTCGCCGATGCGGCGGGCCAGCGTCAGCAGTTCAAGGGTGGGCTTGCGGACGGCACCGTCCACGTGGTCGACGTAGACGAGAACTTCAGCCATGGGAATGCTCTCCTGCTTGCGAAAGATGAGGGGCGGTCGGCGGATGGAGGTTCAGCGAGCCTCGATGGGGCCCTAGATGAACTTCTGGCCCGCGAGGCTGCATCAGACGAACTTGCGCTCCGCGAGAAAGGCGGCGAGCTGCTTGCCGCCCTCGCCCTCGTCCTTGACGATCGTGCCGGCGGTGCGTGCCGGGCGCTCGGTGGCGGAGTCGACCTTGGTCCAGGAGCCTTCGAGACCGACCTCGTCCGTCTCGATCTCCAGGTCCTCCAGGTCCCAGGACTGCACCGGCTTCTTCTTGGCGGCCATGATGCCCTTGAAGGACGGGTAACGCGCCTCGCCCGACTGGTCGGTGACCGACACGACGGCCGGCAGGGAGGCCTCCAGCTGCTCGGACGCGGTGTCGCCGTCACGGCGACCCTTGACCACACCGTCCTCGACCGAGACCTCGGAGAGCAGCGTGACCTGCGGAACACCCAGACGCTCGGCGAGCAGCGCCGGGACGACACCGGCGGTGCCGTCGGTGGACGCCATGCCGGAGATGACCAGGTCGTAGCCGGCCTTCTCGATGGCCTTGGCCAGCACGAGCGACGTACCGATGATGTCCGTGCCGTGCAGGTCGTCGTCCTCGACGTGGATCGCCTTGTCCGCGCCCATGGAGAGCGCCTTGCGCAGCGCGTCCTTGGCGTCCTCGGGGCCGACGGTCAGCACGGTGATCTCCGCGTCGTCCGCCTCGTCGGCGATCTGCAGGGCCTGCTCGACCGCGTACTCGTCGAGCTCCGACAGCAGGCCGTCCACGTCGTCACGGTCGACGGTCAGGTCATCGGCGAAGTGCCGGTCGCCAGTGGCGTCGGGCACGTACTTCACGGTGACAACGATCCTCAAGCTCACGCCGGCTCTCCTACTGCATCGTCTTTTCTGGGCTGCCTGCTTATGGGCAGCATAGGCGCCTGAAGCGGCCGTTCCCGGTGGGGGCGACCCGCGCTCCGAGCGAAATATTACTCGCCAGTACGCACATCTACGCTCCCGCAGGTGGTTCCCTCTAAGCAAGCGCTTTGAACTGTGACCTTCGCAACGCAGCGTAATCGGAACTCGACGCTCCCGCAGGCGAGGCGGGCCGTACGGCCCGACGCGTCATTCCCGCAGCCCCTTGAAGTCGCCCTGGTGGTACAGGAGTGGGCGGCCGGCGCCGGCGGGGTCCCCGAGGACCACCTCGGCCAGCACGACGCGGTGGTCCCCGGCCGGTACGCGGGCGACGACCCGGCAGACGAGCCAGGCGAGGACGTCGTCCAGTACGGGGACACCCTCGGGGCCCTCCCGCCAGGCGGTGGGCGCGCCGAAGCGGTCGGCGCCGCTGCGGGCGAAGGTGGCCGCCAGTTCGCGCTGGTGCTCGCCGAGTATGTGCACGCCGACGTGATCCTGCTCGGCGATCGCCGGCCAGCTGGACGCGCCGGTGCCAACACCGAAGGAGACCAGCGGGGGCTCGGCGGACACCGAGGTGAGGGAGGTCGCGGTGAAGCCCACGGGGCCCTCGCCGCCCTGGGCGGTGATCACGGCAACTCCTGCGGCGTGCCGCCGGAAGACGGAGCGCAGGAGGTCCGGGGAGGCAAGTTCGGGAGAGGAGAGCCGAGGGGTTCCGAGATCGGGCGTGGCCGTCATGGAGTTGTCCTTCTGCGGGAGGCGACGAGCAGGTCCTGGGCTGGTCAACAGCCCGGACAGTGCGCGCTCGCGCAGCGGGCGGGAGCCGCGGTCCGAGGGCGTTCGCGCTCGACGAGAAGGAGTTCCTGGGGCATACGGTCAGGCTGACGATAGGTGGTGCGTGCAGTCAAGTGCGTCCCGGCATATGGGAGATGCGTCACCGGTGCCCTCCAGCCTCGTCCAGCTTCACAGGTCAGGGTGTTCCGACCGCCTCGCCGAGCGCGGCGATCACGTCCGCCTTGCGCGGCTGTCCCGTCGCGCGCCGGACCACGCGTCCGTCCGCGTCGAGGACGAGCACGGTCGGCGTCTTGAGAATGTCGAGTTCCCGTACGAGGTCGAGGTGGTCCTCGGCGTCGATCTCGACGTGCGTCACGCCCGGGACCATGTCGGCGACCTCGCCGAGCACCCTGCGGGTCGCCCGGCAGGGCGCGCAGAAGGCGCTGGAGAACTGGACAAGTGTGGCGCGTTCACCGAGGTCCTCGCCCAACTCGGCCGCGCCCAGCCGCTTTCCGCCGTCCCGCCCGCGCACTCTGACTCTCCCGCTCCGCCGTCGGTTCAGCACTCCGAAGGCGCTCGCCGCCACGAGCACCACCACGCACACCACGATTCCGGCCATCTCCGGCTTCAGCATTCACGAGACTGCAAAGATTCCCGCGGCAGCGGAACGTTTTCCATGCGGAATGCTTGATCCATGGACATCGATGCAAGAGGGCCGCGTTTCGGAGCGGCCGTGACGACCGTCGTACTGGCGGTCGTACTGATCACCGGCAGCGCCTGGCTGCTGGCCTGGCAGACACTGGCGTTCGCGCTCGGCGCTGCCGGTGGCGTGGCGCGTTCTCCGTACGGCTGGCTGTTCCGCAAGGCGGTGCGTCCCCGGATCGGGCCGCCGACGGAGTTCGAGGCGCCGGCGCCGCCGCGGTTCGCACAGGCGGTCGGATTCGCGTTCGCGGCGCTGGGGTTGATCGGCTACGGAGTGGGGCCCGAGTGGCTGGGTCTCGCGGCGACCGGGGCGGCGCTCGCGGCGGCGTTTCTGAACGCGGCGTTCGGGTACTGCCTCGGGTGCGAGATGTACCTGCTCGTACGTCGGCTCACGGTTCGCGCAGAGTAAAGGCGGCTTAAAACTCCGAGGTGGATCAAGGGGTGACGTGACGAGGATCTCGCCCTTGCGCGGCACGAGGACTGGCCACTCGTCCGTTCTTGGGGCACGATCTGCGCAATGCCGTAAACCTACGGCACCGTAACTTCCCGCCGGGAGCCCCCTTCCCAGGCAGACCAGAGAGAAGGGTCCACTCCGTCCATGGCTGAGCTTGCCTACCGTCCCGCCACCGGTCTCGCCCAGACGTTGTTCAAGGCCTGGGACCTGAAGATCGACCTCAAGGGAACGGAGAACATCCCGCGCTCGGGCGGTGCGGTGCTGGTGAGCAATCACATCAGCTATCTCGACTTCATCTTCGACGGTCTGGCCGCCCTGCCGCAGAAGCGTCTGGTCCGCTTCATGGCGAAGGAGTCGGTCTTCCGGCACAAGATCTCCGGCCCGCTGATGCGCAACATGAAGCACATCCCGGTGGACCGCAAGAACGGCGAGGCGGCGTACGCCCACGCGCTCGACTCGCTGCGCTCCGGCGAGATCGTCGGCGTCTTCCCCGAGGCCACGATCTCCCAGTCGTTCACGCTGAAGAGCTTCAAGTCGGGTGCCGCGCGCATGGCCCAGGAGGCCGGCGTCCCGCTGATCCCGATGGCGGTGTGGGGCACGCAGCGGCTCTGGACCAAGGGCCACCCGCGCAACTTCAAGCGCAGCCACATCCCGATCACCATCCGTGTCGGCGAGGCCATAGAGGCCTCGCGCGACAAGTACGCGGGCGCGATCACCCGCCAGTTGCGCGAGCGGGTGCAGGAGCTCCTGGAAGCCGCGCAGCGCGCCTACCCCGTACGCCCCAAGGGCCCGAACGACACCTGGTGGATGCCGGCCCACCTCGGCGGCACGGCCCCGACCCCCGAAGAGGTCAAGGCCGCCGAGGCCCGCTGAGCGGCTGCTCGTACGGAGCCGCTACCGAGGCGCGTGAACGGTGATCCGCGCCCCCGGGCTGAACTTCTCCAGCAGTTCGGCGAGTTCGGAGCCCGCGGCCTCGACGTCGGCCACCGGCATCGGTGTGAGGCTCTCCAGGAGGAAGACCGCCGAGGTGGACTCCTCGGTGAGGCGGGTGCGCGGGCCCTGGCGCCAGTTCCAGCGGCGGCAGGTCACGCCCCTCTCGTCGCACCACACCACCTCGCCGGCGTCGGGGTGCTCGACGGTCTCCTCCCCCGCCGCGACGGTCACGAAGTCCTCGTCGCCCGTGGCGCGCACGAGACGCATCCCGCCCTGGATGTGGTCGAGGTCCTCCCCGCCCACCGGGATCAGATGGGCGACGCTGATCGCGTTGTAGAGGTCGACCAGCACGTTGATCCGGGGCAGCCCGGCGTCCGAGAGGGCCCTCTTCGCCAGCGCCTCCGCCGAGTTGCGCGTACGCGAGGGCTTGGAGCCGAACGCCGTGTAGACCTCGCGCCAGGCGGCCATGTGCAGGTCCTCGTGCGGGGCGCGCCCGTCGAGACGGGCCGCGAGACGGCGGGCCGCGTCGTCGAGGAGTTCCGAGGTGCCGTCCGTACTGGGCCCGTTGACGAGTCCGTACGCCTCGACGGTGAGGTGCGTGAAACCGGGCGCGAGGGCGCGCACCTCGTCGGACACGGTGAGCGGGAGGGTCATCGTCTGCCTTGCCTCAGAGTGCGGTGGGGAGGGACTTCCACAGGTGCGGCCGGTCGGGGGCTGCCTTGAGGGCGCTCAGGACGACCGGATGAGGTTCAGCGTACAGTACTGGATAGTCCACCTCATTGGACTGTGGATCGACGGAGAAGGCCAGCTGTTCGCCGTCGAGCGAGAACTGGGCATCCACGCCCGGCTTGTTGCCGCGGCAGTCCTGCCGGTGCCAGGCCCCGTTGAACCGCACGGCGACCAGGCCGTGCACGACATGCCCGCATCCGTCGTCATGGAGAAGCGACTGGTAGCAGAACGCGGTGGGGATGTCCTCGGCCCGCAGGAGCGCGGCGAGCGCATGCGCCTTGGCGTGGCAGATGCCGGTGCGCAGCTCCAGGACGTCGGACGCGCGCCAGGTGACGCGCGGGTCGCCGGCGTCCTGGGAGTGCGGGACGGTGTCGCGCACGAACTCGTACGCGGCGCGCGCATAGTCATACGAGTCCGCCACCCCCTCGGCGAGACGCGCAGCCGTCTCCCGTACGAGCGGATGGTGATGGTCGACCACCTCGTCAGCGGCCAAGTATGCGGACAGGTCGGGGGTGTTCTGGATCAGCTCCATGCCCGCAGAGCATAGGAATGCGATCACCCGACAGTCAATGACTTTTCGGGTAACCGCATATCTATGCACACCATCATGGATCGCTAGCGAGCCATTTCCTCCTTGAGTGCCGCCACGAACCCGTCGACGTCGTCCTCGGTCGTGTCGAAGGCGCACATCCAGCGGACGTCGCCCGCGGCCTCGTCCCAGAAGTAGAAGCGGTAGCGCTTCTGCAGGCGCTCGCTCACGTCGTGGGGCAGCCGCGCGAAGACGGCGTTGGCCTGCACGGGGTGGAGGATCTCGACGCCGTGTACGGCGCGCACGCCCTCGGCGAGACGCTGGGCCATCTCGTTCGCGTGGCGGGCGTTGCGCAGCCACAGGTCCTTGGCGAGCAGCGCCTCCAACTGCACCGAGACGAAGCGCATCTTGGAGGCGAGCTGCATCGACAGCTTGCGCAGGTGCTTCATGTGGCTGACGGCGTCCTGATTGATGACGACGACCGCCTCGCCGAACAGTGCGCCGTTCTTCGTGCCGCCGAAGGAGAGGACGTCCACGCCGACCGCGTTGGTGAACGCCCGCATCGGGACGTCCAGCGAGGCGGCCGCGTTGGCTATCCGGGCGCCGTCGAGATGCACCTTCATGCCGTGCGCGTGGGCGTGCTCGCAGATCGCGCGGACCTCGTCGGGCGTGTAGACGGTGCCCAGCTCGGTGTTCTGGGTGATCGACACGACCTGCGGCATCGCACGGTGCTCGTCGTCCCAGCCGTACGCCTGCCGGTCGATGAGCTCGGGGGTGAGCTTGCCGTCGGGCGTGGGCACCGTGAGCAGCTTGAGCCCGCCCATCCGCTCGGGGGCGCCGCCCTCGTCGACGTTGATGTGCGCGCTCTCCGCGCAGATCACCGCGCCCCAGCGGTCCGTGAGCGCCTGGAGCGCCACGACGTTCGCGCCCGTGCCGTTGAAGACGGGGAACGCCTCGGCACTCGCGCCGAAGTGCCCCCGGATCACCTGCTGGAGGTGATCGGTGTAGTCGTCCTCGCCGTACGCGATCTGGTGCCCGCCGTTGGCCAGGGCCAGGGCGGCGAGCACCTCGGGGTGAGCCCCCGCGTAGTTGTCGCTGGCGAATCCGCGGATCTCCGGGTCGTGACGCCGCCGCGCGTCGGTCTTCGGAGGGTTCACGGCTTCTCGGTCAGCCACAGACGCTTTCCGTTCACTTCGGAGGCGGGCTGATCCCAGACGCCGGTGATGGCCTCGGCCAGCTCCTTGACGTCCGTGAAGCCCGCGAACTTCGCGTTCGGGCGCTCGGCGCGCATCGCGTCGTGCACCAACGCCTTCACCACCAGGATGGCAGCCGCTGACGTCGCCCCGTCCGCACCCGCGGAGACTCCGGCCTTGCGGAAGAAGTCGGCCATCGCCAGCGTCCACGCCTCGGCCGCGGCCTTGGCGGCGGAGTAGGCGGCGTTGCCCGCGGTGGGCCTGCTCGCTCCCGCCGCGCTGATGAGGACGTACCGGCCGCGCTCGCTGCGCTGCAGCGCCTCGTGGAAGGCGAGGGAGGTGTGCTGCACGGTACGGATCAGAAGCATTTCCAGGAAATCCCAGTCGTCGAGGCTGGTCCTGGTGAAGGTCTCGCTGCCGCGCCAGCCGCCCACGAGGTGGACCAGGCCGTCGACCCGCCCGAAGTCCTTCTCGATGCGGGCGGCCCAGTCGTGGCTGGACTGCAGGTCGAGCAGGTCGACCGTGTCGCCGACGACCGTGGAGCCGCCGTGCGCGTACCGGGCCGCGTCCACAGCCTCCGCGAGCCGCTCGGGATCGTTGTCCGAGCCGACGACGGTCGCTCCCGCCTCGGCGAGCCGCAGGAGCGCCGCCCTGCCCGCGGGTCCGCCCGCGCCGGCCACCGCGATCACCGCACCGCTGAGAGCCCCATTCCCCATGATCTTCGCCTCCTGAGCAGTGATTCTGGCGCGGTCGCTCACGCGGCCACCCGCTCGGCACTCTCCGCCGTGATGCCCTTGGTGGCGGCGATCACGTTCTTCAGCTTCTTGGAGAGGGCCTCATAGAACATGCTCAGGGGAAACTCGTCCGGAAGCACGTCGTCCACGAGCTTTCGCGGCGGCTGGTTCAGATCGAGGGCGTCCGGGCCCTTGGCCCAGCGGGATCCCGGGTGCGGGGCGAGGTACTGGGACACCATGTCGTACGCGGCGAACCAGTGGACCAGCTTCGGGCGGTCGATGCCGTCGCGGTACAGCTTCTCGATCTCGGCGCACAGCTGGTTGGTGACCTGCGGGGCTCGCTGCCAGTCGATGTGCAGCTTGTTGTCGGTCCAGCGGACGACGTCGTGCTTGTGCAGGTAGGCGAAGAGCAGCTGGCCGCCGAGCCCGTCGTAGTTGCGGACGCGGTCGCCGGTCACGGGGAAGCGGAACAGGCGGTCGAACAGCACCGCGTACTGCACGTCACGGCCCTGCGGGAAGCCGTCGGCCTCCAGCTTCACGGCCTCCTTGAAGGCGGTGAGGTCGCAGCGCAGCTCCTCCAGGCCGTACATCCAGAACGGCTGGCGCTGCTTGATCATGAACGGGTCGAAGGGCAGGTCGCCGTGGCTGTGGGTGCGGTCGTGGACCATGTCCCACAGGACGAAGGCCTGCTCGCAGCGCGCCTGGTCGCCGACCATCTCGCGGATGTCGTCGGGCAGTTCGAGGCCGAGCGTGTCGACGGCGGCCTCGGTGACCTTGCGGAAGCGTGCGGCCTCGCGGTCGCAGAAGATGCCGCCCCAGGAGAATCGTTCGGGCGCCTCGCGCACGGCGATGGTCTCCGGGAAGAGGACGGCCGAGTTGGTGTCGTAGCCGGCCGTGAAGTCCTCGAACGTGATGCCGCAGAACAGCGGGTTGTCGTAACGGGTGCGCTCAAGATCGGCCAGCCACTGAGGCCAGACCATGCGCAGGACGACCGCCTCGAAGTTGCGGTCCGGATTGCCGTTCTGCGTGTACATCGGGAAGACGACCAGATGCTGGAGCCCGTCCTCGCGGTGCGCGGCGGGCTGGAAGGCCAGCAGGGAGTCGAGGAAGTCGGGGACCTGGAAGCCGCCCTCGGCCCAGCGGTGCAGGTCCTTGACCAGCGCCTCGTGATAGGCGGCGTCGTGCGGAAGGAACGGGGAGAGCTCCTCGACCGCGTCGATGACACGGCGCACGGCGAGACCGACGTCGGCCCGACCGGGGGCGCCCTCGGCGTCGAAGTCGACCGAACCGTCCTTGGACTGCCATGGCCGGATCCGCTCCACGGCATCCTTGAGCACGGGCCAGGCCGGGTGCTCCACCACCCTGTCCCGGGGAGGAGCCTGCTCCTCCGTACCCACCTGCACAAGAATTTCCGTCATGACCCATCCTCCACGGGAGAACCTCGCGTATGGACACCGTATGCGTGCAGGGTTCCTCGCCACAAGTGGAGTATCGGGAGATTATCCTGCCTCCCTCTATCTTCACCGCTCTTTTTCCTGCCGGACGCCGCGAGGACGAATACTTCCGCCGATCGCTGGGTAGCCGCCGAAGTTCGGTCAACCCACCCGGGACTCGCCCACGCAGGAGTGAGGCGGGAGGGGCCCGGCGCGGCCTGTTCTCGCCGCTGGAAGGCCTCATTGGCCGCTGCCGGAGCGGGTTCAACGCCCGGCCGGGCCATTAGGCTGCGGCCTTGCCGCGTGGGCACGGGACCGCAGCACGCGGCAGCCGAGCCGCCGTCGACGGAAGCGGAGTCAGCCTTGAACTTTCTCACCATCGGGCACCGCGGAATCATGGGTGTCGAACCCGAGAACACCCTCCGTTCCTTCATCGCCGCCCAGCAGGCCGGCCTGGACCTGATCGAACTCGATCTGCATCTGAGCAAGGACGGCGCGCTCGTCGTCATGCACGACGCCGACGTGGACCGTACGACCGACGGCTCGGGGCCGATCGCCGAGAAGACCCTCGCCGAGCTGCGTGTGCTGGACGCGGGCCGCGGTGAGCGCATCCCGGTCTTCGAGGAGGTCCTGGACGCCGTCACGGCTCCGCTGCAGGCCGAGATCAAGGACGTGGCCGCGGCCCGGGCGCTGGCGGAGGTCATGAACCGGCGCGATCTGGTCGGCAGGGTCGAGGTCCTGTCGTTCCACGACGAGGCCATCGCCGAGATCGCGAGGCTCGTCCCCGGTGTCCGCACGGCGCTGGTCGCCAGCCGCTATGGCATCGATGTCGTCGAGCGGGCCACCGCGGTCGGCGCCACGAGTCTCGTCCTGAACATCCGGCGCCTGACCCTGGAGGTCGTCGAGCGCGCACGCAAGGCGGACCTGCGGATCATCGGCTGGGTCGTGAACACCCAGGACCATCTGCGCCTCGTACGCGCCCTGGAGCTGGACGGCGCGACCACCGACTATCCGGAGATCAAGCGCACCGGCCGCTTCACGGCGTAGCAGCCGGGCCGCGCGGCGGAACGATTATGCGAGCGGCTTCACCAGGAGCTCGAACCGCAGGTCGTCGCGCTGCGGGATGCCGAACCGCTCGTCGCCGTACGGGAAGGGAGTCATCTCTCCCGTACGGTGGTAGCCGCGCCGCTCGTACCAGGCGATGAGGTCCTCGCGTACGGAGATCACGGTCATGTGCATCTCCTTCACGGCCCAGGTCTCACGGGCGAACCGCTCCGCCTCCGCGATGATCACCTTGCCGAGGCCGGCTCCCTGGAGTGCGGGACTGACCGCGAACATCCCGAAGTAGGCATGGTCGCCGCGGTGTTCGAGCTGGCAGCAGGCGACCACCGTGCCGTCGCGCTCGACGGTCAGCAGGCGGCTGTCGGGAGACTTGATGACCGCGCGGACGCCCTCCGGGTCGGTCCGCTGGCCCTCCAGGATGTCCGCCTCGGTGGTCCACCCGGTGCGGCTGGAGTCTCCCCGGTAGGCCGACTCGATCAGCACGACGAGGGCGTCCACGTCGGCGTCGGCGGCGTCGCGGAACGTCAGTCCGGTGGCGGCGGTGTCCATGGAGCGGTTCTCCGATCTCGGGCGCGGCTCGGGCACCGCCGAGCGTAACCCTCCTACTAGGCTCCGGGCGCATGGTGCATGTACTCAGCAGCCGGACCTTGCTCCGCCCCACCGACCCCGAGCGTTCCCGCGCCTTCTACGGCGAGAAGCTGGGCCTGCCCGTCTACCGCGAGTTCGGTACGGGTCCCGAGCGCGGCACCGTCTACTTCCTGGGCGGCGGCTTTCTGGAGGTCGCGGGCCGCTCCGAGGAACCCCCCTCCCCCGCCGTCAGGTTGTGGCTCCAGGTCGCGGACGCCACGGCGGCGTACGAGGAACTCGTGGCCGCGGGCGTCGAGGTGCGCCGGCCGCCGGTGAAGGAGCCGTGGGGGCTGATCGAGATGTGGCTCGCGGATCCGGACGGCACGGAGATCGTGGTGGTGGAGGTACCGGCGGACCATCCGCTGCGGTACCGGCCCTGAGCGGATGCCCTGAGCAGAGGCCCTGCGCGGACGACTCTGGGCGTCAGTCCCAGCACAGGCAGAACGGAAGGAGCCGTGGGGGCTGATCGAGATGTGGCTCGCGGATCCGGACGGCACGGAGATCGTGGTGGTGGAGGTACCGGCGGACCATCCGCTGCGGTACCGGCCCTGAGCGGATGCCCTGAGCAGAGGCCCTGCGCGGACGACTCTGGGCGTCAGTCCCAGCACAGGCAGAACGGGTGGCCGGCCGGGTCCGCGTAGACGCGGAACCTGCGGCTGCCCCCCTTGTCGTCCAGGTCGAGCGGGGTGGCGCCGAGGGCGAGTACCTGCGGCTCGGCCGCGTCGATGTCCGGCACGGTGAAGTCCAGGTGCAGTTGCTGGGAGTTGCCGTCGGCGCGGGGCCAGTCCGGCGGGCGGTGGTCGGGGGCCCGCTGGAAGGAGATGCGGTGGCCGCCGGGCACGTAGAGGTCGTACCAGTCGTCGTCGTACTGCTTGACCTCACCGCCGAGCACGCCCGCGTAGAACTCCGCGAGGGCGGGCGGGTCCGGGCAGTCCAGGGCTACGAGGGTGTACGTGGCTATGGCCATTGTCGTCCCTTCGGTCGTTCGCCCAGAGGCCCCTTCGGAGGACCACCAGAGGCTCTCAGAGGTCCTTCAGTGCGGGGAGCAGTTTCTTCTCGGCCCAGTCCAGGAAGGGGAGTTGGTGGTCGCCGCCGATCTGGACCAGGGCTATCTCGGTGAAGCCGGCGGTGACGTAGGGGCGTACGGCCTCGACGAAGGTGTCGACGTCGTCGCCGCACGGGACCGTCTCCGTGACGTCCTCGGGGCGGATGTGCTGGGTGGCCGTGTCGAAGCTCGCCGGGCCGGGCAGTTCGGAGTTGACCGGCCAGCCGCCCAGCGACCAGCGGAACTGTTCGTGGGCCCGCCGGACCGCGGCGTTCCTGTCGGGGTCGTAGCAGACGGGCAGCTGGCCCACCTTGGGTTTGCCGCTGCCGCCGTGCTGTTCGAAGGAGTCGACCAGTTCGGCCTTCGGCTCGGTGGCGATCAACAGGTCGGCGAGCCGGCCGGCGAGGGCGCAGGAGCGTTCGCCCGAGACGGCGATGCCGATCGGGGTCGGCTCGTCCGGCAGGTCGAAGAGCCGGGCGTTCTCCACGTCGAAGTGCGGGCCGTGGTGGTTGACGTTCTTGCCGTCGAAGAGCTCGCGGATGATCTCCACGGCCTCTTCCAGCATCTCCAGCCGTACGTGCGCGGCGGGCCAGCCCCCGCCCACCACGTGTTCGTTGAGGTTCTCGCCGGAACCGAGTCCCAGCCGGAAGCGGCCCTCGGCGAGCAGTTGCGTGGTGGCGGCCTTCTGGGCGACGACCGCCGGGTGGTAGCGGGTCGTCGGACAGGTCACGTACGTCATGAGGGGGATCGTGGAGGTGGCCTGCGCCGCGGCGCCGAGGACGCTCCACGCGTACGGGGCGTGCCCCTGCTCCTCCAGCCAGGGGAAGTAGTGGTCGGACGTGACGGAGAAGTCGAATCCGGCCCGTTCGGCAGCCACCACGTGTTGTACGAGGTCACGGGGGCCGGCCTGCTCGGTCATCATCGTGTATCCGATGTGTGCCATGTGTTCCGAGTGGCCGGTCGGGGGTACCCGAAACGTGCTCCCCGCCGGGCGGCGCCACGAGTTGCGCCGCGCGACGGTTCGGTCCCCGGACGAGCGGAGGAAGGGAAGCCATGCCCAGGCCGCAGATCAAGGAGGAGAAGACCTACCAGGCGCTGCGCCGCGAGGGGGCGGGCAAGGAGAAGGCCGCTCGGATCGCCAACAGTCCGAAATCCTCCTCGCGCAAGGGCGGCACGAGCGGCTCGTACGAGGACCGGTCGAAGCAGGATCTGTACGAGCAGGCGAAGAAGGTCGGCGTCGAGGGCCGCTCGTCGATGTCGAAGGACGAGCTGATCAAGGCTCTGCGGAACCGCTGACCCGCCGAAGGGCCGAACTGCCCCTGACCAGGCTCTGGCGACGCCTGCGGCGAGCGGGTGATCTCGTGGTTCCTGGGGCCTCCGCACGAGGGCACATGGAGCCGTCGAGGAGTTGTGGCGCCTCATTCGGGCAGAACGCTCCTCATGACACCGCGACTCTCCGTGACAGCCCGCACCGCGGGGCCCGGCGTCCTGCCGCCCCTCCGTCCGATCCCCCTCGGCGGCACGGGTCCCGAGGATGTCGTCGTCGACCATCAAGGCCGCGTGATCACGGGCGTGGCCGACGGCCGCATCCTCCGCGTCCGGCCGCGCGGTCCCGCCCGTGTGGAGCAGATCGCCCGGACGGAAGGGCGTCCGCTGGGGCTCGAAGTCCTGCCGGACGGACGTTTGTTGGTGTGCGACGCGGAGCGCGGGCTGCTGCGGGTCACACCGGAGGCCGGCACAGGGGCCGGGTCCTCTGCTGCCTCTCCCCCTTCTTCTTCCGCAGGGAGGGTCGAGGTTCTGGTCGACCGTGTGGCGGGTGAGCCGTTGCGGTTCTGCAGCAACGCGGCCGCGGCGGCGGACGGCACGGTGTACTTCACGGCCTCCAGCAGGCGTTTCGGGCTTCACGAGTGGCTCGGCGACCTGATGGAGCGGACCGCGACGGGACGGCTGCTGCGGCTCCCGCCCGGCGGTGGCGAGCCCGAGGTCCTGCTGGACGGCCTGGACTTCGCGAACGGAGTCGTGCTGGCCGAGGACGAGTCCTGGGTCGCCGTGGCCGAGACCGGTGCGTACCGCCTCACCCGGCTGTGGCTGTCCGGGCCACGGGCCGGACAGCGCGACACCCTGGTCGAGAACCTCCCCGGCTTCCCTGACAACCTCTCCCGCAGCGCGGACGGCACGGTGTGGATCGCCCTGGCGGGCCCGCGGCAGCGGCCCCTCGACTGGCTGCGCCGGGCACCCGCGGGCGTACGACGGGCGGCGTGGCGAGCGGCCCGGCCCCTGCCGGTCCGACCTCGCCCAGTCGCCCGTGTGCTGGGTATCGGTCCGGGCGGCCGCGTGCGCCACGACCTCAGGCGCCGCGGGGCGGGCTACCGGATGGTGACCAGCGTGTACGAGCACGACGGCATGCTGATCCTGGGCAGCCTGCTGGAGAAGGGGATCGTCGTCTGCGAGCTGCCCGGGCGGGCGTGAGGACGAGGGAACGGAACAGGGGGCGGACCGCCCGGGCCCCTCAGTGGTGGCCGAGCCCGCCGCTGCCGAAGCCGCCGCTGCTGTTGCGGCCCCAGATCGGTCGTGTCTGGTCCTTGGCGCGGCGCGAGGAGACGTTGCCGTGCAGCTCGTGCGGGGTGAGGACCCTGCCGTTGTGCGGCATCTCGTCGGGCTCGCGCATCTCGCTGACCTCGTGGACCGCGCCGCCCGCGGGCAGATGGGGGTGGTCCTCGGGGCGCGGCGGACCCGGTTCCCGGGCGCGCACCCGCATCCCCCACCACACCGCGACGACCAGCATCGCCGTGATCAGAAGTCCCACCACGAAGGGTGCCGAACCGGCCACGACTTCGTGAGGGATGGCTATCTCCCTGCCGAAGCTGTCCATAAAGGCATAGTACCCACCCATAACTGCTCAAACAGGGCCTGACCGGTGTTCCCGCGACGGTGTGCCGAGGGCCGCCATGGGTACGGGGAGGGGATGCGTATGGGTGTACTGGACGTCGGCTCGAACACGGTAAGACTCGTCATCGCGGAGACGGACGGAGCCGTTCCGCTTCCCGTGCACACGGCCAAGCGCCGGCTGAGGCTCTCCGACCATGTCGAGCGGGGTGGCCATCTGCCGGAGGAACAGGTGAACCGGCTGGTGGAGGCGGTGGCGGAGGCCCGGGTGGAAGGCAGGCGGTGGGGGGTGACCCAGCCCTTCGCCTTCGCCACGGCGATCGTGCGGGACGCCCCGAACCGCCCCGAGATCCTCGAGCGGGTCACCGCGGAGGCGGGAGTGCCACTGCATGTGCTGCCCGGCGAGGTCGAGGCGGAGCTGACCTTCCTGGCGGCTCGGCGCTGGATGGGCTGGCGCGCGGGGCCGCTGGCCATGCTGGACATCGGGGGCGGCACGCTGGAGGTGGCGTTCGGCCGGAGCAAGCTGCCGGACTTCGCGATCTCGCTGCCGCTGGGGGCCAGCCGGCTGACCCGCGAGTTCTTCCGCGGCCAGGACCCGCCGTCGCTTCGCCGGGCCAAGCTGCTGCGTCGGCACGTACGCCACCAGCTGCGTGACGTCGCGGCCCGTATCCGCTGGGAGGCGCCCCGTACGACGGTCGCCACCTCACGCACGCTCCAGCAGCTGGGCAGGCTGTGCGGCGCGGCCCCGGGCCGGTCGGGGCCCTTCACTCCGCGCGGCATCACCCGTACTGACCTCCTTGTGGCCGTCGAGCGGCTGTCGGTGCTGCCCGCCGCCGATCGCGCCCTCCTGCCGGGCATCTCCCCCGCGCGGGCCGGTCAGTCCCTGGCCGGGGCGATCGTCGCGCACACCACGATGAAGCTGATGGGCATCGACGAGATGACCCTCTGCCCCTGGGCCCTGCGCGAAGGAGTCCTGCTGCGCTGCATCGAGGACGGCAACTCCGACTGGTGGGACGGAACGGCACCCAGCCTCCGCGATCAGGGGGCCGTACCGACGCGGGTGCTCCGCCCTGTCGGAGGAGTGGACGTGAACGCCACGGTGTCCGCCACCTCGCCGTCCGCTCAACTCCCCACCCGATCGGGGCAGTTCACCTGACAACGGGTGCCGGCGGGCAGATCCCGCCGGCACCCGGTGCGCCAGGACTCGACGCTCCACGTTCTTGACCAGGTGTAGAGGGCGGCGCTCTTCGCGTTGACGCCCGCCACGTTGTAGTCGTCGACGTACAGCTTCGCGGCCGGGTCGGCGGCACGGGCCGCCCGCAGCGCGTCGGCGATGTACGGGTCGCCGATCGCCCGTGCCCGGATCGCCGTCGACGCGTCGCTGATCGTGCCCGGCGGCTTCTACCAGGAGTCAGGCTTCAAGGGCTGCAACGCCCTGCTCGACCTCGCCGAGCCATCCACGACGATCTTCGCCACGAGCGACCGGAGGGCAATGGGCGCGGTCGAGGCACTGCGGCGACGTGGACTTCGCGTCCCGGAGGACATGAGCGTGGTGGGTTTCGACGACCTTCCGGAAGTCCGCTGGTCGGCTCCCCCGCTCACCACGGTCCGCCAACCCCTCGCCGAGATGGGCAAACTCGCGGTCCGTACGGTCCTGAAGCTCACCCGGGGCGAGGAACTCGACTCGCCCCGGGTGGAGTTGGCCACCGAACTCGTCGTGCGGTCGAGCACGACACCGGTGCCGGCCGGGCGGCACGATGGCGTGTGAGGGTGCCCTGAGGGTGTTCTACGGAAGGTGCTCCCACCCTCGGTCCGTGCGCGTCAGCTCGCGAAACCCGGCGCCGGTCAGCCTGCTGATCGCTTCCACGGCGTCGGCGGCCTCGTACGCGAAGAGCCGCCGCACTCCTGAGAGCCGCAGCCAGTGGGCCGCCTGGGCGAGCAGCCAGTTCTCCAGGCCGTCCACCGGGTGCTCGATGTGGAGGTTGCCGATGTCGGCGAGGCCGCCGCTGCGCGAGTGACGTTCGGGGCGGTCCAGGGCCGTGTCGACCTCGATGAAGCCGAGTACGCGCCCGTCGGCATGGGCCGTGAAGCGGGTGCCGCACTCGCCGAGCGTGCGGTCGACGGAGACTCCCGGCAGGGGTGTGAACGACGGCAGATCGGCCACGTCGGCGATCAGGATGACCTCGGTGTCTCCCGTGTGCCGGAACCCGGCCCGTTCGTAGGCGGCACGGATGTGCGGCCAGGGCCGTGGCAGTCCGTAGACGACGGGGGCGGGCAGGGATCCGTCGGCGTAGCGGAGTCGGACGTTCCAGCGGGCCAGCTGGGCCAGACAGGCCGCCATCAGCAGGTCGGAGGCCTGGTCGGAGTCCGGCCAGAAGGAGGCGGGCGGATGACAGACGAACCAGTCGATCGCGCCGGCGTCCCGGAAGCTCTCACCGACCTCGGTGTCGGCGCGGTAGCGCAGGAGATGCGCACCGGCCACCACGTACCGGCGCTGCTCGGCGACGAGCGTGATCCGCTCGGCCACCCACGGGTCGGTGATGAACTCGTCCGGCTGCCGTGTCATACCGCTGTGTACGGTGTTCACGGAGACGGAGACACCCGGGACGACAGCGGCGACATGCGCGTTGACGAGTTCGGTGAGCTGGTCGCGGTCGTCGCGGTGGAAGGGACGCACCGTGAGCGCGGGCATGCGGAGACCTCCGGATCGGGTACTTGGGGAGGCCGCCATGAGGTGCGGTACGCGGGCGAGAGTACGCCTCACCGGGTGGCGCCGCCATGTGGTTTTCCGTCGGCTCGCCGCGGCCCGTGGCCGGGACTAGCGTGCGAGGAGGAGCCCGTCGCGCTCCTGACGTGCTCACACCGGAAAGTCGAAAGCCGGAAAGAAGGTCGGCCATGAAACTGGACAAGCCGGTGCCCGGCGGGCCCTGCTGGACCGAGCTGGGGACCAGTGACCTGGAGGCGGCCAAACGGTTCTACGCCGATGTCTTCGGCTGGCGTCCGGAGACGGACCCGCGCGCGGAGGCGGGCGGCTACACGCTCGCGCACCTCGGCGACGCGGCGGTCGCCGCCCTGACCCCGCTGTTCCAGGAGTCGCAGCCGGTCGCCTGGAACGTGTCGTTCGCGGTGCCCGACACGGACGCGACCGTGCGGGCGGTACGGGACGCGGGCGGCGCCGTCGTCATGGAGCCGATGGACGTCTTCGACCTGGGGCGTTTCGCGGTGGTGGCCGACCCGGGCGGCGCGGTGTTCCAGCTCTGGCAGGCGCGCTCCTTCGCCGGCGCCGGTCTGTTCAACGCCCCCGGCGCGCTCGGCTGGGTCGAGCTGATGACACGTACCCCCGACCTGGTCACCGCGTTCTACACGACGGTGTTCGGCTGGACCGTCAACGCCTCGGAGCACTACACGCAGTGGGGCATCGGCGGCGCCGACTTCGGCGGCATGGTGGAGATGGGCGACAAGTTCCCGCACGAGGTGCCCTCGCACTGGCTGCCGTACTTCGCCGTCGAGGACGTCGACGCCACCGCCGAGGCGAGCACACAGGCGGACGGCGGCGTACTCATGGAACCCACGTCGGTCCCGGAGGGCCCGCGCATCGCGGTGCTCCGGGATCCGCAGGGCGCGGTGTTCGGCATCTACCGGGCGGGCGACGAGGGCTAGCGAGCCGGCCTCAGCCGCGCGGGGCGCGCAGCCGGCCTTCCAGCTGGACCAGCAACTCGCCCAGCAGCGCGGCGAGTTCCCGCTGCACCGTGCCGTCGACCCCGGACAGGACCGCGGTCTCGTACGAGAGCTGCTCGGGCAGGATGGAGTCGACCAGGTCGCGTCCGGCGTCCGTGAGCCGCACATGGGCGACGCGTCGGTCACGGGTGTCGCCCCGGCGCTCGACGAGGCCGCGCTCGGTCAGCTGCTTGAGCCGCTTGGTCACGGCGGCGCCGGAGGAGAAGGTCTCGCGGGCCAGCTCGCCGGGGGTCAGTTCGAGGCCGGTGCGGCGCAGGGCGCCGAGGAGGTCGAACTCGGGGCGGGTGAGTCCGGCGTGTCGCAGGGGCGCGTCCTCGGCCTGCTGGAGGAGCGCGGCACAGCGGTTGATGCGGCCGATGATCTCCATGGGACCGGTGTCGAGGCCGGGGTGGACCGTCTGCCACTGCCGTACCACCGCGGCGAGGGTGTCCCCCGCGGCCGTCCTCCCGGCCGCTCCGCCATGGACCGCGCCTCCTCCGCCCGCCGTCCGCCCGTTCGCTGCCGTCATGCCCGTGTGCCCTCCAGAGCGTGCAGTCCCTGCCGTCGTACCGCAGTCGCGAGCGTACGGTGTCCGGTCCGCTCGGCGAGCAGCACCCGCTCCTCCGGCACGGCGCGCTGCCACCACTCTCCCGCGGCGGCATCGGCCGTGGCGCGAAGCTCGACGAGCGCCTCGGCCAGCCGACGCCGGGATGCCTCCAGGGCGCCCGGACCGGGCCGCTCGGCGGCGATCAGTCGCGCGGCGTGCTCGCGGGCGCGTTCCACCGTGTCGAGGGCGTTCTCGATGCGGTCTCCGGCCCGCCGGTTGGTGACCGCGACCGCGGCGGCGAAGCCGACCAGCGCGCCGACGACCGTGTCCACGATCCGGTCCGTCATCAGCTCACCGGGCTGCTGGAAGCCCGTGAACTCGGTGATCAGCAGCGCCATCGGGGTCACGCAGATGCTGCCGAGCCAGTAGTTGCGGCTGATCAGGGCCTCCGCACCGAAGTTGAAGGCGAGGCAGCACAGGACGAGGGCGGCGGGGCCGAGGTGGGCCAGCGGGGCGACGGCCGCGAAGAGGAGGACACCGACGAGGTTGCCGACGACGCGCTGCACTCCGCGGCTCCAGGTCAGCGTGACGTTCGCCTGATAGAGCGAGGCGGCGGTGACCAGGGCCCAGTACGGGCGGCCGACACCGAGGGCCAGCGACACATAGCCGGCGAGGGCACAGCCGAGCGCGGTACGCAGGGCGAGGGGCAGGAGCGGGCCGAGCCTGTCGGCCAACGGGCGCCTGCCCGCGGCCCGTTCGGCCTCCACGCCGAGGAGTTCGTCGGCCGCCGATGCCAGGTCCACGCTCGGCACGGGGCCCGTTCCGCGCAGGTCGCGCGCCCAGGAGCGCAGGCGTCCGGGATCCGTGTCGGCGGGTGCGGCGAGCGCGACCTCGGCCCGCACGACGAGCCGTTCGAGGGCGCGTCGGGGCTCCGAACGGGCGCCGGTGGCGAGCAGCGACTGCCAGGCGGCGTGCACGGAGGCGGCCGCGGCCCCTCTGGCGCGCTCGCGTCCGTGGGAAGGGGAGGAGGAAGCGGTGGGGGAAGCGGTGGGGGACGCCTCGGCGGACACGGCGGCGGACGTCTCGACGTACATCTCGGCGTACGCGGCGGCCGCGTTCAGGGCTCGTGCCGTGGCCCGGCGTTCCGGCCCGTGCGGTCGTACGAGGCCGGGGGCCATGCCGACGAGCCAGGCCCAGGCGCCTGCCGCGGCGGCGAGGGCGAGATGGGCTGGGACCTGGCCGAGCGTCTGCGGGGTGAAGAGGGCGGCCGAGCTGATGAAGGCGAAGATCACCGGTCCGGGCGGACCGATGCGGGTCGCGTCGCACAGCGCCTTCTGGGCGGCGGCGAGCAGCGCGCCGACGGCGACGAGGATCACGGCGGAGGACGTGAGTGACGCCGTGATCAGGGCGACGGCGACTGCGACGAGCATGCCGAGCACGACCCAGGCGAGGGCCCGGGCGCGGGCCGCGTACGGCAGGTTGTGGGCGTAGAGCGCGCAGAGTGACCCCGCCATCGTGTACATCGCGAGGTCCAGCCTGCCGAGCGCCAGCAGTGTCACGTTCGGCACGCCGACCGCGACGACCACGCTCAGCGCGGGCTTGAACCAGATGTCGGAGGGCCGGCCGACGCGCAGGACGCCGGCGAGAGGCAGTCGGCGGGCGGGGGTGGGGCTGGGTGCGGCACTGCTCATGGCGATAAGGTTAGCAGGTGTTTTACTCGTGAACGATATTGCCCGCACTCCCGCACGCTCCCCCGTGTACACCCTTGCGCTTGCTTGCGCTCCGCCCTGCCCGGGCATCTCTTCGAGCGGACTGTTCGACACCGTCGAGCGGGGAGGTGCGCGGTGCACGGTCCTGCGTCACCGGGCTGGCTGCTCGTCGCGCTGTGCGCGACGACCGGGGCCTACTGTCTGCTGCGGATGCGCAGCAGGGTCGAGGAGCAGCGCCGTACCGCGGGCGGTGAGGCGCTGATGGGGTTCGGAATGGCCGCGATGGCCGTGCCCGCAGCGGCTCTCGCACCCCCGCGCTGGGCCTGGGTCGCCTACGCGGCGGTCTTCGGGGCGGCCGGGCTGCGCGCCCTGTGGGCCGCGCGGAGCAGTGCCCACCATCTGCACCACCTGGTGGGCGCGTTCGCGATGGCCTACATGGCGGCGGTGATGGCGAGCGGGGCGCACGCCGGGGTTCCCGCCCTGACGGGGGTGCTCCTCGCCTACTTCACGGCGTATGTGCTGTGGACCGGCACACGGCTGGTGCCGGTCGCCGTCGCCGGACCCGGACGTGTGCCCGGACCTGGGCTTGGATCTGGGCCCGGACCTGGGCTTGGACCTGGGCTTGGATCTGAACTCGGGCCTCGGCCTGGATCCGGACCCGGAGGGGGGTTCCGTGCCGCCGGGTGGGGCGACCGGCTGGAGCTGGCGCGGGCGTGCCGCCTCTCGATGGGCATCGGAATGCTGGCCATGCTTCTCACACTCTGAACCGGCACTTCTCACGTTCTGGGCCGATGCTTCCCACCTTCCGGGCCGACTCTTCCCACCTTCCGGGCCGACGGCATCTCACGCTCCGAACGGGCATCTCCCGGGCCCGGGGCTCGCTTTACGAAACCGTGGCCTACGTCACTTGCCGCGACAGCCCGTATCCGTCGGCGGTGCCCCGCTCATAGGCTGCAGCCATGATGGTCCCCGCGGCACTGCTGCTGCTCGGCGCCCTGGCCGCTGTCCTCGCTCCGCGGCTGCTCGCCCGAACGGACTGGCAGGACCGCGAACCGGTGGTCGCCCTGTGGGTGTGGCAGTGCGTGGTGATGGCCGTTCTGCTGTGCTGCGCGCTGTCGATGACGCTCAGTGCGGCGGCCGCCTGGCAGGCTGTCCGCGGCCACGTCTTCGCCCCCGCCCCGCATGCCGTCGTGGAGAGTTACGCGCTCGCCGGAGGCCCCTGGGCGGCGACGACCGCGGTGGCACTCGCGCTCGGTGGTGTCTGGAGCGCCGCGATGCTGGCCCGCGAGATCACCCGGGCCAGGACCCGGCGCCGTCGTCGACGGGCCGAACTCCTCGTACGCGCCCCGGTGTTGCCCGGCGAGGAGCCCGGGAGCGATCGTCTGGTCGTCCTTGAGGGCGAGCGTCCCGACGCCTGGTGGCTGCCGGGAGCGGCCCCCCAACTCGTCATCACCACGGCCGCGTTGCGCCGCCTCAAGGGGCGGCAGCTGGACGCGGTGCTGGCCCACGAGCAGGGCCACGCGCAGGCCCGGCACGACTGGCTGCTGCACTCGTCGGCCGCGCTGGCCAACGGCTTTCCGCAGGTCCCGGTGTTCGCGGCGTTCCGCTACGAGATGCACCGGCTGGTCGAACTCGCCGCGGACGACATGGCCTCGCGCCGCTTCGGCCGGCTGACGACCGCCCTCGCGCTGGTCGAACTCAACGAGGACCGGGGCGTGTTCGGCCCCTGCCCCACGCCGCATGCCCATGTTCCGCAGCGTGTCCACCGGCTGCTCACTCCGCCGGACCGCCTCCCGCCCGCCCGTCGGCTGCGGCTCACGGCGGCCGCCGCGCTGGTGCCGGTGATCCCGGTCCTGGTGACCTTCGTGCCGGGGCTGCGGGCGCTCGGTTAGCCGGCTCGCAGCACGCAGGACACCCCGGGTTCGCGTTCGACCCCACCGGTCGGCGAGGATCGGTGTATGCACTCCCCACCCGTCGACTCGCCGCCCCACGCTCCTGGTCCCGGGATCGCCGTACGTGTCGCGGCGGCTGTCGCTCTTCCCTCCGTACTGCTGCTCGTCCTGGTCGCGATGTCCTGGGACCCGCTCATCGCCCTCGACGGCGACATCGCCCGCACCACCCACCGCTGGGCGGTCGACGACCCCGACACGACGCAGACGTTCCGCATCCTCACGGACTGGGTGTGGGATCCGTGGACGATGCGTGCCCTGTGCGCCGTCGCCGTGCTCTGGCTGGTCCTGCACCACTCGGCATGGTGGCTCGCGCTGTGGCTGACGGCCACATGTGTGCTCGGCACACTGCTCCAGCAGGGGCTCAAGGCGGCGGTCGACCGGCAGCGTCCGGTCTGGCCCGACCCCGTGGACTCGGCCCACTTCGCGGCCTATCCCTCCGGCCACGCCATGACGGCCACGGTCGTGTGCGGCCTGCTGCTGTGGCTCCTGCGTCTGTACGGCGCCGGACGCGTCCTGTGGCGCGTCGCGCTCACCCTCTCCGTCGTGTCCGTCCTCGGTGTCGGCCTCACCCGTATCTGGCTGGGCGTGCACTGGTCGTCGGACGTGCTCGGCGGCTGGCTGCTCGGTGTGCTGGCGGTGGCGGTCGCGGTGGCGTCGTACACGAGGTTCCAGGGCAGCGCCGAGCTGCGCTGACGGCGCCGTCCGGGCCCTCCTCCCGCCTCCACTTGCGGACGAATCTGTTCAGCCCCACCTGCCCCAGGACCGTGCCTACGATCGAACACGGCTCCGGGAGACACCCGGCAGGGCCGCGCAGAGGGGGCAACTTGTCCAGCATTTCGAGACGTTCGCTGCTGGGGTACTCGGGGACCACCGCGGCGGGTGCGGTCATCGGTGCCGCCGGGTCCGCGCAGGCGGCGGAAACCGATGCCACGACCGCGGCCGAGTCGTCGGCGGCCGACTTCCCGAGTGGCACCAGGTTCAGCGCCGACTACAACATCGGCCCCATCGACGCGTACATGACGCTGACCTTCAGTGTCTCGGTCATGGACACGCCGACGGAGAACGTCATCACCCCGATCGAGATCGCGAACCTGCTCAACGAGCTTGCCGAGTCCCGCGGTTGGCCGGCCGCCACCTTCTACGGAACCCCGGCTCCGGCCCCACTGACCTGACCCACCGTGGGCGGGTCCGGCTGCTGCTGCAGCCGGACCTCGGTCACGCTCACGCCCTCCGGAGCGCCGAACGCCTCGACCATCACGCCGTTGTCGATGTCGGTGACCTGCAGAGCCAAGTGCTCGGCCCCCACGCGCAAGTCGAGCCTTGCCACGGGCTCGCCCGAGAAGTCCGGCATGCGGTGGATGCGCGCCGCCGGGTACTTCAGGCTGGTCAGCTTGTCCCGCATCTCCCCGTACGTGGCCGTGTCGTTCCCCGGGAACGCCCTGGCGATGCGCAGCTGGTGCCTCTGGGCGGCGCAGTCCTCCGTCGCGGTCAGCGGCACCGGGTCGACCAGGACGGGCTGGGTGGAGTCGGGGGTCGGCTCCACTGCTGTGGCATCGGCCGTGGAGGTCGGTGCCACGGCAGCGGAGCCGCTGGAGACGTCCGGGGCACAGATCTGCGAGATGAGGGCCGCCAGTTCGAGGAACCGCGCCTCCGCGTCGTCGCCCGTCGCCGAGACGGTGCTGACCACGGAGGTCTGATCGGCGGTGGCATTCTGCGCGCCGAAGCCGACCAGGACGACGCCGCCGAGCGCGGCCGCCAGTAAGGGCTTCGGGAGGAATATGGATCGCATGTCCAAACCATGCGGGCGCCCCGCCACGGCCCACATGAGTACCGGTACTCAATCCGCCAGGACATCGGACGGGCGAACAGAATGTGCCGTTCGTGGAGTGGCTGGTTCCGTCACGGCTGATGCCTGGGTGCCCTAGAGTCGCCGGATGCGGCGAAGGACAGTACTGGCGACGGCAGGTGTTGCGGCCCTGGTCTGGAGCGAGTGGTTGAACTGGCGCTGGTCCCGAACTCTCGTGGGCAGCAGTGGGGGCGTTGCCGGGGCCGTGGTCGTGTTGGGTTTCCGGAACCCCCGGGCGACGGTGAACGTCGTCAACCGATGGCGGGTCCGAGCCGGACTGCGCTCCATCGCCACCGACAGTGCGCATGGCACCCGCGTGATCTTCAGTGGTGGTACGACCGGCAGTGGCGCTTCGGAGGCGCAGTTGATGGCCGACTACGCGAAGTCGGTGCTCGAGTTCGACGGCACGGTGCTCCTGGAAGACCGGAGCACGACGACCTGGGAGAACATCACGAACGTGATCCCACTGCTTGAGGACGTCGACCACATCAAGATCGTCTCGCAGCCGGCGCACGCGCTCAAGGCCCGCGCGTACCTGCGGCGCCAACGCCCGGATCTCGCAGCGAGACTCGTGCGTGCGGACGACTACCGCCCCGGCGAGTGGATCGTCGTCAAACCGCTGCTCGCCGTGTACGGACTTTGGAAGCTCCACGTTCTCAGGCCCGACGAACGGAAGATCTCGCCGTAGACAGCACCTGTGTGGACAGGGACTGATCCGGCCTGGTGCCCGCAGGTGCGGGGACCAGGCCGGAGGTTCAACGGCGCCGGGCAACGGTCGCCGTCGTGGGGTCACTTCATGGAGCGAGCCGGTAGGCGTTCGTGATCGTCTCGCGCACCGTGTTGCCGCCCTTGTCCTTCAGGTCCACCCGGAAGGACACGGCCTTGGCGGTCGACGGGTGCTTGACGCTCACCGAGCGCGCCCCCTTCGCGTCGGTCGTCACGGTGAGCGGCTTCCAGGTCCGGCCTTCGTCGTAGGAGACGTTCACGGTCAGCGCGGCGACCTGCCCTGCCGCGGCAGCCGCGCCGCTCAGCTTCAGGGGCACCGTGAGCGTGCCGCCCGCCGGAGCCGTCCCGCGCAGGCTCAGCTTCGGCGCGAGCCGCACCGTCGACAGCGGCAGCCTGGCCGTGGGTTGCGACGTCGGCAGGGCCGAGGTGAACGTCCACACCCCTGTCACCTTCGTACTGGTGGAGGTGTCCTCGGCGGAGCGGCTCGCCTCGACCGTCAGGCGGTACGGGGCGGAGGCGGCGGGGACTTCGGTGGTCAGCCATTCCGTGGGCGAGCCCTCGTTGAGGATCCGCCCGCCGGATTCCAGCCGGGTGAAGCCGCCGGTGACGACCGAGGACCCCGGGTTGCCGCTGCCGTCGTTGAACAGCGGGATCCTGGCGCTGAGGTAGTCGCCGGTCCGCTCGGCGCCCTGCTGCTCCGGGCTCCCGGCCGCCAGATCAGGGCCGGCCACACCGGTGTTGAACCGCAGCGTGTGGCTGGAGCCCGGCTTGTAGGTCACCCAGTCCTTCGTGTGGACTACGCGCTCCTCGCCGCCGGAGTCGAGCTGCGCGGCCTTCCAGGACCAGCGCACACCTTCCGCGCTGAGGTAGTGCGTGGTGCTCTGCGGCAGGTTCTGCTCCTGCGGGTCCTGTACGCCGACGCTGATCCCGCGCTCGTCCAGCGGCGTGATGTGGACCAGGCCCTTGGCCCCGGTGACGGAGGCGCCGAAGCCGAGCTTCACCTCGGCGACCTCGGCCCGGGTGACGGTGCGGTTCAGGCCGGTGAAGAAGCTGCCCCGGCGGTTGAAGGCGAGCCGGTAGTCGACGTTCTTGCCGGCCGCGCCGGGCGTCTGCCACACCCCGTTGAACTGGGCCCGCATCGCGTCGGAGGCCGGTCCGAGGGCGGCGGTGCGCATCGCCGGCACACCGTTGCTGGACCAGGTCTGGGACACACCCGCGGCCTCGTCGTCGTACCCGACTCTTGAGGTGACGAGCTTCGCGGCCGGATCGGGGGCCTTCACCGCGAACGGCTTGGCCTTGCGCGAGTCGAGGGTGACCGTGGTGTCCGCGCCGACGTTCAGCACGGGCTGGACGAAGAAGGCCACGTCGTTGTCCTCGTCGAAGACGAGACTCTCCAGCTGGTAGGAGCCCTTGGGCAGCCGATGGACCACGGTGCCGTTCTCGCTGTAGGGGAGCTCCATGCGATCGCCGAGCCCGCCGACGGGAGTGATGATCGTCGCGTAGGTGACAGGGTTCGCCCCGGTGGTGTCGATGTGCCGCACCGTGACGTCGTACGACTCCTCCTCCCGTTCGACCACGAGAGCGGTGCGGACCTCCTGGCCGTCACCCGACGCCAGCACGGTGCCGCCGAAGACGCCGTCGACGGTGCCCTCGCGCGTGTCGGCGGTGACGGTGGTCTCCGCGGTGCCGCCGACCGGAACGGTGAGCTGGGCGTCCTTGACGGTGAACATGCCGACCGGGGCGGGGTCGCCCGCGGGGCCGGTCCCGGAGGCACCCAGCCGCAGGGTGACGGGCTGGGTGCCGTGGTTGCGGTAGGTGAGGGTCTTGGAGACCGGCTCGTCGTCGGTGTGCGGCCAGGCCTGCGTGCCGAAGCCGAGGGAGCCGGACTCGGCGACGACCAGGCTCGTGGCGGCGCGCGTCAGGTCCACCCGGCCCGCGCCCTGCTGGTGGGCGTTCAGCAGCGGGTTGGGCTTGGCCGAACCGGTCAGCAGCGCCTTCAGCCGGGCTCCGCTCCAGTCCGGGTGCTGCTGGAGCACCAGGGCGGCGGCGCCCGCGACGTGCGGGGTGGCCATCGACGTACCGGAGTTCGAAACGTAGTCCTCGGTCGGGGGGACCGAGCTCTGCGTGCTCAGGGCGGCGGTGATGTCCACGCCGGGGCCGGTGATGTCCGGCTTGGGCGTGCCGTCGAGGTTCGGGCCGCGGCTGGAGAAGTCGGCGATCCGGTCCTCCTTGTCCACGGCGCCGACGGCGAGCGCCTCGGGGGCGCTGGCGGGCGACGAGAGCGTGCGGGGCCCGTTGCCCGAGTTGCCCGCGGCCGCCACGAACAGGGCCTTGTCGGAGAGCCGGGCGACGGCCGCCTCCTTCGGGTCGACTCCCGGGCTGTCGAGGCCGCCCAGACTCATGTTGACGATCTTCGCGCCCTCGTCGACGGCCCACTGCATGCCGGCGACGATGTTCGAGGTGGATCCGATGTTGTCGTCGTCGAGGACCTTGCCGTCCAGCAGCTTCACCCCGGGCGCCACGCCCTTGTAGCGGCCGCCGGACTTCGCACCGCTCCCGGCGATGATGGAGGCCACGTGCGTGCCGTGTCCGTAGCGGTCCGTGACGTCGGGGGAATCGCTGAAGTTCTTCTGCGCAATCTCGACGTCCTTGAGGTCCGGGTGGGTCTCGTCCACTCCCGAGTCCAGGACCGCCACCGTGACGCCCTCGCCGGTGTAGCCCGACTTCCACATGGCGGGCGCACCGATCTGCGGCACGCTCTCGGCCAGGGAGCCCCGGACCCTCGCGTCCAGCCAGACATGGGCGATGGGCCGCGCGGGTGCGGCCGTACCGCCTGCCGTACGGGCCGGAGAGCGGCCGGTGACGGCCGCCCACAGCGCCGGGGCACCGGTCTTGGGCGCCTTGAACGCCTCGCCGTCGACCGCGGGCAGCGCACGGCGCTCCCGTACGGCCACGCCCGCGAACGGGTCGCGGGCGGCGGTGCGGGCTCCTGCTCCGGCGCGGTCCTGCCGGTAGCCGATGATCAGCGGCAGCGTGGTGCGGTGCGCGTCGTCGTAGCCGTCCTTGACCAGCTGCGCGACGTCGAACAGCTTCCGGTCGAGCACGCCGTCGGCGACCGGCCGCAGGGCGTCCTGCGGGACGACGTACGTGTGGCCGGCCTCGCGCCGCACCGAGAAGCCGATCTCCTCGCGGCCCTTGCCGCGCTTGAGGCGAACCACCCTGCCGTCGGAGTCGACGTCCACGCGGTCGCCGGTGATCAGCGTGACGGTCGCCGGCGGCTTGGTCTTCGCCTTCACCTTCGTCTTCGTCTTCCCCGAGGCCTTCGTCGCGTCCTGCGCGGCGGAGCCGGCCGCTTGCGCCGGCTGGCCGCCCGCCGATACCGCCCCCGTGACCAGCGCCCCGGCCACCACGGCGGCCAGTGCCGCCGTTCTCGCGCGTGCTGTGAATCCCACTCGCGTTCCCCCGCCTTCGTGTGCATGCCAACGCGTTCCCCGCTATCACGCAGAGAGATCGCGTTCGGTTCTCGGCGGCACTCGCAAATCGACGGAGGGGCACCAGGGGGCGGCCGGTCGGTGACTTTCGAACCGGCCATGCTGTCGAGCGGGCACAACTCCCGGATATTCACGGCGAGTTCAACGAGCGTGTGCCCCGCTCTGCGTCGTAGAGGCGGCCGGTAGAGTCCGGCGCATGGCTGCCGTGTTGTTCGACTTCTCCGGAACCCTCTTCCGAATCGAATCCACCGAGTCCTGGCTGCGCACGGTCCTGGCCGACTCCGAAGTCTCCCTGCCCGAGCCGGAGTTGATCCGGGCGGCGAAGGAACTGGAGACCGTGGGGGCGCTGCCCGGCGGGGCCCACCCGTCGGCGCCGGTACCGGCCGACGTGGCCCCCATCTGGGGCATCCGCGACCAGAGTTCCGAGCTGCACCGGTCGGCATACACCGGTGTCTCCCGTCAGGTGGCGCTACCCGATCCGGCGCTGCACGACAGGCTGTACGACCGCCATATGGCGCCGGCCGCCTGGCGCCCGTACTCCGACACCGCCGAGGTGCTGGGCGCGCTGCGTGAGCGCGGTGTCGCCGTCGGCGTGGTCAGCAACATCGGCTGGGATCTGCGGCCGGTGTTCAGGGACCACGGCCTCGACCCGTACATCGGCGCGTACGTCCTGTCGTACGAGCACGGCATCCAGAAGCCGGACCCCAGGCTGTTCGCGACCGCCTGTGACGCGCTCGGGGCCGATCCGCGGGAGACCCTGATGGTCGGCGACGACCGGCGGGCGGACGGCGGAGCCGCGGCCCTGGGCTGCGGAGTGCACTTCGTCGACCACCTGCCGGTCACCGAGCGCCCGGACGGGCTGCGGCCCGTACTGGATCTGGTGGCCGGACTTGGTGGCCCGACCTGAGTCTCGGCGGACCGGTCAGCTCTGGTAGCCCTCGACCTGCGACGACGGACGGGCGCGCGCCTCGTCCGGGTTCTCGCCGAACTCGGACTTCGCGCGCCGCTGGCGCAGCAGGTCCCAGCACTGGTCGAGCTCGCGCTCCAGCTGTCCGAGCCGTTCGTGTTCGGTCGCGCTGTCGATCTGCCCGGACGCGACGGCGTCGCGGAGCCTGCGTTCGTCGTCCACCATCGCCGTGATCCTGGCCAGGATCTGCTCTTGATCCATGTCCTACGCCTCCTCGGCACTCCAGCCCACTGTAAGGAGCGGGCGACGGCTCGGCGACAGCTGCTGGTCGGGCCCGGGCGGCTGTGCGGGAAGGCACGGAGGCGGCAGTACTTCCCGTCCGCCCGGGACGATCCCCCGCGTCGCCCCGAGCGGACGGCAGCCCGTAGAAGATCCCTGAGGGGAGCCGCTCCGGACGCGCTGAGTATAGTTGGCTGGCAGCCAGTCAACGCAGGAGTACATAGGATGTCCCCTCGCAGCGCCTCGGTCAATGAAGAGTTGCGGCGGCGTTCCCGCGAGAGGCTTCTGCAGGCGGCCCTGGAGCTGGTCGGCGAGCGTGGGTACGAGGCCACGACCTTGGGCGACATAGCGGACCGGGCAGGATCCGCCCGCGGCCTCGTCTCGTACTACTTCCCGGGCAAACGCCAGCTCGTGCAGTCGGCGGTGCACCGGCTGATGCACCGCACGCTGGAGGAGGCGCTGGAGCGCGAGCCGCGTACGGAGGACGGTCGGGAGCGCATGGCGCGGGCCATTGACGCCATCCTGGGCCTGGCCCGCGATCACCCCATGCTGATGCGCCAGCACATGGCGGGCATCCTGCAGGCCGAGGGGTTCATGCAGTGCCCGGAGCAGCAGCGCCTGGCGGAACTGCTCAGCGACACGATGGCCCGCTACGGCTCACCGGACGCCGCCACCGACTACCCGATGCTGCGCGCGCTCCTGATGGGTTCGGTGTACGCGGCGCTGGTGCCCGGAGTCCCGATGCCGCTGCGGACGCTGCGGGCAGAGCTGTTCCGGCGCTACCGGCTCGACTGGGAGCGGGGTGCCCCGCCGGGCGCCGAGACACCCGACGGGACCTGCCACGAGGACCTCTCACGGTTCTTCGCTCCCGAGAGCCGGGAACAGGGCCGTGAGCACAACCGCGAGACGGACGAGACCGACCGGACCGGCCGGCCGGAGCAGTCCGGCCGACCGAAACAGTCAGGTCAGTCGAAGTAGTCCGGCTGCGTCTGGACGTTCAGTTCACGCAGGCGCTGCTTCTTCGCCGGGTCGGTACGACGGTCGTTGATCCTCAGAACGTCGAAGCCCTTGGCCATGTCGTTCGAGTAGATGTAACCGTTGTAGTAGTACGCCGACCAGGAACCGCCCACCGAGAAGGTGTCGGTGCTCAGCGGACCGCGCTCGAAGTAGGCGATCTCCTTGGGCTTCGAGGAGTTGGTGAAGTCCCAGACGGAGATGCCGCCCTGGTACCAGGCCTGGACCATGATGTCCTTGCCCTTGACCGGGATCAGCGAGCCGTTGTGGGCGACGCAGTTCTCGGTGTCGGCCTGGTGGCGCGGGATCTTGAAGTAGCTCTTGAAGACGAGCTCGCGCTTGTCGCCCTTGCCGACGATGTCGTAGATGCCGTCGGCGCCGCGGTTCGGACCGATGGCCGCGTTGCAGGTGGCCGCGCCGCCGCCGCCCAGCTCGTCGGTGAAGACGACCTTGTTGGCCTTCTGGTTGAAGCTCGCCGAGTGCCAGAACGCGAAGTTCACGTTGTCCTGGACCTGGTCGATGATCTTCGGGTTCTCCGGGTCCTTGATGGAGAACAGGATGCCGTCGCCCATGCAGGCGCCCGCCGCGAGGTCCTTGGAGGGCAGCACGGTGATGTCGTGGCAGCCGGTGGTCTTGGAGACGCCCGGGTTGGTGGGCCCGCCCGGGTTGCCGCCGCCGTCAGGCCCCGAACCGGGGAACAGGACGGGGAAGTTGACGATCTTCGCCTTCTGCGGGGCCTTGCGCGGCACCTTGATGACCGAGATGCCGTCGTGCGGCGGCTGGCAGTCGGGGAAGGAGGCGCTGGGCGAGTACGAGGAGACGTAGACGTAGACGTTCTTGCGCTCCGGCACCAGCGTGTGGGTGTGCGAACCGCACGCGGTCTCGACAGCGGCGACGTACTGCGGGTTCTTCTTGTCGCTGATGTCGAAGACCTTCATGCCCTCCCAGGAGGACTTCTCGGTCGCAGGCTGCGTGGTGCTGTTGCAGGAGTTGTCGCTGCGCGAGGAGTCGGTGGAGAGGAAGAGCAGGTCGCCGGAGACGGAGATGTCGTTCTGCGAGCCCGGGCAGAGCACCTGGGAGACCGTCTTCGGGGACTTCGGGTTGCTGATGTCGAAGATGCGGAAGCCGTCGTAGTTGCCGGCGAACGCGTACTTGCCCTGGAACGCCAGGTCCGAATTGGTGCCCGGCAGTGTGTCCTTGGGGATGTTGGCGAGGTGCTGGATGTTCTCCGAGTGGACGATCTCGTCCTGCCCGGGTATCTCGCCGTTCGCTATCGCGGCCCTGGCCTCGGCCGCCTCGCTCTTGGAGACCTTCTGCGACGTGGCCGGCGAGTCCCCGGGGTCTGGGGTCGCGACCGCCGGACCGGCCGTGAGCAGCGCGGCCAGGAGGCCGGCCGCGGTGGCGGCAACTCCCAGACGTCTGCGCCGCGTTCGGTGATTGTTCAACAGGGTCACTGCGTCCTCCCTTGTAGCCGTTCGCAGTCGAACGGTTCAGGTTCACCCGAAGTATCGTCTTCATCATGCACAGATCAACAGGCGGCAACGCATTCGTAATGAATGTTTTTGATCAATCACGTTCAGCAGCGTGCTAAGACGGTCATCAACACTCACGAGGTGTCTGTTGTCCCGGGTGACTCAGGAGGTCGCTGTGCCCTTTGGCCGTACGTCCCTGTACCGCGTCGCGATCGCGGCGTCCGCCGTCTTCGCGCTCGGGGGCTGCACGGGTTCGGACGACGAGACCCCGTCCAAGTCCGCGGCGGGTACGGGCCCTTCGGTCATCGCCCCCGGCAAGCCCGGTGAGGCCGCGCAGACGCTCTCCGCCGAGGACGCCGCGAAGCACCGGGCGGAGGACGACTCTCCCAACTCCGCCGACCGCGACTACGCGCGCATGATGATCGAGCATCACACGCAGGCGCTGGAGATGACGGAACTCGCCGCGAAGCACGCCGAGTCGGCCCAGGTGAAGGGGCTGGCCGACCGCATCACGGCCGCGCAGCGACCCGAGATCAACACCATGAAGGGCTGGTTGGAGAAGCACGGCGGCGCGGGGAAGAGCGAGTCCCACGACCACGAGCCGATGCCGGGCATGGCGACCGGGGCTCAGCTGAAGAAGCTGCGGGCGGCGCAGGGCAAGGCGTTCGACGAGCTGTTCCTGAAGCTGATGATCACCCATCACGACGGGGCCGTCACCATGGCCACCGACGTGAAGGCCCAGGGCAACAACCTCCAGATCGAGGAGATGGCCGACGACGTGATCGCCCAGCAGACGGCCGAGATCAGCCGGATGCGCGAGATGTCCTGACGGCGCCCGATCGCCCGATCGCCCGATCGCCCGATCCCCCGCTCAGCGACGCACATGACGCGGCGTCAGCAGACCCGCGTCGCGCGCTCCGGCGATCAGCCTGAGCGCGCGCCTGCGACTGTGTCCGGTCGCGGACATCACCGCGAGCACCGGGTCCCGGCCCGCCCCCTGAGCCGCCAGATACTCCCCGGCGACGAAGCGCCGGCCCTCGATGCCGCGCGGCCGGGCGGGGCGCGCGTGCCGCTTGTCCGAAGCCCCTTCGGCGAGCGCGGCACTCACCGGCTCCGCCGCTCCCCCGCACGCCTCCAGGAGCGGGCCCTCGATCCACTCCGGAAGAACCGCCAGGTCGTCGAGCGAGAGTGCCGGCTGCGCCCGTACGTCCTCGATGGAGACGCATCCGTCGCACACCACGGCGACCATGTCGACCTGGGCGCCGTCATCGAAGGACAGCCGGACGTTGCACCACGTCGTGGCGGTGTCTCGCTCCTGCTCGCGCTCCCGCACTTCCCAGGCGGGCCACACGGACACGACACCGTCCGGCGCATATCGATCAAAAAGATTAAGAAAGGATGCTTCCAGCACATACGCAACGTAACCGCATGATCACATTCACTGCGAACAGGCACGCGTACGTTCCCGGCAGGGCACCCCGTCGGCGCAGCACCGTGCGCCGCCCCTCCCCGGGCGCGCCATGCGGTGCGATGCTGGAAGCACCAGCGATCTCCTCGTTCTCCTCGGGGAAGGGGTTCAGCCGTGCTGCAGGTCGCCGTCGTCGGCTCGGGGCCGAGTGGGGTGTACACCGCGCAGGGTCTCGTCCAGCAGGGCCAGGTGCCGGAAGTCAGGGTGGACGTCCTGGACCGGCTGCCGTGCCCGTACGGACTGGTGCGCTACGGAGTGGCACCCGACCACGAGAAGATCAAGTCGCTGCAGAACAATCTGCGTACGGTGCTGGAGCACGAGCGGGTGCGGTTCCTCGGCGGTGTCCGGGTCGGCCCGGACGGGCTGCCGGCCGCCCGGCTGCGGGAGCTGTACCACGCGGTCGTGTACTGCGTGGGCGCCGCCACCGACCGGCATCTCGGGGTGCCGGGCGAGGAGCTGCCCGGCAGTTGGTCGGCGACCGAGTTCGTGTCCTGGTACAGCGCGCATCCGGACTCCCTGTCCGACGGTTTCGTGGTCGGCGCGCGGGCGGCGGTCGTCATCGGTGTCGGCAACGTGGCGGTGGACGTGACCCGGATGCTGGCCCGCGGTGCCGCGGAGCTGAGCCCCACCGACATGCCCCAGGCGGCGCTCGCCGCACTGGCCGCCAGCCCGGTGCGGGAGATCCAGATGGTGGGGCGGCGCGGCCCGTCGCAGGCCCGCTTCACCACCAAGGAACTGCGCGAACTGGGCGGCCTGCCGGACACCGAAGTGGTCGTGGATCCCGCGGAGTTGGCGCTCGATCCGGCGTACGCCGACCCCTCCGCGCTGCCCGCCGCGCAGCGCCGCAACGTCGAGGTGCTGCGCGGCTGGGCCGAAAACCCGCACCCTTCCGGCACCCGACGCATCCGGCTCCGCTTCTTCCTCCGCCCGGTCGAACTCCTCCCGGACGCAGGGCGCGTGGGCGCCGTCCGCTTCGAACGGACACTCCCGGACGGCCGAGGCGGCGTGACCGGGACGGGCCAGTTCGAGGACATCGAGGCCCAGTTGGTCCTCCGCTCGGTCGGCTATCGCGGAGTGCCGCTGGAGGGCCTCCCCTTCGACACGAGCCTCGGCACCGTCCCCCACCTCGCGGGCCGCGTCCTCCGTGACGGCTCGGTCTCCCCCGGCGAGTACGTGGCCGGCTGGATCAAACGCGGCCCCACAGGCGTCATCGGCACCAACCGCCCCTGCGCAAAGGAAACGGTGACGTCACTCCTGGAGGACGCGCCCACGCTCGTGCAGCGCGATGTGCTGCACGACCCGCTGGCCGCACTGAGGGCGGCGGGCCTGCACCCGGTCGAGTGGGAGGGCTGGCAGGCAATCGAACGGGCGGAGGCAGCACTGGGCGCCTCGCTGGGCAGGCACGTTGTCAAGCTCCCCGACTGGCAGTCACTGATGGAAGCAGCCCAGGCACAGAGTGCCCCGTAGGGGGCGCGGGGCTGTGACATGTGCGGCTCCGCCGCGTGGGCGCGACCAGCCACACACAACCCGCGGACAGCCACACACCTCTCCGGGCATGACACCTGGCGGCAACAGGCCAGAAATCAACAAACTGTTCAAGCCACGTACGGTCACGTGCAGTCCCCGCTCCCCGCCGCTCCTGGAGTGCCCATGGCAACCCCGACCCCCACCCCCGCACGTCAAGTGCACCCCGTGGACGAGGTCCCGCCCGTCCGCCACCTCGCCGCCTTCGGCCTGCAGCACGTCCTCGCGATGTACGCGGGCGCGGTCGCGGTCCCCCTGATCGTCGGCAGCGCGATGAAGCTGTCGCCGGCGGACATGGCGTACCTGATCACGGCCGACCTGCTGCTGTGCGGCATCGCGACGCTCATCCAGTGCGTCGGCTTCTGGCGCTTCGGCGTGCGGCTGCCGATCATGCAGGGCTGTACCTTCGCGGCCGTGTCGCCGATGGTGCTGATCGGTACGGGCGGCGGCGGGCTGCCCGCGATCTACGGGTCGGTGATCGTCGCCGGGCTGGCGATCATCCTGCTGGCGCCGGTCTTCGGGAAGCTGCTGCGGTTCTTCCCGCCGCTCGTCACGGGCACGGTGATTCTGATCATCGGGCTCTCGCTGCTGCCGGTGGCGGGCAACTGGGCGGCCGGCGGGGTGGGTTCGCCGGACTTCGGCGAACCGAAGAACCTCGCGCTGGCGGCCTTCGTCCTCGCGGTCGTGCTCGCCGTGCAACGGTTCGCGCCGGTCTTCCTGAGCCGGATCGCGGTGCTGCTCGGCATCGGGGTGGGGCTCGCGGTCGCCGTGCCGTTCGGCTTCACGGACTTCGACGGGGTCGGGAACGCGGACTGGCTCGGCATCAGCACGCCGTTCCACTTCGGCGCCCCCACGTTCGAGGCCTCGGCGATCGCGTCGATGCTGGTCGTGGCGCTGGTGACGATGACGGAGACGACCGGTGACTTCATCGCGGTCGGCGAGATGACCGACCGGAAGATCGAGCCCCGCTCACTCGCCGACGGCCTGCGGGCGGACGGCCTGTCCACGGTCCTCGGCGGTGTCTTCAACACCTTCCCGTACACGGCGTACGCGCAGAACGTGGGCCTCGTCGGCATGACACGGGTCCGCAGCCGCTGGGTGGTCGCCACCGCCGGCGGCATCCTCGTCCTGCTCGGTCTGCTGCCCAAGCTCGGCGCGGTGGTCGCGGCCATACCGGCTCCGGTACTCGGCGGGGCGGGCCTGGTCATGTTCGGCACGGTCGCCGCGAGCGGGCTGCGGACGCTGGCCCAGGTCGACTTCAAGGGCAACAACAACCTCACGGTGGTGGCCGTTTCGGTCGCCGTGGGCATGCTGCCGGTCGGCGTGCCCACGGTGTACGCGAAGTTCCCCGACTGGTTCCAGACGGTGATGAACAGCGGTATCAGCGCGGGCTGTCTCACCGCGATCGTGCTGAACCTGCTCTTCAACCACCTTCCCTCGAAGGGCGGTTCAGCTGCCCCCGAGGCGGACGGCCTGGCGAGCGGCGGCGGCGAGGACACTGTCGAGAAGCCCCGGGAAGAGGTCGTCTAGGTCGTCGCGCCGCAGCCCGTTCATCTTGGCGGTGCCCCGGTAGACCTGCCGGATGACGCCCGCCTCGCGCAGCACCCGGAAGTGGTGCGTGGTCGTGGACTTGGTGACGGGCAGGTCGAAGTGCGAACAGGAGAGCTCGTCGCCGTCGGCGGCGAGCTCTCGCACGACCAGCAGCCGCATCGGATCGGAGAGCGCGTGCAGCACGGCCTCCAGCCGGATCTCCGTGCGCCCGGGGTGCGGGAGGTCGCGGCTGCTGGTGGGGGCGGCGGTCGTCACGGCGGCTCCAGTCCGTCGGGGCCGGAGATCTGAGGTCCGAGGTCTCCGGAGAACCTCATTGTACGAGAGGTCTCGTAGTTTGACATCTCCCGTACTACGATGCCTATCGTACGAGTCGCAACCCGGCCCCGTCACGAATTGGAGTCCGCCGTGAGCGCGCTCTTCGAGCCCTACACCCTGCGCGATCTGACCGTCCCGAACCGGGTCTGGATGCCGCCGATGTGCCAGTACTCGGCCGCGCCGGAGGGCCCCGAGACGGGCGCCCCGAACGACTGGCACTTCGCGCACTACGCGGCGCGGGCCGCCGGCGGGACCGGCCTGATCATCGTCGAGGCCACCGCGGTCGGCCCCGAGGGGCGGATCTCGCCGTACGACCTGGGCATCTGGAACGACACCCAGGTCGAGGCGTTCCGGCGGATCACACGGTTCCTGGTGTCCCAGGGCACGGTTCCCGCGATCCAGCTCGGGCACGGCGGCCGCAAGGCCTCGACCGACCGCCCCTGGAAGGGCGGCGCACCCGTGGGCCCGGACGCCTACGGCTGGCAGCCGCTCGGACCGAGCCCGGTCGCCTTCGACGAGAACCACCCCGTGCCCACCGAACTGACCGTGGACGGGATCAAGGAGATCGTCGGCCAGTTCGCCGACGCCGCACGGCGGGCGCTGGACGCCGGCTTCGAGGTCGCCGAGATCCACGGCGCGCACGGCTACCTGATCGGCGAGTTCCTCTCCCCGCACTCCAACCGGCGCACGGACGCGTACGGCGGCTCGTACGAGAACCGCGCGCGCTTCGCCCTCGAAGTCGTGGACGCCGTGCGCGAGGTGTGGCCGGACGACAAGCCGCTGTTCTTCCGCATCTCGGCCACCGACTGGCTGGAGGAGAACGGCTGGACGGCCGACGACACGGTCCGCTTCGCCGCCGAACTGACCGCCCACGGCGTGGACCTGCTCGACGTCTCCACGGGCGGCAACGCGTCCGGCGTACGCATCCCCGTCGGGCCGGGCTACCAGGTGCCCTTCGCCGCGCGCGTGAAGGGCGAGACGTCGATGGCCGTCGCGGCCGTCGGTCTCATCACCGATGTCGAGCAGGCCGAGAAGATCGTCGCCAACGGTGAGGCGGACGCCGTTCTGCTCGGCCGGGAGCTGCTGCGCAACCCCTCGTGGGCCCGGCACGCGGCCCGCGAACTCGGGGGCGATGTGCACGTGCCGGACCAGTACCACCGTTCGGTCTGAACAGGTCCCGCCCGAGGCGGGACCTGTCTCTGCCGTGATCTGCCTATGACTCGGCTGACTCGGCCTGCTTCTGGCGGCCGAGCCATTCCGTGAAGCTGGTCCCGGCGACGTGGGCGTCGGGGCCGGGCAGCAGCTCGCGCCCCTGGGGGTGCGCGCCGAAGTAGCCGACGGACTCGTCGGTGACGACCTCGCGCGGGTCCTTCTCGGCCGCCAGGCCCGTGCGGACGAACTCGTCGAGGTGGAGCTCCTCGGGGCCGGCCACCTCGGTGGTGCCGTTCAGCGGAGCCGCCTCGGCGGCTAGGGCGACCGCCGCGACCACGTCGTCGGACGCGAGCGGCTGGAGGAGCGAGGAGGGCAGCCGTACCGTGTCGCCCTCGGTGGATCCGGCCGCGATGCCCTTCACGAACTCGAAGAACTGGGTGGCGCGGACGATCGTGTACGGGACCCCGGAGTCCTTGATCAGCTCCTCCTGGGCGACCTTGGCGCGCAGGTAGCCCGAGTCGGGCAGCTGTTCGCTCCCCACGACCGACAGCGCGACGTGGTGTCCCACGCCCGCGGCGGCCTCGGCCGCGACGAGGTTGCCCGTGGACGTACGGAAGAACTCCAGCACCGCGCTGTCCTCGAAGGAGGGCGAGTTGGACACGTCGACGACGACCGAGGCGCCCTTGAGCGCGTCGTCGAGGCCCTCGCCCGTGATGCTGTTGACACCGGTGTTCGGGGAGGCGGGCAGAACCTCGTGGCCGTCCGCCCTGAGCCTTTCCACGAGCTTCGACCCGATGAGCCCAGTGCCGCCGATGACTACGATCTTCATGGTGCAACCCTTCCGGTTTCGTCCGACGGAATCGGACCTGCTGACCGTGTGGACCGGACAGGGTCCGGGTTTGTGACAGCCCGGCTCCTCTCCTTGCGTCCGCCTCCTACGCAGTGCCGCGAGGACCCGACAGCGACCGGACGTACGGGTCGAGCTTGGCGGGGTTCATCACCCACATGATCCGCTCGATGCCCCGCGCGGAGGCGTCGACGGCCGGCAGGGCGACGGCTCGGCCCTCGTGGGAGACGAGCACGGCCGGGCGGCCGTTCGCCTCGACCCACTCGGTCCCGGCACCGGGCCAGAACCTCGGCGCGAAGGCCGCCAGGTACTTGGCGACCCGGGCACTGCCGAGCACCGGGATCCTCGACGCGCCACGCACTCCCCCGCCGTCCGAGTGGCTGACGACGTCCTCGGCCTCCGCCGCGCTGCCGAGCATGCGGTAGGCGATGCCGAAGAGCCGTCGCCGCACGCCGACGAAGACCGTGGCGGCCTCGTCCAGCGCGCTCGTCCCGGGAGGCTCAGAGTGCGTCGCCGCTGCCGCTCTCTCCGGCTGCTCCGAGCGCATGGCTGCTGCCTCCGCCTCCGTGAGCCCCACCATGAACGTGCGGATTCTTTCACGGGGCACACGACGTGACGCGGGAGGCCGCGGGGTTCACGCCACCGCGGTCCGCCCCCTCAGCCGGTCTTCCATCCCCACTGGGGACCGACCCGCTCCCACTCCGTGTCCCACTGGTCCATCCGCCGCCGCTCAAGGTGCCCGCGGACCATCCGCCCGCCGGCGAAGGGCACGGCCGAGGCGCTCACTCCGATCAGAATGCCGATCATCGCCGCCCGCAGACCGGCCTGGGCCTCCGTCGCGGGCCTGGTGACGAGGAGACCGTCGGGGTCGGTCCACACGGTGACCGGGGTGCCGGCCGCGCTGCCGGGGTCGACCCGGGTCTGGCCCTCGTGGGCCGAACCGTCGGGCGCGGTCCAGCGGACCTTCGCCCACACCCGCTCCGCACCGGCCGCCCTGGTGCCGGGCGCCCGCTCGGTGAGCAGTGCGGGTACGGGCCGCCACTCGACGCGCTCCCTGGCCAGGGTGCGCTCGACCGACTGCGCGGCCGCCAGACCCGCGACCAACCCGGCGAGCAGAACGAGCAGCCAGGTGGCGAGCACGGTCCAGGCCTCCAGCCGGTCGCTGCGGCGCCGCAGCGGATTGGGCCACCAACGCCACAGCAACGCCCTCGGACCTCGTAACGCCGCCATCGCGGGCCCTCCTCATCACCGGCACACCGACGCCCTCCCATACGAACGTCGCCGCCCTGTTGCTCAGGAGACGTGCCCCACATCGGCGGCACCACCGAAGAAACGTTCTGACCTGCGCAGATGCCGCGTCCGGGGGTGACTGTCAGTGCCGGGGTGCAAACTGGCCGATATCTGAGACAACGACGTCCGGAGGTGGCCGGCATGGCCGAGGTACTGCTCACGGTAGGCACACGCAAGGGACTGTTCGTCGGGCGGCGGCGCGGCGGCGCCTGGGAGTTCGACGACAGTCCGTATTTCAACGCTCAGGCGGTCTATTCGGTCGCGATCGACACCCGTGGTGACGTGCCGCGGCTCCTCGTCGGCGGCGACAGCGCACACTGGGGCCCGTCCGTGTTCCACTCCGACGACCTGGGCCGCACCTGGACCGAGCCGGCCAAGGCCGCCGTCAAGTTCCCCCAGGACACCGGCGCTTCTCTGGAGCGCGTGTGGCAGCTGCACCCGGCAGCGGCCGAACCGGACGTGGTGTACGCGGGCACGGAACCGGCTGCGCTGTACCGCTCGACGGACCGCGGCGAGTCCTTCGAGCTCGTCCGTCCCCTCTGGGAGCACCCCACCCGCTCGAAGTGGGTGCCCGGCGGCGGCGGAGAGGGCCTGCACACGATCCTCACCGACGCGCGAGACCCGCGCGCGGTGACGGTCGCCGTCTCCACGGCCGGCGTCTTCCGCACGAAGGACGGCGGGGAGAGCTGGGAGCCGTCCAACTCCGGTGTCTCCGCGGTGTTCCTGCCGGATCCGAACCCGGAGTTCGGCCAGTGCGTGCACAAGGTCGCGCAGGACCCGACGACACCGGACCGTCTGTATCTGCAGAATCACTGGGGTGTCTACCGCAGCGACGACGCCGGAGCGCAGTGGACGGACATCGGCGAGGGTCTGCCGTCCACGTTCGGCTTCGCCGCGGCCGCCCATCCGCATCGCGGTGACACCGCCTATGTCTTTCCCATCAACGCCGACTCGGACCGCGTTCCCGCGGACCACCGATGTCGTGTCTTCCGCACGGCCGACGCGGGCAGGACCTGGGAGCCGCTCTCGGCGGGGCTGCCGCAGGAGGACCACTACGGCACGGTGCTGCGCGACGCCATGTGCACGGACGACGCGGACCCGGCGGGCGTGTACTTCGGCAATCGCAACGGCGAGGTCTTCGCGTCGGCGGACGACGGCGACAGCTGGCAGCAGCTGGCGTCCCATCTGCCGGACGTCCTCTGCGTACGGGCCGCGGTGATCGATTGAGCCCCGGGACCGGGCTGGGCCCCGCCACCCTCCGGGGCCCCAACACCCGCCGCTGTCACCGCACATACCACCCCGGGCCGTGCGGCGACCACCGGTTGATCGACCATGCGCGTACGGCAGTAGGGTGACGCCGTGGCACCACGACCGTTGCATGAAATCGTCGAACAGGGCTGGGCGAAAGCCCTCGAACCCGTGGCCGGACGGATCGCCGAGATGGGGGACTTCCTGCGTGCGGAGATCGCCGCGGGACGCACCTATCTACCGGCGGGCCCGAACGTGCTCCGCGCCTTCCAGCAACCCTTCGACGACGTCCGGGTCCTCATCGTCGGCCAGGACCCCTATCCGACCCCGGGGCACGCGGTGGGGCTGTCGTTCTCGGTCGCGCCCGAGGTGCGTCCGCTGCCCGGCAGTCTCATCAACATCTACCGGGAGCTGACCACCGACCTGGGCCTGCCCCCGCCGACGAACGGCGATCTGACCCCCTGGACCCAGCAGGGTGTGCTGTTGCTCAACAAGGCGCTGACCACGGCCCCGCGCAAGCCGGCCGCCCACCGCGGCAAGGGCTGGGAAGAGGTCACGGAACAGGCGATACGGGCACTGGCCGCGCGGGGACGTCCGCTGGTGTCGATCCTGTGGGGGCGCGACGCCCGCAATCTCCGGCCGCTGCTGGGCGATCTGCCGTCGGTGGAGTCCTCGCATCCGTCACCGATGTCGGCGGACCGCGGCTTCTTCGGTTCGCGTCCGTTCAGCCGGGCCAATGACCTGCTGACCCGCCAGGGCGGCGCCCCCGTGGACTGGCGGCTGCCGTGACCCCTCCCGGCGGGGCGCCGGGAATGCCGGAGGCGTCGGGCGTACTGGGGGTGGATTCCGGGGGTTCGGGGCTGCGTGTCGTCCTGGCCGTCGACGGCGGCCGGGTCACGGCTCCGCTGGCCTCCAGGGAGCCGGTGCGCACCGGCCCTCGGGGCATCGACGCCGGGCATCTACTAGAACAACTGGTGCCGATGGCCCGGCGGTTGACGGCCGAGACCGGGGTCGACAGGCTCCGGGCGATCGCGGTCGGCGCCGCCGGTCTCACCACCCTGGGCGATTCGCTGCGCGCCGATCTGCCGTCGGCGCTGGCCCGCGAGCTCGGCGTACGGAGGCTCGCGCTGGTCGCCGACGCCGTCACGGCGTACACGGGTGCCCTGGGACAGCGGGTGGGCGCGGTCGTCGCGGGGGGCACGGGGATGATCGCGATCGGCACGGATCTCAAGAGCTGGCGCAGGGCGGACGGCTGGGGCCATCTGCTCGGCGACTGCGGCGGCGGCGCGTGGATCGGGCGGGCCGGACTCGAAGCGGCCCTGCGCGCCGACGACGGACGGCCCGGCGGTTCGGCCGCCCTCCTCACCCGCGCCGAGGAGATGTTCGGCTCTGCCTCGGCGCTGCCGGGACAGCTCTACCCGCGCTCGGACCGCCCCGCCGTGCTGGCGTCCTTCGCACCCGAGGTGGCCGCCTGCGCCGGAACCGACCCGGTGGCGGCGGACATCCTGACCGCCGCCGCCCGGCACATCGCCGACTCGGCGGCCGCGGTGTGCCCGGACGAGGCTCCGGGAGAAGTCCAGGTCGCCCTCACGGGTGGTCTCTTCAGGATGGGCGACCCCCTCCTCGTACCGTTGCGGGCCGCCCTGGCGGAGCGGCTGCCGTACGCCCGGCAGGTCCCGGCAGCGGGCGACCCGCTCGACGGTGCCGTACGCATCGCCGTCGACGTGGCCGACGACCGGCTGACGCTGCCGCGCGACGAGAGCATGCTGTACGTCGTGACGGACGCCTCGAAGTCCCCGGACTCCCGTCGGCCGACGCACTCCCCTTGATCCGTGGACAGCCAGTGAGATCAATCCGTACGTAACTCATCAGACAAAACCGGACGGATACCGCTCACCTGCACCCTCCCCGAACAGGGGAGCCCAGGAAACCAGTAACATTCGGCGCCATGAGCTCCCCCACTGGGCCCGCGTCCGGCCTGCCAGTACGAATGCCGCGACCCCGCCAGCCCGGCCGGCACCGCCGACCGGAACCGTTGGCGGCTCCCGAGGGCGCGCCCGCGCTCGTCCTCGCGGTGCCGGGCATGCCCAGCGCCGCCACCCGCAGCCTCGCCGAGGAGGTCGTGAGCATCGCGCGCTCCGAGCTTCCCGGCCTCGACGGCCGGATCGGGTACCTCGACGGGGACGACTCGGAGTTCCCCACGCTCCAGTCCGTGCTCGCGCACGCCTCCGAGGAGCGCGTCGCGCGCTTCGAGCAGGCCCGTGCCGCCGGTGTGGACGTGGTGGAGCCCGACGGCCCGGTCGCCGTGGTCGTGCCGCTGCTCGCGGGCCCGGACGGCGCGCTGCTGCGCCGCGTCCGCCAGGCCGTCATGGACAGCCGCGTGGCGGCCGAGCTGACCGATGTGCTCGGCCCGCACCCGCTACTCGCCGAGGGGCTGCACGTGCGGCTGTCCGAGGCGGGGCTGGCCCGCGCCGACCGCGCCCGGCTCTTCACCGTGGCGACGGCCGCGGACGGCATCATCCTGGCGTCCGTGGGTGGCGACGAGGCCGTGCAGGCGGCCGGGATCACCGGCATGCTGCTCGCCGCGCGGCTCGCCGTACCCGTGATGGCGGCGGCGCTCGACGTGGACGGCGCGATCGCGGCCACCGCCGAGCAGCTGCGCTCCTCGGGCTCGCAGCAGCTGGCGCTCGCCCCGTACCTGATCGGTCCCGAGCTCGACGCGGGTCTGCTCGACGCAGCCGCGAAGGAAGCGGGCTGTTCCGCCGCCGAGGCGCTGGGCCCGTACCCGGCGATCGGCAAGCTGGCGCTCGCGAAGTACACCTCGGCGCTGGGCATCGCGCCCCCGCAGCCGCAGGGCGCGCCGGTCCGCTGACGCGGACGGCAGTCGCACAGGCACGAATCCCGAAGGGCCCGCTCCGCTGTCCGGAGCCGGGCCCTTCGGGGTTGCGGCGTTCTCCCCGCAGTTGCCCTGGCGGTGTTCCCCGTCGGCGCCCTAGTCGAGCACCACGCAGGACGCCGCGGGCGCCTTGACCGAGCCGCCCCGCTTCGGGACGCCCGTGACCTGGTCCACCTCGAACCACGTGACGTTTCCCGAGCGCTCGTTGGCCACGTACAGGAAGCGCCCGCTCGGGTCGAGGGCGAGGGCCCGTGGCCAGGTGCCCCCACAGGGCACCGTGGTGACCAGGCGGGGCCCCTCGCCCGGCGGGCCGGGCACGAGCACGGAGAGGACGTCCTGGCCGCGCGTGGCGGTCCACAGGAAGCGGCCGTCGGGCGACACGACGATGCCGGACGGGTAGGCGTCCCCGTCGGGGAGGTCCGGCAGCACGGACGTCTCACCGACCGGCCGGAGCGCTCCCTCGACGGCGTCCCACCGGCAGGCCGTGACGGTCGGCGCGAGCTCGTTGAGGACGTACGCGCGCTCGCCGTCCGGGTGGAACGCCAGGTGGCGGGGCCCCGAGCCGGGCCGCAGCGCGAACTCGCGGTGCAGGGAGAGCACCCCGTCCCGCAGCGCGCACACGCGTACCGAGTCGGTTCCCAGGTCGACGCTCACGGCCCACCGGCGGCTCGGGTCGGGCTGCACGTGGTGGGCGTGCGGGCCCTGCTGGCGCTGTCCGTGCGGACCCGATCCCTTGTGCCGCAGCACACCGGAGGCGGTGGCGAGGCTCCCGTCGTGGCGGATCGGCACGGCGCTGACGCTGCCGGAACCGTAGTTGGCCGTCAGGACGTGCCCGTCGAAGAGACTCAGGTGGGTGGGTCCGCTGCCACCGACCGGTACCAACGGGCCTGCCAGGGACGGTTCATCGCCCTTCAGCCGGTACGCGGCGATCGCGCCGTCGGCCGTCTCGCTCACCGCGTAGAGCATGTCCCCTGCGGGTGACAGGGCGAGATACGAGGGGTCGGCGACGCTGTTCACGGCGCCCAGCAGCGTCAGGGCGCCGCTCTCCTCGTCCACGGCCGCGGTGAGGACGCCGAGGCCCCCTGCCGCCGTGAAGGAGCCGATGTAGGCCCGTCGCCGCCGTCCGTCGCCGTCCGCCACTGCCGTCCCCTCTCGGTACCCAAGCCGTTCGGGGCGACGGTAGCAGTCAATGGCCTAGACCAGACGGGATGCCTCGGCCGCCGGTCGGCCCGGTCCCGTCGCCGGTGAGGCATTGGCCGGTTCCGTGCGGGGCATTGCGCCTGGCGCGCCCTCAGGTCGCTGCGCCCGCGGACCGCTCCCGCGCGGTCCGCGGACTCCGTGCGGCTGACAGCCGCGGGGGTACCCGTCCGACGGCCTGATCCACCCTCTACGTGGCCGGTGAAACTGCCTCATTCATGGGCAATGTGTCCAACCGTCGTGCGTACGGAGGGAGTTCAGGCGCTCACGGCCGACGAGCCGCGCAGGGGCGTGGCCAGCGCGGCGAGCGCTCGTTCCAGGCCGTGGAGGTGGACCAGCGCCTGCTCGGTGCCGGCATGGTGGCCCCGGGCCGCGGAGTGCCGGCCCGGCGCGTTCGCGGTCGTCGTCACGGCGCGTTCCGGCACCGCGCCGACCAGGACCTCCACCGCCGCCTCGACACGCCCGCAGGCTGCCGTCAGGCGTACGTCGTACGAGGCGTCCGGGTCGGCGGCGACGGCCGCGAGACCACGGGTCTCCCGGGCGCAGTCGTCGAGGAGGGCGAGGACCTGACGGGCCCGGGCCTTGCGGGCCCGCATCGGGTTGAGGGGGTGCACGAGCGGCGCGAGCGCGAACCGGACCCGGCCGAGCATCGCCTCCAGTTCCGCCGCCTGCCGCGCGGGGTCGGCATCGGGGTCACCGGCGAGGCGTCGGGCCGCCGCCGCGGTGCACCCGTGCACGGCACGCACGGCCTGGCCCACCCAGCGGTCGGTGACCGCGTGCGTGGTGACGGGCAGGATCAGCGCGACGGCGAGCGCGGCACCGAGCGCGCCGGCGGCGGTCTCCGCGAGACGCAGCCCCAGCAGGCCCGGGTGCAGCACGCCCAGCAGCCCGTAGAGCAGGCCGGCCATGACGGTGACGAAGAACATCATCCAGCTGTACGAGAGAGCCGCGGTGTAGAAGATCCCCCAGACGCAGACCGCCACGATCGCCGCGGTGGGTGCGGGGGCGCCGTCCAGCGGTACGGCGATCAGCAGGCCGGCCACGATGCCGGTGACCGTGCCGACGACGCGCCGGAAGCCGCGTACGAGGGTCTCGCCGCGCGAGGACGTGTTGACGAAGATCCACCAGGCGGTGCCGACGGCCCAGTACCAGCGCTCGTGGGAGAGGACCTGGCCCGCGGCGATCGCGAACGTACAGGCGGCCGTCGCCTGGAAGGCCTGGCGGGTGGTCGGCCGGGAGAGCCCGCGGCCGCCCGGCGCGGCGGGTGTGACGGGCGGACCGGTGCGCCGCTCGATGCACCACACGCCGAAACGCACCACCGAGGACGCGGCCAGCGCCAGCGCCATCGCGGCGTACAGCTGCGGGAGTTGGCCGGGCACGGCGTGCAGGAACTGCGTGATGAAGAAGGTCATGAACGCGAAGATGCCGAGCGCGTGGCCGCGGGGCCCCCAGCGGCGGGCGTACACCCCGCAGAAGATCACGACGAGCCAGATCGCGTCGCGCACGGTCGGCACCGTGTGCAGCGTCGCCGCGAGGGCGAGCACGGGGAAGCCGACGACGGGCAGCAGAGCGGTGGTGACCGCCTGGCCGCGCACGGTCGGGTCGCCGACCGTGAACAGCGCGAGGAGCGCGGCGAGACCGCCCGTGATCGAGGCGGGCAGCGAGAGTCCGGCGAGCTCCGACGCGGCCACCGCGAGACCGATGCCGAGCACCGCCCGCAGCGAGATCCGCAGCCGTGCCAGGCCCGGATCCGGAGCCATGAACATCTTCTTCACCGTCGGCAACCCGCCCCCACTTCGTGTCGACCCCACCGTCAGGACACGCCTTGTTCAGGACGTGCCTTCGGGACATGGCAATGGCGCCGCGGGTCCGGATCCGGCTTCCTTGCCGGTCCGGCGCTTCGCGGCGCCATGAACGGCGCGTGTCCGCGCCAGGAATACCCCCAAGGTAAGCAGTGCGGGGGCAGTGGCTCAACAGGCTCGCGATCGACTGGGCCATTGGTACAGTCAGGAACGATCAGTCAAGACCGCAGGGAGACCAACGGACCATGGCCGTGGACGAGCTCGACACCCGCATCCTGCGGCTGCTCATGGAGCAGCCGCGCACCAGCGTGCGCGAGTACGCGCGCACCCTCGGCATCGCCCGCGGCACCCTGCAGGCACGGCTCGACCGGCTGGAGCGGGACGGCGTCATCACCGGCACGGGTCCCTCGCTCTCCCCCGCCGCGCTCGGGCACCCGGTGCTCGCGTTCGTGCACATCGAGGTCACCCAGGGGCATCTCGACGACGTGGGGGACGCGTTGGCGGCCGTGCCGGAGATCATCGAGGCGTTCTCGATCACCGGCGGCGGAGATCTGCTGACGCGGGTCGTCGCGCGGGACAACGGCCATCTGGAGGACGTGATCCAGGCACTGATCAGCCTGCCGGGCGTCGTCCGTACCCGGACCGAGGTGGCGCTGCGCGAGCGGGTGCCGCAGCGGATGCTGCCGTTGGTGGAGTCGATCGGGCGTACGGCCCGGGGGTGAAGGGACGTACGGCCCGGAGGTGAGGGAGCGTACGTCCCGGGTTGACCGGCGGAGGCGGCTCGGCTTGACCGGGGGTGCGGCCAGGGGTTGATCGTCGGCATGCGGGACCCGGCATCCTGGATCCCATGAGCAATCTCGGCAGCACTTCGGTCATCTTCGATCTCGACGGAACACTCGTGGACAGCGAGCCGAACTACTACGAGGCGGGACGGCAGACGCTCGCCGGGCAGGGCGTCACGGACTTCACCTGGGCCGACCACGAGCGGTACGTCGGCATCAGCACGCAGGAGACGATCGCGCTCTGGAAGGAGCGGTACGCCCTGGACGCCCCGCTCGACGTGCTCCTCGCGGACAAGAACCGGCGCTATCTGGAGCTGGCCCGCGCGTCCACCCCGGTCTACCCGGAGATGCGGAAGTTCGTGGAACTGCTGGCCGGGGAGGGTGTGCCGATGGCCGTGGCCTCGGGGTCCTCTCGCGAGGCCATCGAGGCGATCCTGGCCGGCACGGGGCTGTCCGCGTATCTGCGGACGGTCGTCTCGGCGGAGGAGGTCGCCTCCGGCAAGCCCGCTCCCGATGTCTTCCTGGAGGCGGCGCGGCGGCTCGGGGTGGTTCCCGGGGACTGCGTGGTCCTTGAGGACGCCGCGCCCGGGGCCGCCGCGGCACACGCGGCCGGGATGCGGTGCATCGCGGTCCCATACGTCGCGGGGCAGGCCGACGATCCGGCCTTCGCCACGGTGGGGTTGCTGATGCGAGGCGGGCAGGCCGAGTTCACGGCCCGGGCCGCGTACGAGTGGCTCCGCCGGTTGGGCGGGGAGGGGTAGGTGAGTTTGGCGGCTGGGGGCGGCTCCGCCGGTGAGGCGGGGAAGCAGGGAGGCGTAGGTGAGTTTGGCGGCTGCGGGCCGGCTGTGGCCGGGCGCGCAGTTCCCCGCGCCCCTGGAGGGCGCGGGGAAGTCTTGCGGCTGCGGGTTGGTGTGGCTGAGCGTGCCGTTCCCCGTGCCCCTGGGGGGCGCACGGAAGTGCTTCAGCCGCCGGTCTGCTGTAGCTGAGCGCGCCGTTCCCCGCGCCGCTGGGGGGGCGCACGGAAGTGCTTCAGCCGCCGGTCTGCTGTGGCTCAGCGCGCCGTTCCCCGCGCCCCTGGAGGGCGCGTGCCCTCCCTCTATGCGACGCCCGCCGCGTCCAGCAGGGCCGTTGCCGTTGTTGTGGTCAGGCCTGCCAGGGTTTCTGCCCTTGCTCCGGCGCGGGCGCTCGCTCCGTCGAAGACGAGGGTGAGCTGGCGGGCGAGGAGTTGGGGGTCGCGGGCGCCGCCGCGCTCGGCCTCGACGCGGAAGGCCTCGGTCAGGGCGCCCTTGGCCCGCAGGGCGACGGCCCTCGCCGGATGCTCGGGGTCCTTCAGCTCGACCAGGGCGGACAGGAACGGGCAGCCGCAGTAGTCGTCCTTCGTCGAGGCCTGCTCCAGCAACTCGAAGATGTGCAGGATCCGGGCACGGGGCGGCCGGGTGTCGTCGGGGTCGAGGTCCAACTGCCGCGCGTACTCCGGCGCACGCCGCTCCAGGCTCGCCGCGAGCACCTCGTCCTTGCTGGCGTAGAGCTGGTACATCGAACGCTTGGACACCCCGGCGGCCCGGCACAGCGCCTCGACGCCGATGGAGACGCCGTCGCGGTAGAAGAGCTCCGTGGCCGCGTCGAGCAGCCGGTCCCTCGTGGATGTCTTGTCCGTACTGGCCATGAGCGGAGGTTACCTCCGTCGGGGAGCGCCCCCAAAACCGATCGGTCTACTGCCGACACGGCCGCTGAGGCTAGGCGACGAGCTGCGGATACAGCACCGAGAGATCCGCGGACAGCCCGGACTTCACCTGGCGGGACAGATCGTCGGCCAGCACCTCGAACGCTCCGCTCTCGATGCCGTCGAGCGCCTGGGAGGCCACATCCTCGGGCGAGGCCTTGGGGGCGTCGATCTTCGCCGCCATGTCCGTGTCGACGTATCCGACGTGGAGCCCGGTGACGCCGATCCCGCGCGGCTTGAGGTCGAGCCGCAGGGAGTTGGTCTGGGACCAGACCGCGGCCTTGGACGCGCTGTACGAGCCGGCGAGACCGATCCACGACAGCACGGAGTGGACGTTCAGGATGTGGCCGCCGCCGTTGCGCTCGATGACCGGGACGAACGCCCGCGCGGTGAGCAGCGGTCCGTAGAAGTTCGTCTCGAAGTCCCGGCGGACGTCCTCGACCGGCGCCTCCAGGAAGGACGCGTTCACGGCGACCCCGGCGTTGTTGATCAGGATGGTGACGTCGCCGGCCTGCTCGGCCGCCGCCGCGACGGACGCGGGGTCGGTGACCTCCAGCGCCAGCGGGACCGCCCGGGGGTGCGTGACCGTCCGGGGATCACGGGCCGTGGCGTACACCTTCTTCGCGCCCCGCTCGAAAAGCCCTTCCACCAGCGCCTTGCCGATCCCCCTGCTGCCGCCGGTCACCAGGACGACGGAACCCTCGATCGCAGTCATGTCACTCTCCGAACTCAACACGCGAACACTTGGAAACCGATCGGTTTCCCTTGATTGAGGAGCGTAAACCGATCGGTTTCACAAAGCAAGGCGGCCGAGCCGCGGGCAGACGCGTGTGGGGCCCCGTCGTAGCGACGGGGCCCCACATGGCCGTTGAATCGGTGGCGGTCGGTCGGTGTTACGCGCCGCTCGCCCTGAGCATGTCCTCGCGCTCGACGAGCTTCACGCGCTCGCGGCCCTGGGGCTCGCCCAGCGCCTTCTCTGCGGCGTCCAGGCGGTACCAGCCGTCCCACGTGGTGAAGCGGACGTTCCGCTCGGCGAGGAACGCGTCCACGGCCTCGGGACCGGGCGAAACAGGCGTGTGCAAACGGCCGTTGGCATGGTCGTCCAGCAGACTGGCGACCGTCTCGTTGGCGTCACCCTTGGTGTGGCCGATCAGGCCGACGGGCCCGCGCCGGATCCAGCCGGTGACGTACGCCGACTGCAGGTGCTCGCCGGTCTCCTGCATCACGCGGCCGGCCTTGTCCGGGACAGTGCCCGTCTCGACGTCCCAGGGCAGCTTGGGCAGCTTGTCGGAGAGGTAGCCGACGGCCCGGTACACCGCGCCGAGGTCCCAGTCCTTGAACTCGCCGGTGCCCTTGACGTTGCCGGTGCCGTCGAGAGTGGTGCGCTCGGTGCGCAGACCGACGACCTTGCCGTCCTCGCCAAGAATCTCGGTCGGCGACTCGAAGAAGTGCAGGAACAGCTTGTGGGGCCGGTCGCCGACGTCGCGGATGGCCCAGTTCTCCAGGGTCTTGGCGACCATGTCGGCCTGCTTGTTGCCCCGCCGGGTCGCGATCGAACCGTCGTCGTAGTCGATGTCCTCGGGGTCGACGATGACCTCGATGTTCGGGGAGTGGTCCAGCTCCCGCAGCTCCATCGGGCTGAACTTCGCCTGCGCCGGGCCACGGCGGCCGAACACATGCACCTCAAGGGCCTTGTTGGCCTTGATGCCGTCGTACACGTTCGCCGGGATCTCGGTCGGCAGCAGTTCGTCGGCGGTCTTGGCGAGGATGCGTGCCACGTCGAGCGCGACGTTGCCGACACCGAGGACGGCGACCTTCTCCGCCTCAAGCGGCCAGGTCCGCGGCACGTCCGGGTGCCCGTCGTACCAGGAGACGAAGTCCGCCGCGCCGTACGAGCCGTCGAGGTCGATGCCGGGTATGTCGAGGGCCCGGTCGGCCGTGGCGCCCGTGGAGAAGATCACCGCGTCGTAGAAGGCACGCAGGTCGTCCAGGTTGATGTCGCCCGGGTAGTCGACGTTGCCGAAGAGGCGGATCTGCGGCTTGTCGAGCACCTGGTGCAGGGCGTTGATGATGCCCTTGATGCGCGGGTGGTCGGGGGCGACGCCGTAGCGGATCAGGCCGAACGGGGCCGGCATCCGCTCGAAGAGGTCGATGGACACGCCGGGCTCGACGGCCACTGCGGACTTCAACAGCGCGTCGGCGGCGTAGATCCCGGCGGGGCCGGCTCCGACTATGGCTACCCGCAGGGGGCGAGACATGTTCAGGTTCCCTTCGAGCGATGATCGATCAGGAGTACTCACCCGGAGCCTAAACTAAGGCATGCCTAAGTCAGTAGTCGGGCCCGATCTATGACCCCATAAGGCCGCTTTATGGGGTCCGCGCGCATGAAAGGGGAAGGAATCGGCTCCTGTGCCGGTTCCGGCGACTTCCGTGTCTGGCCGGTCGATTCCCTCGCCTGGTCAGTCGGCTCCCGCCGACTCAGCTGTCGTAGTCGACGGTCAGCGTCTCGGAGACCGGATACGACTGGCACGTGAGAACGTACCCCGCGTCCACCTCGTCGGCTTCGAGGGCGAAGTTGCGGCGCATGTCGGCCTTGCCGTCGGTGACCAGCGCCCGGCAGGTGCCGCAGACGCCGCCCTTGCAGGCGAACGGCAGGTCGGGGCGGGTCTTCTGGGCGCCGTCGAGAACGCTCCGGTCCCGGGCGAGGGCGGCGGTCGTGGAGCGCCCGTCGAGGGTGATGGTCACCTGGCTGACGGCACCCTCGGTGGCGGCCTCCTCGTGGCGCACTTCCCGTACGGGCTCGTCGTCGGCGTAGAACAGTTCCTGGTGGACGCGGTCGCCGGGCACTCCGAGACCGGCGAGCACCGCCTGCGCGTCACGGACCATGCCGTGCGGGCCGCACAGCCACCAGTGGTCGGCCCCCTTCACATCGACCAGGGCGTCGACGAGCGCGGAGAGCCGCTCGGCGTCGAGGCGGCCCGAGAGCACCTCGGCCTCCCGGGGCTCGCGCGACAGCACATGGGCGAGCTGGAAACGGGCCGGGTACAGGTCCTTGAGGTCCGCCAGCTCGTCGGCGAACATCACGGTGCCGGTGCGCCGGTTGCCGTAGAAGAGCGTGACGGTGGAGCGGGAGTCCGCGGCCAGCACGGACTCGGCGATGGACACCATCGGCGTGATGCCGGAGCCCGCCGCGATCAGCACGTGATGGCCGGGCGTGGTGAGGTCGGGCGTGAAGAAGCCGGTGGGCGCCATCACCTCGACGGTGTCGCCGGGATGTACGTCCTGCACGAGCCACGCCGAGAACAGGCCGCCCGGCACCACCCGCACCCCGATGCGCGGCACCGAACCGGCCGGAGAGCAGATCGAGTACGAGCGCCGCTCGTCCCGTCCGTCGATCTCGCGCCGCAGCGTGAGCGACTGCCCGGGCGCGAAGGCGAACTCCTCGGCCAGTTCCTCCGGGATCTCGAAGCTGACGGCCGCCGCGTCCTCGCACAACGGCTGTACGGAGGCGACGCGCAGGGTGTGGAAGACCGGACGTCGGGTGCGTACACGCGGACGCACCGCCGTGCCGGACGCGGGACCGGAAGCAGTAGCGGGACGGGAAGGGGTAGCAGGACTGGAAGCGGCGGCCGGCGCGGCCGGGTCCTTCAGGCCTCCCATCGGCTCTTCCCTCAGGCCTTCCATCAGATCTCCTTGACGTACTCGAACGGCTCGCGGCAGGCGAGGCAGCGCCACAGCGCCTTGCAGGACGTGGCGGCGAAGCGGGAGGTCTCCTCGGTGTCGGCCGAACCGCAGCGGGGGCAGTCCACCGTGCGCCGGGTGGGCGACAGCACGAGCGGAACGGGACCGGCGGCGTGGCGGGGTGCGGCACCCGGCGGCGCGATGCCGTGCTCGGCGAGCTTGCGACGGCCCTCCGGGGTGATCCAGTCACTCGTCCACGGCGGGTCCAGGACCGTACGGATCTCCACGCGCGTGTATCCCGCGCCGCGCAGCCGTGCCGCCACGTCCGCGCGCATCTCGGCCATCGCCGGGCAGCCGGAGTAGGTCGGCGTGAGACTCGCGACCACTGTCCCGTCCCCGGTCACCTCGACGGCTCGCAGAACGCCGAGGTCGGCCAGGGTCAGCATGGGCAGTTCGGGGTCCGGCACCTGCTCGGCGATGTGCCGGGCATGCCGCACGTCCGTCAGTACGGTCACCATGTCGCCCCCGGATGTGCACGGGCCACGCTCTGCAACTCGGCCAGCAGCGGCGCGAGATGCTCGGTGTGCTCCCCGCCGCGCCCTGCGCCGGGCAGCGGCCGGTACACCGGCATGGGCAGCCCGGCCGCCTCGGTGACCTGCCGCAGCACGGCGACCACCTCGTCCCGGACGTCGTACGCCGTAAACAGCTCGCCGAGGTACGGGGCCACTTGCTCCATGGCCGTACGAGTCCGGCGGCGCGACTCGTCCGTGCCGTCACCGAGGCGGACCGCCCACTCGGCCGCGTACTGCCGGTGGTACGTCAGCTCCTTGACGCCCTTGGCGGCGATGGCCGCGAGGACGGGGTCGGAGTGCGACGAGAGCTCCCCGAAGTGCGCGAGGCGCCAGCTGGACAGGACCAGCAGCCGCACGATCGAGAACGCGAAGTCCCCGCCCGGGAGTTCGGCCAGGCGGACGTTCCCGAAGTCCTCCGCGTCCCGGAGGTAGGCGTACGCGTCCTCGTCGCGTCCGGTGCCGTCGACCTGCCCGGCACGTGCGTACAGCAGGCGGGCCTGGCCGAGGAGGTCGAGGCCGATGTTGGCCAGCGCGACCTCCTCCTCCAGCTCCGGGGCGCGGGTGGTCCACTCGGCGAGCCGCTGTGCGGAGACCAGGGCGTCGTCCGCGAGTGCCACGCAGTCGGCGGCCAGCCGGCCTGCGTCGACGCCCTCGGGCACGGTGGTGTCCACGCCGTGCAGCGGGTCCTCGAAGCCGGTGCCGTACGCCCAGCGGGCGTCGTCCTCGTGTCCCTCGGCGAGGGTCATGTAGACGTGGTCGTCACTCATGCCCTGCTCCTCAGATGTGCGGGACGTCGTCGGGGATGTCGTAGAAGGTCGGGTGGCGGTAGACCTTGTCGGCGCTCGGCGCGAAGAACGGGTCCTTCTCGTCGCGTGTGGACGCCGCGATGTGCTCCGAGCGCACCACCCAGATCGAGACGCCCTCGTTGCGCCGGGTGTAGAGGTCGCGGGCGTGGGTGAGCGCCATGGCGTCGTCGGCTGCGTGCAGCGAGCCCACATGGACGTGGTTCAGCCCTCGCTTGCCGCGCACGAACACCTCGTACAGCGGCCAGTCGCCCTTGCCGGACCCCTGGGGGGTGCCCGGGGTGATGTCGCTCATGCCGTCGCTCCTTCACGCGCGCGTGCCGCCTGCTTGGCCGCGTGGGCCGTGGCCGCCTCACGCACCCAGGCGCCTTCCTCGTGGGCGCTGCGGCGGCGCTCCACCCGCTCGGCGTTGCACGGCCCGCCGCCGGAGATCACCTGTTTCAGCTCCGCCCAGTCGGGGGTGCCGAAGTCGTGGCTGCCGCGCTCCTCGTTCCAGCGCAGCTCCGGGTCCGGCAGTGTGACGCCGAGCTTCTCGGCCTGCGGGACCGTCATGTCGACGAACCGCTGACGCAGCTCGTCGTTGCTGTGCCGCTTGATCTTCCAGGCCATCGACGCCGCCGAGTTGGGCGAGTCGCCGTCGGGCGGGCCGAACATCATGAGCGACGGCCACCACCAGCGGTTCACCGAGTCCTGGACCATGGTCCGCTGAGCCTCGGTGCCGCGCATCATCGTCATCAACAGCTCGTAGCCCTGCCGCTGGTGGAACGACTCCTCCTTGCAGATCCGCACCATCGCGCGCGCGTAGGGCCCGTACGAACTCCTGCACAGCGGGACCTGGTTGCAGATCGCGGCGCCGTCCACGAACCAGCCGATGACGCCGACGTCGGCGAAGGTCGGCGTGGGGTAGTTGAAGATCGACGAGTACTTCTGGCGCCCCTCGATCAGCCGCTCGGTCAGGTCAGCGCGGTCGGCGCCGAGGGTCTCCGCCGCCGAGTACAGATACAGCCCGTGGCCGGCCTCGTCCTGGACCTTCGCGAACAGGATGGCCTTGCGGCGCAGCGAGGGCGCGCGCGTGATCCACTCGCCCTCCGGCTGCATGCCGATGATCTCCGAGTGCGCGTGCTGCGCGATCTGCCGCACGAGCGTCTTGCGGTAGCCGTCCGGCATCCAGTCGCGCGGCTCGACCCGCTGGTCCCGCGCGATCGTCGCGTCGAACTGCTGCTGCAACTCCTGGGGCGGCACCTCGGTGGAGTGTGTCGTGGTCATCGATACCAGCTTCCCAACCGACCATTCGTTCGGTATCAGTGTGACGTGTTTCCGCCGACCGGGCAAGACCCGAGCACGATCGGGGCGGCGCGGCTCCCGGTCCGTGAACACCTGGATTCACCCGCGGCCGCCGATCATGCGATTGTGGAATAATTCAATTTGAGCTACGAAAGGCTGCTTTCGTGACCAAGATGAGCAATGGCGCTGACTACGAGAGCATTCGGTTTGACCGCAGCGGTCAGGCCGAAGCCTTTGACGCCATCGGCGACCGCTACGACGAGGCCTTCCCGCACAAGGAGGGCCAGCTTTCCGCCGGAGAATGGCTGATCGACTCACTGCCGGCGGGTTCGCGTGTGCTCGATCTCGGCTGCGGCACCGGAGTGCCGACCACGCGCCAGATGACGGACGCCGGCTTCGAGGTGGTGGGCGTCGACCTGTCGCGCCGGATGGTGCAGCTCGCCAGGGAGTACGTTCCCGCGGCGACGTTCCACCAGCTGGACATCGCCGACCTGCGCCCCGGCGGCCCGCACGACCTCGGCCGTTTCGACGCCGTCGCGGCGTTCTTCTCCTTGCTGATGCTGCCCCGCGTGGAGATTCCCCTCGCGCTGCAGACGATCCGCCACCTGCTGGTTCCCGGTGGCCTGTTCGTCCTCTCGATGGTCGAGGCCGATGTGGACAACTACGCCATCCCCTTCCTCGGCAACACGATCCGGGTTTCCGGCTACGTGCTGGAGGACCTGCACAAGGTCATCGAGGCCGGTGGCTTCGAGATCGTCAAGGAGGCCTCCTACACCTACGCGCCGGCAGTCGCCGACGTCCCGCCCGAGGAGCAGGTCTTCCTCTGCTGCCGACGGCGCGACTGAACAGGCACGACCCTTCACCGCGGACCGCGGCCCATCGACGGGACGAAACGCGTGACGGAGCACCCCACCCCCAAGGGCCCGCGGGTCACCCGGACCCCCCAGCCGCCCCCTCCGCACGGCTTCCGTGCCGGGGGCCGTGGCTCGCAGGGTCCTGGGCCGGACAACTCCCCGGACCCGGACCCGGACCCGGACCTCGACAGTGGAGGAGCACAGACCGACCGACTCCAGTACCTGGACGTGGCGACCCGGCGGATCGCCCGGGGGATGGATCTCGACGAGACGCTCCGCGAACTGCGGCGGGCGGCCGTCCCCGCCTTCGCGGACGCGATCATCGTCCATCTGCACGATCCGCTCCCCGTCGGGGACGAGAAGTCGGCCGCGCCCGTCGTCCTGCAGCTGCACAGCGTCAGCAGGAAGCCGGAAGCATCCGTCACCTCTCGGTCGCCCCAGCTCAAGACCCATCCCCTGCACTCGGACATCGCCGAGCGCGTACGGCCGGACGTCGCCGGCCGGCTCTCGAAGCTGCTGCTGGCCGGACGGCCCGCCTTCGGTGACGCGCCGGGCATCGCGCCCGCGGTGGCCGAACTGCTCGGGCCCCTGGCGAGGGTGCCGGAGGCGATTCCGCCGGGGCGCAGGCTGATCATCGCCCCGCTGCACGGCCGTCGGCACGTCATGGGGACGGTCGTCCTCCTGCGTCGGCCCGACCGGTCCCCCTTCACCCGTGACGACCTGCTCGTGGCCTCACAGCTCGCGACGCACACCGCCATCGGCGTACAGAAGGCGGTGATGTACGGACACGAGGCCTCCGTCGCGGACACGTTGCAGCACACCATGCTCCCGTCGTCACTGCCCGAGCCCACCGGAATCCGGCTGGCCAGTCGCTATCTGCCCGCCTCGAAGACCGCCCAGGTCGGGGGCGACTGGTACGACGCGATCCCCCTGCCCGGCAACCGCGTCGCGCTGATCGTCGGGGACGTCATGGGGCATTCCATGACCTCCGCCGCGATCATGGGCCAGCTGCGCACCATCGTGCAGACCCTCGCCGGGCTCGACCTGCCTCCGGACGAGGTCCTGCACCACCTGGACGAGCAGGCCCAGCGCCTCGGCAGCGACCACATCGCCACCTGTCTCTACGCGATCTACGACCCGATCTCGCACCGGTTGCTCATGGCGAACGCCGGCCACCCGCCCGCGGTGCTCCTGCACCCGGACGGCCACGGCGAGGTCCTGCGCGTCCCACCGGCCGCCCCCATCGGTGTCGGCGGGGTCGACTTCGAGTCCGTGGAGATGCACGCGCCCACCGGAGCGACCCTTCTGCTCTACACCGACGGCCTCGTCGAGTCGCGCGAGACGGACGTGGGAACAGGAGTCGAGGCGCTGCGCAGCAGCCTCCGAGCCGCGGCTGGGGGACGCTCCGCGCCCTCCCTCGAACTGCTCTGCGACCACATCCTGGGCGTCATGGTGCCGGGCTCCCGGGACGACGACATCGCGCTGCTCACCGCCCGGTTCGAGGGCTTCCCTCCGGACAGCGTGGGGTACTGGCACCTGGACCCCCACCCGCTGACCGCCGGACAGGCCCGCCGTCTGACCCGCCGGGCACTTCGCCGCTGGGACCTGGAATCGCTGCTCGACTCGACGGAACTCATGGTCAGCGAGGTCGTGACGAACGCCGTCCGTTTCGCCTCACGGCCCATCGCGCTGCGGCTGCTGCGCACCGACGTCCTGCGCTGCGAGGTGACCGACGACTCGTCCCAGGTGCCCCGGATGCGGCAGGCGCAGCCGGGCGACGAGGGCGGCCGGGGCCTCTTCCTCGTCGACCAGCTCGCGCAGCGCTGGGGCGCGACGAGGCTCAGCACGGGCAAGGTCGTCTGGTTCGAGCAACAGATCCCGAAGAAGCAGCGGCCGCCAGGCCATCACCGGCCTGATCAGTGAGGGCCCTTGCCCGCCTCTCTTGCCCGTCTCCCTTGCTCTGCCTCCCTTGCCCTGCCCCAGTGTCACCGGTCAAAATGGTGACGTGAATCTGGATCATGCCTTCTTCTGCGGGAACCCCGCGCTCGACTTCGCGGCCACGCTCCGAGCCCGCCGCACGCTCCGGTTCGAGACGCTCGTGTCACCGGACCGACTCGACGCCTGGTACGTCGAGTCCGGAGTCGTCGACACCGTCTCCCCCAGCCGGGAGGCCGACGTCGAGCAGGCGATCGCCGTACGGGAGGCCGTCTACGGCCTGATCACGGCCCGGCGGCTCGGCGAGGCCTACGACGAAGCGGCGCTCGCCACGGTGAACGGCGCGGCCCGCAAGCCCTCCGCGGCGCCCCAGCTCACCGCGACGGGGCGATGGACGGCCGCGACGCCCGAAGAGGCGCTGGCCGCCGTGGCACGCCAGGCGGTCGAAGTCCTCGCCGGACCCGACGTTCCGCTGCTGAAGGAATGCGGCAACCCCGAATGCACCCGCGTCTACATCGACCGGTCGCGCGGTGTGCGCCGGCAGTGGTGCGGCATGGAGTCGTGCGGGAACAAGGTCAAGGCCGCGGCCTACCGCGCCCGCAAGAAGCGGGCACGGACAACCGCGGCTCGCTGACACACGGGGGTGCCAAGGTTCTCGTACCGGCAGGAAGCACCCGCGGCCTATGCCGCCGGCAGCCGGGCCCCGAGGATGGCGAGGCAGTTCCTCCACAGGACGTCGAGGCGCTGAGGGTCGTTGTAGAGCTTGGCGAAGAGCACCTGGCCTTCGAGTTGCGCGACGACGGACCGGGCGGCCTCGCGGGGGTCGCCGATGGCGATCTCGCCCCGCTCCGCGGCCTCGACGACGACCTCCTCGACCATGCCGACCTGCGCGTCGAAGATTCCTTGCAGACGCGAACGAACGGCCTCGGTCTGGTTGCTCAGTTCCAGTGTCAGATTCCCGAACAGACACCCCGAGACGGTGCCGCAGCTCTGCTGACCGGCACGCTGGCCCGCCTCGGTCTCCTCGAACAGCTGACGCAGCCGCTGGAGCGGCTCACCGCCGCCGCGCAGGATGCGGCTCCAGTCGCCGCGCTGAGTCTCCCAGTGCTCGTCGAGAACAGCCAGGGCGAGCGCTTCCTTGGTCTCGAAGAAGTAGTAGAAGCTGCCCTTCGGCACGCCCGCGACCTTGCAGATCTCGGCGGTGCCGAGGGCCGAGTAACCCCGCTGCCCGATGAGTGACTGTGCGGCGGTGAGGATCTTCTCCCTGGCGTTGCTGGTCCGTCCCATACGACCAATATACGACCGATCGACTATTTACCCGTGAACCGGTACCCCGTGAACCGGTCGCCCACGGGCGCTCCGGCCCGGGCTCGTGTCACAGGCCGCGCCAGACGTTGTCGAAGGCCGCGTCCTCGATGGAGCGGCGCTGACGAACGGCTTCCAGTTCCATCACCGCGTCGTTGACGGCTGCCAGTACCGTCGCCACCTCGTCGTCAGCGATGTCCGGGGTGTCCGGCGTGGTCGGGGAGTCCTCGGCGGCCCCAGTCTCGTCGAGCGGCTCGCCGTACAGCCCGGCGGCCGTCGCGAGAGCGACCAGAACGGGCTCGTGCGACTCCCAGCGATCGACGGCCCCGCGGCGGGCGGGGGAATCGACGAGCGCCACCTCACCTGCCCGGAAGGACACCAGACGGCGGCGTTGCCGGGTGAGCTGGCCCTCGGTCTCGAAGGCGGCCAGATAGGCCGATGACAGGTCACGGCCCCGGCGCCACAGCCAGTCCTCCACCGACTCGTACGGCGCCTGGCGGACGAGCGACGACGCGGCCTCACGCAGCAGGGGGTCGTCCAGGGCGTGCAGGTCGCCGGGCACGACGCGGTCGCCGTCCAGGGCGACGGCCCGGACACCGAGGAGGTCGACGACCTCGGCCCCGGCGAGCGCGAGGGACAGGCTGCCCCGGTCCGCAGGGCGGCCGGATTCCCCATCCATGGCGACGATCAACAGGTCCCGCGGTGTGGTCATGATCCGCTTCCCCTCGGAGGTATGAGCAAGCGTACGTCGCCGACGTCGAGGCCCGCCGCGCGGTCGCCCGGACTCACAGACACGTACGGACCAGCCATTCGTCGGAGTTGTACGTGTCCCTCGCCGGGTCGGGCACGGTCGCCGGCTTCTCCTCGACCATGTCCGCCAGGCTGACGCGCTCCGGCAAGGTGCCGAATCGCGTACGGCGTGCGACCTGGGCGGTGTCCGGAGCGTTCTCCTGATGCACCATCTCGTCCTCCTGAGGTCGATCCGGGTTCGTTCCGGGCTCGATCGTGGCGAGGGCGGCGTCACCCGGCCCGTTCGCGTCACCTGTCGAACAGGTGATGATGATCGCAGGAGTTTTCATCACCCGTCAAGGTGGTGACGGGCCCGACGATCCGTTCGGCGGGACTTACCTAACTTGGAACCTTCGCTTTCTTGAACTATTCGTGTTTAGGGCGCTAGGTTTGGCGCCATGACCACACCTCGTACTCCGACCACCGCCGAGGAGCTGCGCGGTGTCGGCCTGCGGGTGACGGCCGCCCGCGTCGCACTGCTCGAAACCGTCCGCAGCGGCGACCACCTCGGAGTCGAGGCGATCGCCTCCGGGGTACGCGACCGCGTGGGCCACATCTCCCTCCAAGCCGTGTACGAGGCCCTCCACGCACTCACCGCGGCGGGACTCATACGCCGCCTCGAACCGCCCGGCAGCCCGGCCCGGTTCGAGGGACGCGTCGGGGACAACCACCACCACCTCGTGTGCCGTTCGTGCGGCGTCGTCGCCGACGTCGACTGCGCGGTCGGCCACGCCCCCTGCCTGACCGCGTCCGACGACCGCGGCTTCGCGGTCGACGAGGCCGAAGTCATCTACTGGGGCCTGTGCCCCGCCTGTTCCACCAGCCGCAGTTCCTGAGCACCGTGATACACCCAGTTCGGAAGGACTCTCATGACTGAGAACCATGATGCGATCGTCACTGACCCGAAGCCCTCGGAGGCGGGAGGCTGCCCGGTCGCACACGAGCGCGCGCCGCACCCGACCCAGGGCGGCGGAAACCGCCAGTGGTGGCCGGAGCGGCTCAACCTGAAGATCCTTGCCAAGAACCCCGCCGTGGCCAACCCGCTCGGGGAGGAGTTCGACTACGCCGAGGCGTTCAAGAACCTCGACCTCGCGGCCGTTAAACAGGACATCGCCGAGGTACTGACCACCTCGCAGGACTGGTGGCCGGCCGACTTCGGCAACTACGGCCCCTTCATGATCCGTATGGCGTGGCACAGCGCGGGCACCTACCGCATCAGCGACGGCCGCGGCGGCGCCGGTGCCGGTCAGCAGCGGTTCGCTCCCCTGAACAGCTGGCCGGACAACGGCAACCTCGACAAGGCCCGCCGTCTGCTGTGGCCGGTGAAGAAGAAGTACGGCCAGAGCCTCTCCTGGGCCGACCTCATGATCCTGACCGGCAACGTCGCGCTTGAGCAGATGGGCTTCGAGACCTTCGGCTTCGCCGGCGGCCGTGCGGACGTCTGGGAGTCCGAGGAGGACGTGTACTGGGGTCCCGAGACCACCTGGCTCGACGACCAGCGCTACACCGGCGACCGTGAGCTGGAGAGCCCGCTCGGCGCCGTCCAGATGGGCCTCATCTACGTCAACCCCGAGGGCCCCAACGGCAACCCGGACCCGATCGCCGCGGCCCGCGACATCCGTGAGACCTTCCGCCGGATGGCGATGAACGACGAGGAGACGGTCGCCCTGATCGCGGGCGGTCACACCTTCGGCAAGACCCACGGCGCGGGCCCGGCGGACCACGTCGGCGACGACCCCGAGGCCGCCCCGATCGAGCAGCAGGGCTTCGGCTGGAAGAACTCCTTCGGCACCGGCAAGGGCGCGGACGCCATCACGTCCGGCCTGGAGGTCACCTGGACCACCACGCCCACCCAGTGGAGCAACGGCTTCTTCGACAACCTCTTCGGCTACGAGTGGGAGCTCACGCAGAGCCCCGCCGGCGCCAACCAGTGGAAGCCGAAGGACGGCGCGGGCGAGGGCACCGTCCCGGCCGCCCACGACTCCTCGAAGAAGATCGCCCCGTCGATGCTCACGACGGACCTGTCGCTGCGCTTCGACCCGATCTACGAGCCCATCTCCCGCCGCTTCCACGAGAACCCGGCGGAGTTCGCGGACGCCTTCGCCCGCGCCTGGTACAAGCTGACCCACCGTGACATGGGCCCGAAGTCGCTCTACCTCGGCCCGGAGGTCCCGGCGGAGACCCTGCTGTGGCAGGACCCGCTGCCGGAGGCGGAGGGCGAGGTCATCGGCGCCGAGGACGTCACCGCCCTCAAGGCGAAGATCCTCGACTCGGAGCTGACCGTCTCGCAGCTGGTCTCGGCCGCCTGGGCCTCGGCCTCGACGTTCCGCGGCAGCGACAAGCGCGGCGGCGCCAACGGCGCGCGCGTCCGTCTGGAGCCGCAGCGCGGCTGGGACGCCAACGACCCCGACCAGCTCGCCCAGGTGCTGCGTGTCCTGGAGGGCATCCAGGCGGAGTTCAACTCCGGCGCCAAGAAGGTCTCGCTGGCCGACCTGATCGTGCTCGGCGGCAGCGCGGCCGTCGAGAAGGCCGCCAAGGACGCCGGTCACGACGTCACGGTGCCCTTCACCCCGGGCCGTGTCGACGCCACGGAGGAGCACACCGACGCGGAGTCCTTCGCCGCCCTTGAGCCGACCGCCGACGGGTTCCGCAACTACCTCGGCAAGGGCAACCGCCTGCCGGCCGAGTACCTGCTGCTCGACCGTGCGAACCTGCTGACCCTCAGCGGCCCCGAGCTGACGGTCCTCGTCGGTGGCCTGCGCGTCCTGGGCGCCAACCACCAGCAGTCGTCGCTCGGTGTCCTCACCGCGACCCCCGGCAAGCTGACGAACGACTTCTACGTCAACCTGCTCGACCTGGGCACGACGTGGACGGCGACGTCCGAGGACGCGACCACCTTCGAGGCCCGCGACGACGCCACGGGCGACGTCAAGTGGACCGGCACCCGTGCCGACCTCGTCTTCGGCTCGAACTCCGAGCTGCGCGCGCTCGCGGAGGTCTACGCGGCCGACGACGCGAAGGAGAAGTTCGTGAACGACTTCGTCGCGGCGTGGGCCAAGGTCATGGACCTCGACCGGTTCGACCTCGTCTGATCAGTTCATGGTGACCGTCCGGGCCGGCCTGCACAGGCCGGCCCGGACGTTCTCGTTCCGGGACCTCTCCGCCGGCCCCACAACCTCTACGCATGCGGACGTCTGATGCAGGCTCCGCGCAGACTCTGCGTACTGATCGCCACACGCAGTAGGTTCGATTCACGTGTGCGGCCCCGCGGCCGCGTGCGTCGGGGACTCGGGGTGAGGGGGGAACTGTGCGTTCCGGAGAGCGGTTGACCGGCCGCTATGTCCTCAAGGAGGTCATCGGCGCGGGGCGGAGCGGCGATGTGTGGCTGGCCCACGACACGGTGGTCGGGCAGGACGTCGCCCTGAAACCGGAGCGGATCGACGGCGACCACGAGACCGCGGTACGGCGGCTGTTGGGCGAGCCGCGTGCCATGGCCAGGTTCCGCGACCATCCCCACGTGGTGACCCTGCTCGACGTGGTGACCGTGCCTCAGGACGAGGAGAGCGCGGAGACGTACTGGTTCATCACGGAGTACGTGTCCGGCGGCAGCCTGGACCGACAGCCGCCGATGTCTCCCTTACGGGCGGCCCGCATCGGTGCCCAACTCGCGGACGCGTTGGCCGCGTTGCACGAGGCGGGCATCGTCCACTGCGACGTCAAGCCCGCCAACATCGGCCTCACCCGGCGGGGTACCGCGAAGCTGCTGGACTTCGGCGCCGCGTACCGGATCGGCGGCACCGAGACCATCACGGCCAACGGCCCCTTCAGCTTCACTCCGGACTACGCCGCCCCCGAACTGGCCCGGGGGAACGTCCCCCGACCCGCCTCGGACGTGTTCTGCCTGGCCACGACTCTCTACGCGCTGGTCACCGGCTCGCCTCCACGCGGCGGCGAGCCCGGGGAGGGCGACGACCACCGGGAGGCGGGCGAGGAGGGGGAGGCAGGGAACGGGGAGGACGGCGAACGCCTCAGGTACTGGAAGGCCGAGCAGGGCGTCGTCGAGATGGACGCCGCGGCCGTGGGACCCCTGTATCCCGTGCTCTCCGCCATGCTGCGACGCGATCCGCGGCAACGCCCCGACGCCGCCGAGGTCAGGCAGCTCCTGGAGTCCATCGATACCCCTGACAGTCCGGACGACTTGGGCGGCTCGGATGGTCAGGACGGTGCGGATGGTTTGGACGGTGCGGATGGTTTGGTGGGAAAGCCCGCCGGGCGGCCGCGATGGCGTCGGCGTCGGTCGCTGATCGCGGCGGCCCTCGGCGTGTGCGCCGCGCTGGCCTTGGGGCTCGCCGTCGTCCCCGACGGCGGCCATGACGGACGAGCAACCTCCGGATCCGGCCAGAGTCGGCTCAAGGACAACGCCTCAAAGGGCGCGGAGGGCACGAAGGGCGAACCCCGCGCCCTGATCGGCGATCCGCACACCGCCGACCTGTGTGCCCTGGCCGACACCGGTGCTCTCGGCCGGTTCGGTGAGGCCGAACTGGACGTGGACTACGGGAACTTCGACCGCTGCGACGTACTCGTCCACCCCGACGACGAGACCCGGATCGACGTGTCGATCCAGCTTCGGGCGGGCTCGCCGCCCGAGTCGTCGGAGCCCGTCAGAACCATCGGGGCGATCGACATCACGGAGGCGCCGCCGGAGGACGACGAGTGCGGACTGCTGCTGACGCCCGTCGGCGATCCCGACCGTCATCCCGATGGCGACACCGGCGGCATGACTGTCGGCATCCGCGTCAACATGGGTGACGGCTCTGTGGCCGGCGGCAACGCGACGCTGTGCGCGGTCGCCGACGTGGCCGCCCGGAGCACGGCCGAGGTCCTCAACCAGGGCCCGGTCCCCCGCCGTTCCCCTGCCTACCCGGCCGCCTCACTGGTCTGGGCGAACGCCTGCGAACTGCTCGACGCCGAGGCGCTGTCCGTCGTTCCCGGAGTCAGGTTCGACGTGCCGAAGGTCGGCGTCGCGGACTGGAGCTGCGAGTGGCAGAGCCGCGTCGACGATCTGGAGGCGGAGGTGGGCTTCTTCCGCGACGAGCCCAGGTCCACGGCGGACGGCGCCCCTGTCAGACTCAGCGGTTACGACGCCTTGGTCGTACCGGAGGGCAACGGCGAGAGGACGTGCACGGTCTTCGTCGAGTACCGCGAGTACAGCGGCCAGGACACCGAGACGGCCGCCGAGATGCTGCGCCTGCGCGTCGGCGGCGAACGGCCCACGGACGAGCTCTGCACGATGGTGACCGACCTCGCCGCCGCGGCCGCTGCCGCACTGCGCACGCAATGACCTGCGGAGGACCCGGGCCGAGTCCCCGCACGTCACCCCCGCTGCTCGGGGTCCGGCCAGGCCGTGTTGTCCTCCATCAGGTCCAGGTCCGGCGGTACGAGCGTCGTGGACTCCACCAGCCCCTTGAGCAGGTTGTGCAGCAGACCGTTGTCGTTGGGACGGCCCTCCGACTTGTCGTGCATCAGCGGATACCGGAATCCGGTGCGGTGCAGTCGCCTGCGTACGGCCTCGATCCGGTACTCGATCCTGCGCTCGTTCCAATTGCCGTCCGGATGAAGGTAGATGAGCTGCTTGGCGGCCATCGCGTACGTCAGGGGTCTCGGGTCCTCCTCGTACAGGAGGTACCGCTGACCGAGCACGACGAGCAGCAGCCGTTCGTCGTCGTCGAGCGCCCAGGTCTCCGGCCGTACGGTCTCGGCGCGGCGTCGGGACACCGGGCCCTGGTCGTCGTGGCCCGCCACGTACAGCTCGACGAGGTGCTCCCGGTAGCCGGAGCCCTTGACGAACAGCGGGGTGTAGCCGGTGGTGAGCGGGAGCGGCTCGGTGCTGAGGTGCATCATCCGGCCGCGGGGCAGCCGGACGAGCTGCTGCCCGGTGTTGCGCAGCCACCACTGCCCCTGGAGGTACGTCAGTTCGCCGTGCCGCCGGCTCACCCGCAGGTCGTCCAGGCCGACGCCCAGGTCGACGTCCGGCTTCTCACCGCGCCCGAAGCGGACCGTCAGGCCCTGCCGGGGCGGAGCACTGAGGTCGCCGGTGACCGTACGGGCATGCAGGGTGCCGGGGGCGGCCGGCGCGACACCGCGCGCCAGGCTGGCGGAGAGGGGCATCGCTGGACTCCTCGGTTCGTCGGGGTCTGGGTTGTCAGGGGTGTCGGTTCACCAACAGGTGTATTCCTCAGGGTCCGCACCCTCTCCGGGACCCCTCCCCAAGGCTGGTCCGTATAAGTAGGAGTGGGATGCCCCCTCGCTCGGAGCTCGGCGCTCAACGGCCGTGGTGGGCGTACGAGTTGATACGCGTCGAAGGGTGAACGGATGAGCACGGGCAGGGGCCGGGTCGGAGTCGCGGGGGTGCTGGCCCTGATGGTGGTCCTCACCGGCTGCGGAGGGGGTGGCGATGGCGGCCGGGACGACGGCGCCGGGGAGGGGGTGGAGTCGTCTTCCACGCGTACACCGTCGGAGTCGGCACGGCCGTCCTCGCAGTCGGCGTCGCCGTCCAGCTCACCGTCCCCGCCCCTGTCCCCGTCCCCGAGTGGACCGGCCACGTCGGACGCCCCCGGCGGCGGCACCGATGCCGACGCCTGCTTCGACGGGCGGTGTGAGATCACCGTGTCGAAGCCCATGACCATCAAGGTCGACAGCCGGTTCGGGGTCAGCAACCTCCGGGTCACGAAGGTCACGGAGGACGCCGTGATGCTCCAGTCCTCCGGTTCCGGCGTGTTCCTGAGCACCTCGGTCGGTGAGGGCGGCACCGGCGGGCTGAACAGGCTCGGCTTCCACGTGAAGTCCCTGAAGGGTGGCAAGGCGGTGCTGGAGTTCTTCCCCAAGAGCTGACTCCCTGCCTCCCTCTACTCGGCCCTCGCCCGGCCGGGCTGCCGCTCAGCGGACGACCAGCGGCCGGAACGCGGAGCGCACGTCGGACTTCGACTCGCTGACGTACCTGGTCGACGGCGGGCCCGAGTCGGATTCGCCGGCGGTGAAGTACGTGATGAGGGCGGGGCAACTCGACCCGTTGATCTGGATCTTGCGCTTGGCGACGAGTTTGCCGGTGCGCACCTCGTAGACCTTCACCGGGATCGCGATCTTGTGGAAGGTCACGTAGGTGGTGGACCCGGAGGACCGGCCCTGGTACGGGCAGGTGCGGACGGACGTGCCGAAGGTGTCCTCGCCCATGCAGACCACCAGGACGGCGTCGGCCGCGTCGGCGGCCTTCCAGGAGCCGGGGAGCTTGTCGGAGTAGTCGTCGCCGTATGTGTTGCCGGTGTGGAACAGCGCGCGGTTGGTGCCCTTGCCCATGGGCTTGGCGCCGCTGTACTTCGCCGGATGGGAGCAGTACTCGGGCTGGGTTCCGGAGCCCGGTGCGAGCAGGCTGCGCACGTTGGCCAACTCGATGCTCTGGGTGGCCTTCCGGGCGCCCTTCCTGGCCTTGTCCGCCAGGTCGTCGCCGGGGTAGCGCTCCAGCAGCCGCTCGTAGTGCGCACGGGCGTCCTGCCAGCTGCTGTCCGCCATCAGCTCGTCGCCGCATCCGACGAGCGCGGCGGGTGCGGTTCGCCGTGCCGTGTCGGCGGACCGGTCCAGTACGTCGTCGCTGCGCTTCCGGTCGCGGAGCCATTCGGTGACGGTGACGGTGGTGCAGGGGTCCTTGGCGGGCAGGCCCCCGAGGAATCCGGTCAGGGTCGTCTCGACCGTCTTCTCGTTGCCGGGTTCGGCGAGGACGGAGGCGAGTGTGCCGAAGCCCTCGTCCAGGGCATCGGTGTTCCCGGTCAGCGCGGTGTTCAGTTCCGTCCGGGCCGACCGCAGCCGGTCGCATGCCTCTACGCTCTCGTCGCCCTGGGCGGACAGCGGGGCGTCGGCGACGCGATGCCCGAACCACACCCTGTCCTGGGCGCTCGACACCCCGGCGCAGTCTCCGCTTTCGCGGGCCTCGGTGACGCTCTCCTCGATCCTGGACGCGTCGAATCGCAGCAGCGTCACGGCCAGCACCACCGACAGCGTGATGCAGAGGGCGACCACGCGCTGACCGCGCGAGGCGACCCCGCTGCCGCCTCTGCGCGCCAGGAACCATCCGTGGGCGATGACCGCGACCCACCACACGAGCAAGGCGATCTCGTACGCCGGCCGGGCGGTCGAAACGAGCCGGGAGACGAGCACGACGGTGACGACCGCTGCGGCGACTGCGAATCTGCGCCGCCGCAGCATCAGGTAACCGACGCCGAGAAGGGAGGCGTTGCCGAGGGCGACGGCCAGCGGGTCGTGCGTCCGGTCCTCGGGAGGCGTGGGCTCCGGCATGTCGGGCAGGGCATGCGTCGGTTCGTTCATCCTGGTCTCCCCCGGGTCGCAGAACGAGTCTCGATGTCGGCATGGTGCTGCCCCAGCCCCGGGACCCCTCCCGGGGCTGCGCCCTCAGCGCATGAGTGCGCCGCGCAGTGTGAGGCCGTAGTTGGTACGCAGGCGGCGCAGTTCCCAGAGGCCCACCGCGGTGACCGACAGCGGCGCGCCGAGCGTGACAACGATCCGGACGGGCCCCGGCAGGGTGTCGTAGGCCCCTGTGAACATGTCCACCAGTGCCATCTCCCACACGAGCGTGATGGCCAGCAGCGGCGGCACCGTCTCATGGATGTCCGCGGTGCGGAAGACATGGACGAGGGACATACCGACGCCGTAGAAGACGAACGGGAGGACCCAGACGATCGCGAGCAGCGTGACGACGACGGTGACCACCGTCATCACGGGATTGGTGGCGAACCGCCCGCTGACGAAGCCGGTGAGCACGCCCGCGGGAAACACGAACATGGCGCCCATGATGGCCAGGATCGAACCGAAGGGCTTCGCGGTGCGGCGCAGCAGCTCCTGACGGGCCGGCGGCCGGGCCGCGGCGATCAGCACACCGACGGCCACGGGGAAGGTCACCGCGAGCACAAGGACGTTGTTCCAGGCCTGGTTTCCGCGGTCGCTCGCGATGTCCCCCGCGGACGCGGCGAGTTTGTAGGAGAGCGTCACCCACACGACGGCGCACAGGCCGACGACAGTGCGGATCTTCTGGATACGGGCGACCACCTCGTCGTCCACCCGGCCCGGCCGCGACGGTGTGAAGACCTTGCGCCCGACCGCGATGGGACCCGCGGTGCGCCACAGCCGCCCGAGCGGTCCCACGCGGCGCTGGGGCAGCGGCCCCGGGTACGGCGGACCGGGCTGCGGAGGATAGGGGTGCGGAGGATAGGGGTGCGGCGGGTAGGGCTGCGGGGCGTTGGGCGGGTAACCGCCGGGCGGCGGTGGGGAGTTGTACGGGTACGGGCCCTGGGGCTGCGGAGGCACATTGCCCCCGTGCGGGTCGTACGGCGGCGGCCCCTGCGGGTTCCAGGCGTTCATCTCTGCAACTCCCCCGATTCGCGGCTGAAGTGACGGACGCGTCGCCGCAGTGTATTGGTTGCAGACGGGAAGTACTTTTCCGAGGCCGGGACGAGCGGCGGGGTCACTCCCAGACGACGACGTTGCGTCGCACGGGAACCGTCGAGGCGTCGGTCGCGAACAGTTCGGGCGAGTGCGCGCGGATGCGTTCGATGTCGCTGAAGACGGCCCGCAGGTGCGTACGCATGGCCGTGCGGGCGAGCGGGACGTTCCCGCCGACGATCGCCTCGAAGATCTCGTGGTGCTGGGCGGCGAAGACGGCCGGGGACACGTTCTCGTGCAGGCCGAGGCGGCGGGCCCGGTCCAGGTGTCCCTTGGCCGCGGCGACGGTGGTCCACACGTTGCCGTGACCGCTCAGGCGCATCAGGCCCTGGTGGAACGCCTCGTCAAGGTCGAAGAACTCCTCCAGGTCGAGGTCCGCGCGCTGCTGGCGGTTCAGGTTGCCCCGCAGTTCCTCGACGACCGCGGGGTCGAGCTGCTCGGGAAGATCGTCGAGCGAGGCGAGCTCCACCGCCTCCCGGAGGAACTGCGCGTCGGCGACCTGTGCCGGATCCACCCGCGAGACGAACGACCCGATCTTCGGGAAGACCTGCACCAGGCCCTCCTGGGCCAGCAGGATCAGGCTCTCCCGCACGGGCGTGCGGCTGACGCCCAGCGACGCGGCGAGTTCGTTCTCCGAGAGGGCCGCGCCCGGGGGAAGTTCGAGGGTCAGGACCAACTGACGCAATTTCAGGTAGATATCGCGCCGACTCGTCCGCCCGTTCGTTTGAGCCATGTCCACATCGTACGTAGGGCGGCGGCACAAGTATTGCCATGCTGCGCGACAGATGCTTGTATACAAGTACTTCGCGACCAAGGAGTACCCAAGGAGTACCTGTGAGCAAGATCGAACGCGTCGAGGTGTTCGTCGCCTCCCCCGGCCGCACCTTCGTCACGCTGCGCATCACCACCACGGACGGGGTGACCGGACTCGGTGACGCCACACTCAACGGTCGTGAGCTGTCCGTGGCGAGCTATCTGCGCGACCACGTGGTTCCCCTGCTGATTGGCAAGGACCCGGCTCGTATCGAGGACATGTGGCAGTACCTCTACAAGGGTGCCTACTGGCGGCGCGGGCCGGTCACCATGACCGCGATCGCCGCCGTCGACACCGCCCTGTGGGACATCAAGGGCAAGACGGCCGGACTGCCCGTCTACCAGCTCCTCGGCGGCCGGTCGCGTGACGGCGTGCTGGTCTACTCACACGCCAGCGGCACCGACACCCCCTCGCTGCTGGACGACGTCGAGCGCTATCTGGAGCTGGGCTACAAGGCCGTACGGGCGCAGGCCGCCGTACCCGAGGTCGGCGGCACGTACGGCGTGCGCAAGGGCAAGGTCTACGAGCCGGCCGCGACCGAGCTGCCCGACGAGCAGCCCTGGGACACCGAGGCCTATCTCGGCTTCGCGCCCACCTACCTGGAAGCGGTGCGGGAGCGCTTCGGCTTCGGCTTCCACCTGCTGCACGACGTGCACCACCGGCTGACCCCGATCGAGGCGGCCCGGTTCGGCAGGAGCGTCGAGGGCTGTCGGCTGTTCTGGATGGAGGACCCGACCCCGGCCGAGAACCAGGAGTCGTTCCGGCTCATCCGGCAGCACACCACGACGCCGATCGCGGTCGGCGAGGTGATGAACTCGATCTGGGACGTCCAGCACCTGATCACCGAGCAGCTCATCGACTACGTACGCACCACCGTCGTCCACGCGGGCGGCATCACCCACCTGCGCCGGATCTTCGACCTCGCCGCGCTCTACCAGGTGCGGACCGGATCCCACGGGGCGACCGACCTCTCCCCCGTCAGCATGGCGGCCGCCGTGCACGTCGACATCAGCGTGCCGAACTTCGGCATCCAGGAGCACATGGGCCACCCCGACGAGACCGCCGAGGTGTTCCGTACGGGGGTGACCTTCGCCGACGGCATGCTGTACCCCTCCGAGGAGCCTGGCCTCGGTGTCGAGTACGACGAGAAGGCCGCCGAGCGCTTCCCCTACCAGCGGCGCTACCTCCCGGTCGCCCGCCGTCTCGACGGGTCGGTGCACGACTGGTGAGCGCCGACGACCGGTTGAGCCGTGAGTCCCTCCGCCGGCTCCCACCCGAACTGCGGCCCGCCGTCGATCCGGCCGAACTGCGCACCCGTGTCGTCCACTTCGGTCTCGGCGCCTTCCACCGGGCGCACCAGGCCGTTTTCACCGAGCACGCCGCCGCGTGCTCGGGCGAGCCCTGGGGCATCACCGCGGTCGCGCCCCGGTCGGCCGCGACCGTACGCGCCCTGCGGGACCAGGACTGTCTGTACTCGCTCACCGAACGCCGTCCGGACGGGCACCGCACGCGCGTCGTGGGCTCGGTCGTCGGTGCGCTGGCCATGGGCCCCGATGCCAGGACCGTCGACGCCCTGCTCGCCGACCCCGAGGTGACGGTGGTGACCCTGACCGTGACGGAGAAGGGCTATCACCGTTCCCCGTCGACGGGCGGGCTCGACACCGCGGCCGGACCGGTCGCCGCCGATCTCGCGGCTGCGGCCGACGGGCACCTCACCACGGTGGTCGGACGGCTGGCCGCCGGGCTGGCCGCGCGGATGCGGGCGGGCGCGCCCCCGATCAATGTCGTGTCCTGCGACAACATGGCGGACAACGGCACAGCGCTGAGTCGTGTGATCCACGACTACATCCGTGCTTCGGCCTGGCCCGACCGCGCGGAGATCCTGGACCGGCTGGCCGAGTCCGTCGCCTTCCCCGCGACGGTCGTGGACCGGATCGTGCCCGCGACCAGCGAGGCCGACCGGGCGGTGGCCGACGCCGCGCTCGGGGTGCGGGACGCCCTCCCCGTGACGGGTGAGCCGTACCGGCAGTGGGTGCTGGAGGACTCCTTCGCCGCGCCCCGGCCGCCCTGGGAGCTCGACGGCGCCCTGTTCGTGCCGGACGTCGCGCCCTACCAGCTCACCAAGCTGCGGCTGCTCAACGGCTCCCACTCGGCCCTGGCCTACCTCGGCAGCGCCGCGGGGCTCGCCACGGTCGCCGAGACCATGACGGCGGACTGGGGCGAGCGCCTCGTACGGTCGCTGTGCGCCGAGGTCGCCCCCACCCTCCCGGCCGACGGCCCCGATCCGGTCGCGTACGCCGACGATCTCGTCGTACGTTTCCGCAATCCCGCCATGCACCACCTGCTACGGCAGATCGGCTCCGACGGATCGGTGAAGATCACGGAGCGCTGGCTGCCGGGCCTGCGCGAACTGCGGGCCCGCGGCGCGAGCACCCCGGTCCTCGAACTCGCCCTGGCCGCCTGGGCGGAGAGCACCCGCCGCGTCGACGGGCCCGCCGATCCGGCCGCCGAGGCGCTCGCCGCCTGCTGGGGGCCCGCGACCCGCCCCGCCGAGACCGTACGCGCACTGCTGCGCGTGCTCGGCGCCGTGGACCTGGCGGACGACGAGGCGCTCACCGCCGCCGTCGCGGACCGGCTCCCCGAGCTGCGGGCCGGACGCGTCGAGATCTGATCCCCGGTCCCTCCCCGCAACATCCCAGGTCCTCCCCCACAGCCTCCCCGTCCCCGAACATCGTTCGCCGAACAATGGAGTTCACGATGAAGGACAGCGTCATAGCCGCTCAGCAGACGCCATCCGCTCAGCGCAGCACCCGCGATCTGACCCGGGCCGCCGTCTCGGGCTGGCTCGGCACGGCCATGGAGTTCATGGACTTCCAGCTCTACTCGCTGGCCGCCGCGATCGTCTTCAACAAGATCTTCTTCCCGGACGTCAGCCCGGCCATCGGCCTCATCGCCGCGATGGCCACCTACGGCGTCGGTTACGTCGCCCGGCTCGCCGGGGCCGTCTACTTCGGGCGGATGGGCGACCGGATCGGCCGCAAGAAGGTCCTGTTCCTCACGATCCTGCTGATGGGCGCCTCCACCACGCTCATCGGCACGCTGCCCACGTACGCCACCATCGGCATTCTCGCGCCGATCCTGCTCGTCGTGCTGCGCCTGGTGCAGGGGTTCGGCGCGGGTGCCGAGATCGCCGGGGCGACCGTGATGCTGGCCGAGTACGCGCCCGTACAGAAGCGCGGGCTGATCTCCTCGCTGGTGTCGCTCGGCACGAACTCCGGGACGCTCGCTGCCTCCGGCCTGTGGGCCATACTGCTCGCCGTGCTCAGCGAGGACCAACTGCTGTCCTGGGGCTGGCGGTTGCCCTTCCTGCTGAGTTTCGTGCTCATGATCTTCGCGGTCTGGATTCGCCGCAGCCTCAAGGAGAGCCCGGTCTTCGAGGAGCGCCCCGACGTGGTGGACGGGGTGGCGCTGGCCCGTGACGAGGTCGAGTCCGCTATCGCCACGGCGGACGAGCACAAGGGCAGTGTCCTGGCGGCGGGCATCCGCCAGCGCAAGGGCAAGGCGTTCTTCCTCGCGCTGGGGCTGCGCTTCGGCCAGGCGGGCAACTCCGGTCTGATGCAGACGTTTCTCGTCGGTTACATCGCCACCAACCTGGCGGTCGGCCGGTCCGTACCGACCGACGCGATCGTGTACGGCTCGCTGGTCGGCTTCGCCACCGTGCCGGTGGTCGGCCTGCTGGGCGACCGCTTCGGACGCCGTGTGATCTACCTCGCGCTCTCAGCTCTGACCGTCGTCCTCGCCGTCCCGGTGATGCTCCTCATCACCTCCGGCTCCACCCCCGGCGTGATGCTCGGCATGGTCCTCGGTCTGAACGTAGGCGTCCTCGGTCTCTTCTCGCTGGAGAGCGTCACGATGGCCGAACTCTTCGGCTCCCGCACCCGGTTCACCCAGCTCGCGCTCGCCAAGGAGATCGGCGGCATCCTCGCCACGGCGATCGGACCGGTCCTCGCGGCCACGCTCACGGCCGTCACCGGCAGTTGGTGGCCCATCGCGGCGATGCTCGTCGTCTACTCACTCATCACCTTCGTCAGCGCGTTCCTCGCGCCCGAGACACGCGGACGCGATCTGGTCCGGCTGGAGGACGCCGTATGAGGGCGGTCGTGGTGCACGGTCCCGGCGACGTACGCGTCGACGAGCGGGCCCGGCCGGTGCCGGGCGCGGGTGAGGTGCTGCTGGCCCTGGAGTGGGGCGGGATCTGCGGATCCGACATCGCGTACTGGAAGAAGGGCGCGTCCGGCACCGCTGCGCTCACGCACCCGCTGGTGCTCGGGCACGAGTTCGCGGGCCGGATCGCCGCGCTCGGCAACGGAGTCACCGGCCTCCGGGAAGGGCAGCCGGTCACCGTGCACCCGGCCCAACTGGTCGGCGACGGCGTCCTTCCTGAGCGGATCGCCGGACGCACCAACCTCTACCCGCGCGTCCGCTACTTCGGCTCGGCGGCCTTCGACCCGCACACCGACGGCGGGTTCAGCGAGTACCGGGCGGTCCCCGCGACCCAGATCCGGCCGCTGCCGGACGGTGTCGGCACCGAACAGGGCGCCCTCGCCGAGCCTTTGGCCGTCGCCCTGCACGCCGTCGGCAGGGCCCCCGAACTGCGCGGCCGTACGGTCCTGGTCAACGGCTGTGGACCGATCGGCTCCCTGGTCGTCGCCGCCGCGCGATACCGGGGAGCGGGCCGGATCGTCGCCGCCGATCTGGCGTCGTCCTCCCTCGCCGTCGCCCGCTCCATGGGCGCCGACGAGACGTGCGACCTGTCCACCGGCGACCGGCTGCCCGAGGACGTGGACGTGGTCTTCGAGGCGTCCGGCGCCCCGGCCGCGCTCGGTCCTGTGCTGCGGGCCACGGCCCGCGGAGGCACCCTCGTCCAGGTGGGCAACCTGCCCGGCACGGCCGTGGCCGCCGCGCTCGGGGACCTGGTGACCCGGGAGATCACCTGGATCGGCTCGTACCGGTTCGTCGAGGAGATCGACGAGGCGCTGCTCGCGCTCCGGGACGGCCTGGACGTGACCCCGCTGATCACCCACCGCTTCCCGCTGGAACGGGCCGAGGAGGCGCTCGCCGTCGCCGCCGACCCGGGGAGCGGGAGCAGCAAGGTGATGCTGCAACTTGCCACCGAGGGCACCGTGTTGTGAGGCGCGGCGGGTCCTTGTGCACGGACCCGCCTGCATGGGCCGCCCGTCGCACTGGGCGCCTGCGGGTCGCTCGTTCGCAGCACCATGCGACCCCGGCGTGCCCCCGCCCGCCGCCTGTCGCCTCCTTCCCCCGACCGCCCGTCACACCGTCGAGTCCGCAATCCCGCACCGTCCGCCAGGAGAATCCCGTGGCCCTGACGTCCACTCCCCCCACCGCCGACAGCCAGGAGCCGGTGGCCGACGTCGTGTGCGTCGGCGAGACGATGGCCGTGCTCAGCCCGCCGGACGCCCGCCCGCTCGCCGAGCAGCCCGCGCTCAGCATGGCCATCGGCGGCGCCGAGTCCAACGTCGCCTGCGGACTTGCCGGTCTCGGGCACCGCGCCGCCTGGCTGAGCCGACTCGGTGACGATCCGTTCGCCCGTCGCATCCTGGCCGAACTCACCGCGCGGGGCGTGGACGTGAGCGCCGTAGAGACCGATCCGGAGCGGCCGACCGGCGTCTACTTCAAGGACCCGGGTCCGGACCGTACCCGTACGCACTACTACCGCGGCGGATCGGCCGCCTCCCGGATGGGGCCGGAGCTGGCCGGGCGGCCCGTACTCCGCCGGGCCCGCGTCGTGCACCTGTCGGGCGTGGCCGCAGCCGTCTCCGACAGCTGCGCCAGCCTGCTCGAGGCGCTGCTCCTCGGCCGGGAAGGCCGCGCCACGCGTGGTCCGGTCGTCTCCTTCGACGTGAACCACCGTCCCGCGCTCTGGCGCGACCGCGGTACGGACGCCGCGCAGAGCCTGCTGGCCCTCGCCCGCGCCGCGGACATCGTGTTCGTGGGACGGGACGAGGCCGAGGAGCTGTGGGGCACCGCCCGTCCGGACGACATCGCGGCCCTGCTCGCTCCCGCGCCCGTCGTGGTCGTCAAGGACGCCGAACACGGAGCGACCTCGTACGCCGACGGGGTGCGGACGTTCGTGCCCTCGCTGCCCACCAAGGTCGTCGAACCGGTCGGCGCGGGCGACGCCTTCGCGGCCGGCTACCTGGCCGGTGTCCTTGAGGACCGCGACGAGCGGTCACGGCTGCGTCTCGGCCATCTGGCGGCCGCCGCCGCGCTGCGGACCCGGGACGACGTTCCCGTCATGCCGCCGCGCACGGAAACCGACCGTTGCCTCGCCCTGGACGACGACGCGTGGGCCGCCCCGGCGCCCCGCTGAGGAAACCGCCGTGCAACCGCCCGAGCCAGGCCTCACCAATTCGGGCCCCATCGGTTCGGGCCCCACCGGTTCGGGCCCCACCGGTTCGGGCCCCACCGGTTCGGGCCCCGTCGAAGGAGAACTCCCGCCCATGACCGCCGACTTCCTCTCCCAGCTGTCGAAGGACCGTGTGATCGCCGTCGTCCGCGCGCCGGAGATACCCGACGCGGCGGCGTTGTGCGCGGCCCTGCGCGCCGGCGGCATCCGCTGGATCGAGTTCACCCGCACCACGCCCGGACTCGCCGCGCACCTGCGACGGGCGGTGGCCGACGACGGGGACGGCATCGGCGCGGGCACGGTGATGACCGGCGAACAGGCCGAGGAACTGATCGACGCGGGTGCCCGGTATCTCGTCACCCCCGGCTGCCGCCCGGAGGTGGCCGAGGTGGCGTCGGCGGCCGGAGTGCCGGTCGTGCTCGGCGCCCTCTCCCCCACGGAGGTCGGGCTGGCGCTCGACCTCGGCGCCGACGCGGTGAAGATCTTCCCCGCGCGCGCCTTCGGCCCCGGCTACCTCCGGGATCTGGCCGGCCCGTTCCCGGACGTACCGCTGGTGGCCTCGGGCGGCGTCAACGAGGACAACGCGGCCGCCTTCCTCGCCGCCGGGGCGCGTGCGGTGTGCGCCGGTTCGAACGTCGTACCGCCGTCCCTGGTGGCCGCCGGGGACTGGCCGGAGATCACCCGGCGGGCCCGTGTCTTCACGGACTCCTGTCGATGACGGCCGGGGGCGGCCTCAGGCGGGGCTGTCCCACAGCACATGCAGGGTGAGCGGCTTGCGGAAGACCAGGCCGTACGGAGCGGTGGGGTGCTCCGGGTCGAGGCGCAGGGCGGGGAGGCGTTCGAGCAGCTGCTGGAGCGCGATCCGGGTCTCCAGGCGGGCCAGGTGTGCGGCGAGGCAGTAGTGCGGGCCGTGGGCGAAGGCCAGTTGGAGGCGTGCGTTCTCTCGGCGGACGTCGAAGCGGTCGGGGTCGGCGAAGACGGCCGGGTCGCGGTTGGCGCCCGTCAGCGAGACGGTGACCAGGTCGCCCTTGCGTATCGTGGCCGGGCCGAGGACGGTGTCGCAGGTGGCGTAGCGGTCCACGACCGCCGCCCCGGGTTCGAGGCGCAGCGATTCCTCGATCGCGCCGTCCAGGAGGCCGAGGTCGGCCCGGACCAGGGCGAGTTGGTCGGGGTGGAGCAGCAGATGCAGCAGCGCGTTGGTGATCATCCCCTCGGTGGTCTCGATGCCTCCGAACATCAGGACCGCGGCGTTGGACGCCACTTCGGGCACCGCCAGCCGCCCGGCGGCCGAGACGAGGAGCGACGACGTGCCCCGGTCGGCGACGGTGGCTTCCACGGCGGCCCGTAGCCGCGCGTACGCCGCGGCGCCGGCGGGCGCCGCCTCATGTCCGGCGGTGATGTCGGAGACCGACCGCACGATGGCGTCGTACCAGGCGAGCACTGTGTCCGCGTCGGTGCCCACCAGCCCGAGTGCCTCGGTGACGACGGCGACCGCGAGCGGGCCGGCGAAGGCGCGTCGCAGGTCGACGGCACCGGTCGGTTCCAGTGCGGTGATGAGCCGATCGGTCTCCCGCTCGATGAACGAGGCGAAGCCGTTACGGACCTCGCGCGGGCGGAAGGGCTGGTTGAAGGGCTCGCGGTGGCGGGTGTGCTCGTCGCCGTCCAGCGACAGCATGCTCGGCCCGACGACCTGCGCGGTGGAGAACCGGGGGTCGTCGACGGTGAAGGTCGACGCGTCCCGCATCACGCTCATCGCGAGGTCGCGCCGGGTCACCAGCCAGCCGTCCAGTTCGGGCAGCCACGACACGGGCTCCCGCTCACGCAGTTGCGCCAGTCGCGGATGCGGATCCCGGGCGAGTTCGGCGAGCGTGGTCGCGGCCCCGAGCGGGAAGGAGTCGGCGACGCTCATCGCGCGGCCCGGCCGAGTGCAGGAAAACCGATCATAGCCAAGGCTAACCGCTGAGCGCGGGGGCCGGGATCGGCCCCCGCACCCTGTTCGCGAGGTCAGACGCAGCAAAGAGGGACAGGCCTGGAGGGACAGACCTGGTACAGGTCAGACCCTGCTGACGTCAGGCGTAGTAGTGGATCGTGCCCCGCAGGGCCGCCTCCGCGCCCTCGCAGTGCTGGACGAAGGTCCCCGCGAACGCCTTGATGGTGCCGTCGTCGTTGAGCGCGAGCCTGGTCACCGTCAGCTCTCCGGTGATCGTGTTGCAGCCGCGTCCGTTGCCGTCCACGTCGAGCCCCGCGACGCCCGCGGCGGCGCTGCGCTCGGCCTGGTAGGTACGCCCGGCCTCGAACTGCTCGCCGGTGGGCGGGGCGAGGGACGCGCTCCAGTACTCGCGCTTGCCCGAGACGCCGTACCGGATCCCGTCAGCGCCGCCGGAGAGGGAGAACGTGCTGGTGGCGCCGGTGTGGGTCTGGCTCAGTCCCTGGCCTATGTAGTCGCCGGCGTCGCTGGTGTAGGCGTAGGACAGCGGGTACGCCCGGTACTTGACGACTCCCTTGAGGGCGGGGGCGTCGGCGGACTCGCAGTGCTGGGTGTAGGTGGCGTCCAGGACGGTTATCGCGCCGGAGGCGTCCGTCTCCAACTGGTTGACCGAGAACTGGCCGTACACCTCGTTGCACCCGCGGCCGTCGCCGGAGACGTCGAGGCCCGGGGAGCGGCCGGTGCGGAACGCGGCCCGCTCGGCGTCGCGGTAGACGCCGGGGTGCAGCTCCTCCCCCACCGGGGCTGCGAGGTCGACGTCCCACCACGTGGTGTCCGTGGAGACACGGAACCGCGCGTACTCCGCGGTGCCCCCGGCCGTGATCGTCGCGGTCGCCGGTGTGTAGGCGGCGCTGACGCCCTGGCCGATGTAGTCACCGGCCTGGCTGGTGTAGCTGTACTTGGTGATCGCCGCCGGTGTTCCGGCGGCCGCCGCGGCGGGCTGGGCCAGGGCTGTACTCAAGCCGGCCGTCACGGCCAGGCTCGCCAACGCGCCGGTCAGGACGCGTCGCCATCCAGTGCGTCTACGCACGGATGCATCCCCCTCTGTGGTGGTGGGCGCCCCCGGTGGACACCCGCACCACAGTTGTAACAACCACCACTGACAACGAGAAGCGGCCTGTCCCCTCCCCCGTGAGAGGACAGACCGCGGTCCTCACCTCAATCGGCGACGATCCGACTGGGCGTCAACTTCCGTGTCAGCAGGGGAAGAAGACGCTGTTGTCGTTGGCGAGCCGCTTGAACGCGGCCTTGGTCCCCGATCCGGCGATCCCGTCGATGGCGCCCGTGTAGCCCCAGTTGAAGGCCAGCTTGCGCTGCAGAGCCTTGATCGTGTTGGGGCCGACGATGCCGTCGATGGCACCGGTGTAGTCCCAGTACTCCTTGAGCCAGCGCTGGTACGCCTTCCAGCTGTTGGTGCCCAGCAGTCCGTCGATGGCGCCGGTGTAGCTCGCCGGAGAGTTCCGCAGGAAGCACTGCATGTTCTTGGCCTGCTGGGTGCTCAGGCCGAGGTTGTTCGTCGCGAGGATGGTGCTGTCCTGGGTGCTCACCGCCGTCTTCACGGCCGGTGCGGAGTCCGCGAAGGCGGCGCCCGAGCCCGCCAGGCCCCCCGCGGCGATCCCGACGGCGGCGGTGACACTGACGATCGTCCTCGTCAGAGCTCGCATACTTTCCCCTCCGATGCTTCGGTTCCCTCTGTGCCCTCGGTGGGCCGGGCCGACCGTGTGGTCGGCTCGGCAATCAGACTGTGTGGCGGACGGTGTGCTGCGCCACGACCGCCGGGAAAGTGACGTCATCGCGGGACGTCCCACTCGCTGACCTGCGAGGACCTCACTCGTCGGGACGATCCCGCGGGACGGTTCCGGCCTGGGCCGTCGTGGCGGACGGTGGCCGATTCGGTACGGGGGCGGAACCGGTGTATGGGGCACATCGTGAAAGCTGATGCAGAATGCGCGGGAAATTGGACCGCTGACCATGGTCCGCGAACGCGAGTGGGGGGAACATGTCGCGTTGGAAAGCGCTGCCCGGAGAACTGGATCCGCGTGTACGGCAGTTGGTGGTGCGCCTACGCCGGCTCAAGGACCACAGCGGCCTGAGCCTGCGGCAGCTGGCGGCGAAGACGGGGTACAGCGCGTCTTCGTGGGAGCGGTACCTGGGCGGGCGGTCGCTGCCGCCCCGGGAGGCCGTGGAGGCGATGGCCCGGATCGGCGGTGACGATCCGACCCGGCTGCTCGCGTTGCACGAGGTCGCCGCCGAGGCCTGGGGAGAGGGACGCGCGGGCACGTCGGCGCCGGAAACACCGGAACCATCCGATGCAACTGGCCCGACCGGCACGACTGGAGCGGCTGGAGCGGCTCACACGGTTGAAGCGGCCGGCGCGCTTCGGGCAGCCGGAGCCGACGACACCGGGCCGTACAGCCCGTCGGCCCCGAACGAGCAGACACGGCACGGGCGTTCGCTGCGCGTCGCGCTGGTGGCGGGGTCCGTGGCCCTGGTGCTGGCCGTCTCCTCGGCGGTCCTGCTGGCCGTACGGCTCTCGGACGGCGACAGCAGGGCGTCGGCAACCCCTCTCGGCTCGGCCACCTCGTCCGTGTCGCCGTCGGCGTCGCCGTCGGGGCCGCGTACGTACGCCTGCGAGGTGGAGCGGATCGACGGCCGCTGGTACGCGGGCAACAGCCGTACCCGGGACGCCGTCCTGGCGGAGGGCCTCGCCGGTCCGGAGGTGGCCGAGGCGCAGTGTCTGCTGCGCAGGGCGGGCCTCGCCCCGGGGGTCGTCGACGGGATCTTCGGTCCGCACACCAAGAGCGCGGTCGAGCAGTTACAGAAGCGGGCGGGCCTCGTGGTGGACGGCATCATCGGCCGGCACACCTGGGGAGCACTACGGCGATGACGCGCACGACGCCGTCGCCGGAACGTGCACGACTGGCGGCCGCACTGCGGGACCTGCGGACACGCACGGGCCTGAGCATGGTGGGCCTGGCGGAACGGACCGCGTTCAGCAAGTCGTCCTGGGAGCGCTACCTCAACGGCAAGAGCGTGCCGCCGCGCGACGCGGTGCGGGAACTGTGCCGGCTCGCCGGCGAACCGGAGGGGCGCTGTCTGGCGCTGTGGGAGATCGCGGAGTCGGAGTGGAGCGGGCGCGCGGCACAGGAACGACGTACGGACACGCCCGCAAAGGCGCCGTCACCGGCTCCGGAACCGGTCCCGTCCGAGGCGTCCGCTCCGGCGTCGCTGGACGACACGCATGCCGGGCGCAAGGGTGCGGCCGTGGCGGTGCTCGCGTCGGTGTGCGCCGTGGTCGTCGGCGGTGTGGCGATCACTCTCTTCCTCGTCCTGGGCCAGGACGCGCCACGCTCGTCGTCCTCCCCCTCCCCGTCCCCGTCCGCCACCGGGCCCCGTTGCCGGGGAGCTGCGTGCGAGGGCCGGAACCCGATGGACATGAAGTGCGGGGTCGGGCCGCAGACCCTCGCCTCGCACCGCACCGCCTCGGGAGCGATGCTGGAACTGCGCCACAGCCGGACGTGCGGGACCAGTTGGGCCCGGATGTGGGGAACGCGGATCGGCGACCGGTTGGAGGTGACCGCGGACGGCCGCCCCCGTTCTGCCGAGGTCGAGGACGAGGCCGACGCGGCGGCGTACGTCTACACCCCGATGACCACCACCCGCTCCGGCACTGTCGTACGGGCCTGCTTCCGTCCGGCGTCGGACGGCAGGGAGGAGTGCTTCGAGAGCCGCGTCCGCTGAGCGGCCGATCGTGCGCCGGGCGAGCCCACACGAAACGCACGCGCCGGGCTGACCGGCCGACCGGACCGGCCGACCGGACCGGTCCGAGGAGCCGTCACCTCTCCGGACCGGCCTCGGCGGTCAGCCCAGGGTCACCCGCAGGACTCGGTCCGCGCCGTCCGGCTCGCCTCCGTTGGCGTCGGCGTTGGTGGTCGTCAGCCACAGCTGCTCGCGGCCGGGCACCTTGACGACCGTACGGAGCCGGCCGTACGTGCCGATGTAGTACGCCGTCGCCGTGCCCACGTTCTCGGTGTCGCCGTCGATGGGGATGCGCCAGAGGCGTTCACCGCGCAGCGCCGCCATGTAGACGACGTTGTCGGCGATGGCGATGGCGCTGGGCGAGGCCTCGCCGGTGGTCCAGGTCTTCTTCGGGTTGGTCATCCCGGCGGTCGAGCAGGTGCCCTCGCAGGTGGGCCAGCCGTAGTTGGCGCCGGGCTTGATCAGGTTCAGCTCGTCGAACCGGGTGTTGCCGAACTCGGCCTCCCACAGCCGCCCGTTGCGGTCGAAGGCGAGTCCCTGCGGATTGCGGTGGCCGAGGCTGTAGACGTGGTTCCCGAACGGGTTGCCGGGGGCCGGCTGCCCGGAGGTGGTCAGGCGCAGGATCTTGCCGTTGAGTGAGTTCCGGTCCTGGGCGAGAGCCGTGTTCTGGGCGTCGCCGGTCGTGGCGTACAGATAGCCGTCGGGGCCGAAGGCCAGCCGTCCGCCGTTGTGGTACCGGGCCTTGCTGATGCCCTGGAGAATCACCGTGTAGCCGGTGAGCGAGGTGCCGTTGTACGTCATGCGGGCGATGCGGTTGCCTTCGGCGGCGGTGTGCATGAAGTACACGTAGCGGTTGGTGGCCCAGCCGGGGTCGACGGCCACGCCCATGAGTCCGCCCTCGCCGCCGGTGGTCTGGCTGTTGGGCACGGTACCGACCTGGGTCTTGGCGCCGTCGGGGGTGACCTTCCAGACCCGGAAGTCGTCGCGCTCGGTGACCAGGGCGTGGGAGCCGTCGGGCAGCCAGCCGACGCCCCAGGGGACGGTCAGCCCGGTGGTGATGGGGGTGACGCCGGTCGGTACGCCGGTGACTGCCGCTGGGGCGGTGGTGTCGGCGGTGTCGGCCTGGGCCGTTCCGAGTCCGGGGACTCCCGTGAGCAACAGCCCGGTCAGGGACAGGGCCGCGCCCGCGGTCAGCGCTCTGCGGGTCATGCGCCTGCTGGTCGTTCGCATCGGTCCTCCAAGTGGGGGTTGGAAGGGATCTGGTGGTGGGTCACACCCTCCGAGGGCCCTGCGGGGCGCCTCGCGATGGATGGGAACGGGGGACCGTCGGCAGGGCGGCCCGCGACACGGGTGCCTCGACGAGCGTCCGTACGACACCGTGGTCGGGGGACAGCCGACACACGGGATCGGTGCGGGAGGCGTCACCGGTGAGCGCGTACGCCTGGCAGCGGCAGCCCCCGAGATCGGTCTCCCGCTCGGGGCAGGAACGGCAGGGTTCGGCCATCCAGCCGGTGCCCCGGTAGCGGTGGAACGCGGGCGAATGACGCCAACTCCACTCCAGGGAACGGTCTTTGACGTTCGGGGCGTCGAGCCCCGGCAGTGTGGCGGCGGCCGGGCAGGGCAGCACCGTGCCGTCGGGTGCCACGGTCAGCGAGACGGCACCCCAGCCGCCCATACAGGGCTTGGCGATCCCGTCGATGTAGTCCGGCACCACCCACACCACGTCCACCCGTCCGGCCAGTTGCTCCCGCCGGGCCTCGACGACGGCCCGTGCCCGGTCGATCTGCTCCCGGCCGGGCAGCAGCCGGTCCCGGTTGACCAGCGCCCAGCCGTAGAACTGGGTGTTCGCCAGCTCGATCCGCTCGGCTCCCCAGTCGAGTGCCAGATCGAGGAGGGCGCCGATCGCGTCCAGGTTGTCCCGGTGGAGCACGACGTTCAGGCCCAACGGCAGTCCAGCCTCCCGGACCAGGGCCGCGGCCTTCCGCTTGGCGGCGAAGGAGCGGGTCCCGGCGATCCGGTCGGAGGCGGCGGATTCGGCGTGCTGCACGGAGAGTTGGACGCTGCGCAGCCCGCGGTCGGTGAGGCCGGTCAGCCGCTCCCGGGTCAGGCCGACGCCGCTGGTGACCAACTGGGTGTAGATGCCCGCCGAGTCGGCCGCCCCGACGATCTCGGGCAGGTCGCGCCGCAGCAGCGGTTCACCGCCGGACAGGTGCGTGTGGACGACGCCGAGCTCCCCGGCCTGGCGCATGACGTCGGCCCACTCGTCGGTACGGAGTTCGGCGGATCTGCGCACCAGTTCCAAGGGGTTGGAACAGTAGGCGCAGTGCAGCGGGCAGCCGTGCGTGAGTTCCGCGAGCAGCGCCCAGGGAGGGGCGATGGGCGCGGCGGAGGTCCCGGTCATCGAATCCAGCCCTCCTCGCGCAGCCGCCCGAGGAACTCCGGAACCTCCGTGGCGACGGACGCGCCGGGATAGCGCTCGGCCAACTCCGCGACGATCGCCGTGACTTGGCGTCGGCCGTCGCAGAGCCTCAGGACGGTACCCGCGCTGCCCCGCAGCACGACCACGCGTTCGGGCATGAGCAACAGGTCGGTGCCGCGCACCCGGTCGTGCCGGAGCATGACGGACCGGCTCAGCGCGGGGCTCCAGTCCGCGGCGTCCGCAACGGTGCCCGCGCCCGCGTGCTCGTTCTCGCCCCCGTTCGCGCTCTCGCCCGCGGTCTCGCCCGCGCTCTCGCTGGCGTTCGCGTTCTCGGCCTCGTTCGTGGCCGAGGCGCTGCCACCGGGAGGCGCCTCCCGCAGGGGTTTCATGGCCGCTCCCCCGCCCCGTCCACGGCATCGAGCAGCGACCACAGCACGTCGCATTTGAAGGCGAGCGCGGCGACGGCCCGTTCCTGTTCCTCTCGGGTGAGCGCCCACCGTTCGACCAGTGCGAGCGCCTCGGCGCTGTCCCGGCTGCCCTGCTCGACGCGGGTACGGAAGTAGGCGAGCCCCTCTGACTCGATCCACGGGTAGTGGTGTTCGAAGGCGGCGATGCGGGTGCGCATGATTCCGGGAGCGGACAACTCGGTGAGGGAGGCGGCGACGGCCTCCAGCGGGGACCTGAGCCGGCAGAAGTTGACGTATCCGTCGACGGCAAGCCGCACCCCGGGCAGTACGTCCTCGGCCGACCACAGCCGTTCCCGGTCGAGCCCGGCCGCCTCGCCGAGCCGCAGCCAGCGCTCGATGCCGCCTTCCCCCTCCCGTACGCCGTCGTGGTCGACGATCCTGCGCAGCCACATGCGGCGCAGCGCCGGGTCCTCGAACTTGGCGAGGATCAGGGCATCCTTGACGGGGATGTGCCGCTGGTAGTGGAAGCGGTTGGCGATCCAGCGTCGCAGCTCGGCCGGGGTCAGTGCGCCCTCGTGCATCCGTACGTTGAAGACGTGGCGGTCGTGGTAGCGAGTGGCGGCGATGTCGCGCAGCCGCGCTTCGAACTCCGCGCGGCTCCAGGGGTTCTGGCGGTCCCGGGCGGTCGTGTCCCGTACAGGTGTTGTCGTCACAGCTCGATGACCATTCCGTCGGCGGCGACCTCTAGTCCCCGGTCGGCCAGTTGTTTGTGCCGGTCGTCGTCCGGGTCGGTCAGGGGGTTGGTGTTGTTGAGATGCGTGTACAGACAGCGGGCACGCAGCCCGGTCAGTCGGTGCGCGGTGCCGGCGGAGCCGTCGATCGGCAGATGTCCCATGCCGCTGGCGGTCCTGCTGGAGATCCCGGTGCGCACGGGCTCGTCCTCGTCCCAGAAGGTGCCGTCGACGATGACGCAGTCGGCGGCCTCGGCGGCCTCCTGCAGCGCGTGGGGCCAGGCGGCGAGGGCGGGGCCGTAGACGAGGGTCTTCCCCGTGGACGGTTCGCGGAGTACGAGGGCGACCACCCAGCGCGGGTCGTCGGCGCCCGTTCCCGCCGCGTACCGGGGTCGTTTGGCGGCGATGGGCACGGCGACGGCCTCCAGTTCCGGGCCGAGTGGCAGCGGAGCCGTGCCCAACTCCCGCCAGAGCAGCTCCGTGTACGGTCCGAGCACGGCTCCGAGGCGCGGGCCGGTGAGCAGTGCCTCGCGCACCGGGGCAGTGGCGGCCAGTTCCACGCCGTCCGCCTCGCGCAGCCGCGCGACGCCGAGGGTGTGGTCGAGTTCGGCGTCGGTGAGGACGACGCCCGCGACCGGGGTCTGCCGGGCGCCGGGACCGGGGTGAAGCGCGGGGGTGTCCTCGATCTGGTCCCCGATGTCGGGGGTGGCGTTGACGATGTACCAGCGACCGGCGTCCGCTCGCACGGCGAGGGACGCGTGGCGGCGGCGCCGCTCCGGATGGGCGCGTGCCCCGGCACAGCCGGGACACGCGCAGTTCCACTGGGGCAGTCCGCCGCCCGCCGCGGTGCCGAGCACCTGCAGCAGCACAGCGGCGGGGTTACCGCGTGACCAGTGCGTACGCCGTCACTTCGAGCGCGGTGTCGACGACCTCGTACTCGGGTGACTGCCAGCCCGTCCCACCGGTGAAGGTGGCTCCGGACCGGTCCGGCGTCTCCTGGGTCCTGCTGATCTCCTGGGGCTCCTGGATCTCCTGCATGTCTGTTCCTGCCTTCCTGCGTGGGGGTTCAGGATCGAACAGATCATTACTGGTGTACCTGGACAGACTGGACACGGCGTTCATAAGAGTGCTTCGCGTTCAGTCCTCTGCTCCAGCATCTCCATCTGACGGAACACGGTCAATCACTCGAACCGAACCGGATCAGATCCGGCCCGATCCGATCCCACGGCTCGTCCTGCCGCGCGCCGGAAGGAAAATGCGTCGACACCGCCTCACGGTGCCCGGCAGAGTGACTGGTCGTGACGAGCAGTGAGCTGTGGACCCGTGCGAACGCCGACCGCTACGACACCGAGGAGAACGAAAGGTCCTCGGCCGCCTTTCTGGGACCGACTCTCGCCTTTCTCGCCGACCTCGCCGGAGACGGCCGGGCGCTGGAGTTCGCGATCGGAACGGGACGGGTGGGCGTCCCGCTCCGGGAACGCGGCGTGCCGGTGGCGGGCATCGAGCTGTCCGAGCACATGGCGGCGGTGCTGCGGCGCAAGGTCGACGAGGAAACGCTCCCGGTCACCATCGGGGACATGGCCACGACCGTCGTCCCGGGCGATTTCACGCTGGTCTACCTCGTCTACAACACCATCACGAACCTGCTCACCCAGGACGAGCAGGTCGAGTGCTTCCGCAACGCCGCGCGCCACCTGACGCCCGGCGGCCGATTCGTCATCGAGCTGGGCGTGCCGCCGCTGCGGTTCCTGCCGCCTGGGCAGGTGGCGGTGCCGTTCGACGTGTCCGAGCGGCATCTCGGCTTCGACACCTTCGACCTGGTCGAGCAGATCCTCGTCTCGCACCACTTCACCCGCGAAAGCGACGGCCACGGCGACAGCGACAGCGATCACTACCGCCGCGACAGTTCACGGCACCGGTACGCGTGGCCGGCGGAGCTCGACCTGATGGCCCGGCTCGCGGGGCTCGAACTGGAACGGCGTGTCGCGGACTGGTCCGGAGAACCGTTCACCGAGGACTCGGCGAAGCACATCTCGGTGTGGCGCAAGCCGTCGCCGTAGGTTCGGGTCCGCTGCCCGAAAGAGGTGCGATTCCCGTTCCCGAAACAGGCGCAATTCCTGCCGAAACCACCGGTCGTACGAGCTGACCGGAGCCGAGTCCTCCTCGGTGGCGGAAGGAAGGCCCGCAGCTTCCTCGCCGGGTCGGAGACGGCGGTTCGGCCTCCGGTGAGACCGGAACGCCCGGAACGCCCGTACCCTTCGAGGTGTCTACGGCGTCACATAGCGGGCGCCAAACTACTGGAGGCAACACCTCGTGCTCATTGCTCAGCGTCCGTCCCTGACCGAAGAGGTCGTTGACGAGTTCCGCTCCCGGTTCGTGATCGAGCCGCTGGAGCCGGGCTTCGGCTACACCCTCGGCAACTCGCTCCGCCGCACGCTCCTCTCGTCGATCCCCGGCGCTGCTGTCACCAGCCTCCGCATCGACGGTGTCCTGCACGAGTTCACCACCGTGCCGGGCGTCAAGGAGGACGTCACCGACCTGATCCTCAACATCAAGCAGCTGGTCGTCTCCTCGGAGCACGACGAGCCGGTCGTGATGTACCTGCGCAAGCAGGGCCCGGGTCTGGTCACCGCCGCCGACATCGCGCCCCCGGCCGGTGTCGAGGTCCACAACCCCGACCTCGTCCTCGCCACGCTCAACGGCAAGGGCAAGCTGGAGATGGAGCTGACCGTCGAGCGCGGTCGCGGCTACGTCTCCGCCGTGCAGAACAAGCAGGTCGGCCAGGAGATCGGGCGCATCCCGATCGACTCGATCTACTCGCCGGTCCTCAAGGTCACGTACAAGGTCGAGGCCACGCGTGTCGAGCAGCGCACCGACTTCGACAAGCTGATCGTCGACGTCGAGACCAAGCAGGCCATGCTTCCGCGTGACGCCATGGCATCGGCCGGCAAGACCCTGGTCGAGCTGTTCGGTCTGGCCCGTGAGCTCAACATCGACGCCGAGGGCATCGACATGGGCCCGTCCCCGACGGACGCCGCCCTCGCCGCCGACCTGGTGCTGCCGATCGAGGAGCTCGACCTCACCGTCCGCTCCTACAACTGCCTCAAGCGCGAGGGCGTCCACTCCGTGGGTGAGCTGGTCGCCCGCTCCGAGGCCGACCTGCTCGACATCCGCAACTTCGGTGCGAAGTCCATCGACGAGGTCAAGGCGAAGCTCGCCGGCATGGGCCTGGGCCTCAAGGACAGCCCGCCCGGATTCGACCCCACCGCCGCCGCCGACGCCTTCGGCGCCGACGACGACGCGGACGCGGGTTTCGTGGAGACCGAGCAGTACTGATCCCCGCGCCGTGACCGGATCACGGGGGATCCGGGAAAACAGTGGAGCCGGTGAAGACGAGACGGCACACGAGAGGGCGTCCGCCGCGGCGGACGCCCTCTGGCGGCTCACTCAGGGTGAGCTGCCCGGCACCTCACCCGCCTCACCTGCCTTGTCCGTGACGCCAACCTCCGTGAGCGCCGCATCGGTTGTTCCGAGGTGGACGAGGCTGGACGAGTCGAAGACCCGGGCGTAGCCCTTTGGGGGGCCTTCGAACGTAAAACCGACGCCCGCCCGTCCCATGGCGTCCCTGACATGTCGTTTACCAAGCGCTGTGTCACCTCGTCGGCGAAGTCCGGCAGGGGGTCGGGAGGTGGGACTCTGCTGAGCGCGGCCTAGTGTCTTCGTGCCGCCCGCGCGGTGTTGCGCGCGACGTTCGCATCGTCGTACCCGCCGCACGCGTGCCACCACGGCCGCCCGGTGCGCGTCGCTGCGGGCCGGGCAGGGGAGAATGAGGGCCGTACCCAATGGTCGACTCTTGCGGAGGAGCGGGCACATGCAGAACGCGCGAGCGGGGCAGGTCGCCGGGCCCGAGGACCTCATCGATGTGGCCCGCCTGGTCACGGCGTACTACGCGCTGCACCCGGACCCGGCCGATCCCGGGCAGCGGGTGGCGTTCGGCACCTCGGGACACCGCGGCTCGTCCCTGGCGGCGGCGTTCAACGAGGACCACATCGCGGCCACCAGCCAGGCCATCTGCGAGTACCGCGCCGCTCAGGGCACCGACGGCCCCCTCTTCCTCGGCGCCGACACCCACGCCCTGTCCGAGCCCGCGCGGATCACGGCCCTGGAGGTGTTCGCCGCCAACGACGTCACCGTCCTCATCGACCAGACCGACGGCTACACACCCACCCCGGCCGTCTCGCACGCCATCCTCACCCACAACCGCAACCGCACCTCGGCGCTCGCCGACGGCGTGGTGGTCACCCCCTCGCACAACCCGCCCGCCGACGGCGGCTTCAAGTACAACCCGCCGAGCGGCGGCCCCGCCGGTTCCGAGGCGACCTCCTGGATCCAGGACCGCGCCAACGAGATCATCACCGGCGGCCTCAAGGACGTACGGCGCATCCCCTGCACCCGCGCCCTGGCCGCACCCGGCACCGGCCGGTACGACTTCCTCGGCACCTATGTGGCCGACCTGCCGAACGTGCTGGACCTGGAGGCGATCCGGTCCGCCGGAGTGCGCATCGGCGCCGATCCGCTGGGCGGCGCCTCGGTCGCCTACTGGGGCCGGATCGCCGAACAGCACCGGCTCGACCTCACGGTGGTGAATCCGCTCACCGACCCCACCTGGCGCTTCATGACGCTGGACTGGGACGGCAAGATCCGCATGGACTGCTCCTCGCCGTACGCCATGGCCTCGCTCATCGAGCAGCGCGACCGGTTCGACATCGCCACGGGCAACGACGCCGACGCCGACCGGCACGGCATCGTCACACCGGACGGGGGCCTGATGAACCCCAACCACTACCTGGCCGTGGCGATTTCATACCTGTTCTCGCACCGGGAGCAGTGGCCCGCGGGCGCCGGGATCGGCAAGACCCTGGTGTCGTCCAGCATGATCGACCGGGTCGCGGCGGACGTCGGCCGGCCGCTGGTCGAAGTCCCCGTCGGCTTCAAGTGGTTCGTGGACGGCCTGTCCGACGGAACGCTCGGCTTCGGCGGCGAGGAGTCGGCCGGCGCGTCGTTCCTGCGCCGCGACGGCTCGGTGTGGACCACGGACAAGGACGGCATCATCCTGGCCCTGCTCGCCTCCGAGATCACGGCCGTCACCGGCAAGACCCCGTCGCAGCACTACGCGCAGCTCACCGACCGCTTCGGCGCCCCCGCCTACGCGCGCGTCGACGCCCCGGCCTCCCGCGAGGAGAAGGCCCTGCTCGCCAAGCTGTCGCCGGCCCAGGTCACCGCCGACACCCTCGCTGGCGAGCCGGTCACCACGGTCCTCACCGAGGCCCCCGGCAACGGCGCCGCCCTCGGCGGTATCAAGGTCGCCACCACCAACGCCTGGTTCGCGGCCCGCCCTTCGGGCACGGAAGACGTCTACAAGATCTACGGCGAGTCCTTCCTCGGCCCCGACCATCTGCGCCAGGTCCAGGAGGAGGCCAGGTCCGTGGTACTGGCGGCGCTCAACGCCTGACACGGACGAGGCCGTCATGCGCGGCGCTGATCGCGGCCGGGGCCGCGATCGACGGCGGAGGTCTCACGGGACTGCTCACGCTTGCTGCGGCCAAGCGCCAGGCGGCGGCCGCTTGGGAGGCCGGTCGGCAGCAGGCGGCCGCTGCCCCTCAGCCAAGGAACGACAACCGAACCGGGCGGATCGGTCCGACCGAGAACCGCGTGGACAGCCTCGGATCACAGGTCGCCGTCCATGCGGCCCTGTCGGCTCAATCTCCCTTGTCGGGCGCTGCGATCGGCCATTCCGGGAACAGCGGCCCTCATGCGCCGGCGGAGCGCTGCAAAACCGGCGTAGGCGCATTCTGTCAGTTGGCTAGAAGAGGCGGGCACGCATGTGCTGCGTGAGGTTCTCGAGGATCTCGCGCAGCCACGGGCTGCGGACGGCCGGCAGCCGGACCAGGGCGTGCTGGAACACTCCCGGGTCGGCCCGGAACAGGTGACGGGGGCGCGGCGCGGGCGGGTCGTCGCGGAGGACGCCGTCGGGCATGCCGCCCGCCGCAGGGACGGGCAAGTACGGCTCGGGGGAGGCCAGCCACAGCCATATCCCGAACGGCAGCGGCACCGAGTATGCCGAGGCGGCCGGGTCGGGCGGGGTCCAGGTCTGCCCCGTCTGCGGATGGGCAGGCACGAGGAGGATGTCGGCGTTCGCGTAGGGGGCGCATCTTCCCGGTCCGGCCAGGACGGCGCGCCGCGCAGACGGACCTGCGGGCAGCAGGGCGTCGAGGGCGCGTTGGAACACGTCCGCGATCAGGCCGTCCGGGACGGTCACCGGCCGGCCCTCCGAGGCCACCAGCAAGTGGGCGAGCGCTTGGCCGACTGCCGCCTCCCACTGCGGGCTCCATGACCACCAGTGGCTCGACCCCAGCCGGGATCCCCACGTGGCGATCGGCTCGAACGGGGGCGTGCCCTTCCCCTCTGCCGTCAGCTCCGCCCAGGAAAGCGGTGCGGCGTCGGCGGAGACGGAGCGGCGACGCACGGCGTTCGGGGCGAGCCACACCGCCTGCCAGAGCGAGCAGTCGTCGATTCTGCTCGCCACGGGCAGGCCGCATGCCTCGCAGGCCATGTTGGGGCCGTCGGCCCCGTCGAGTCCGCAGCAGTAGCCGCCGCCCTTCTCCGGGATCAGCACGGTGCAGCGTGCGTCTCCCGGCGCGATGACGATCGCACCGGGCGCGCCACCGGACAGGGCATGGACCGGCGCATAGATGCCGCAGGCCTCCGCCTCGTCCGGATCGATCTCCTCCCACGTCCGCCACGGCGGCCCCGAGGGTTCCGGGTCCACGGCGAACGTGCCCGACTCCATGAGCACCGGGAGCTGAATCCCGTTCCCGTACTTCTGATGGGCGTGGACCGGCAGGGCCACCTGGGACAGCGGGGTGGTCAGCCTGGCGCCGCACCCCGCACACACGAAAACGAACAAATGCCCTCCGCTGGGGAAACAGGGGCATCGTCGCAGCTCGACGGCGGCCGGCCAACGCGTTTTTACGGCCGCTGCGTCAGGCAGCTCTGGCTCAGTCCTTGACGGCGGAACTGGAGACGCCCTGGACGAACCGTCGCTGGAAGAACGCGAAAACGATCAGCGCGGACAGGTCGAGATGGACGTCGAGAGCAAGGGCTTGGCCGCAAGCGCCCGCACCCGCTGACGCCCCGAAAGCGGTCTCGGGATCGCCGGCTTGGCGTCTCTTGATCGGCAGGGCCCGCACGTACCCGGAATTGTGGCTTCCACCACGGCGAATGTGGTCTTGTCCTGGTGAGATCACCGGATGCTCGGTTTCCTCCTCCGTCTCCTGCCGTTCTGGGTCCGCGAACCCCTCCTCATCGCGGTCGGGTCCGTTCTCGGCGTACGCATCACGTATCTCGCCGTGCGCGATCACGATCGGGTCGCGGCCGGTCTCGGCGCGGTGTTCCTCGTGTTCACCGCAATACGCGTCCATGCAATGGTCCGGGCCTTGCGCGCACGCCGGAACCCGAGTCCGGCAGCCTCCGCAGACGGGGCTGCGGTCGATGCTGCCGCCCAGGCCCAGACCCAGGTGCAGGCGCAGGCGCAGGCCCAGGTCGGAACGGGGCCTCGTCCCGGCCCGGTCACTCCGGAGAAGGATCACAACGCATGGGGCCAGGCCGTTGCGGCCGTGGCCGTGTTCGGGGCACTCGCGGCCGCGCTGTGGGTGGGCCCACGCATGATGCCTTCCGACGTCAGCACCCCGCAGCCCGCCTCGTGTTCGGACGGGACACACGAGGAGTTGCCGAAGACCTACAAGCAGACGCCCCAGCCTGTGACCGGTGAAGAGCTGTGCAAGGCGCTCAACCGGCCGGACCTGGCCAAGCTCCTGGGAACGCCTGGAGAGACGCCGACCGCTGCTTCCGGCACCAACAACACCGCTCCCCTGACCGATGGGAAGGTCGCCCAACCGGAGGCCGAGGTCACGTTCGACACGTACACCGTGAACGTCTCGGCCACTTACAACGAGCTGACGACTGACCAGTACGTGAAGCTGATGAAGTTCGGGGACGAGACGGACATCAAGACCCTTACGGTTCTCGGTCGGCCCGCGGTCTTCTCCTCGGCTCACACCATGAAGTTCGAGATCAATCTCGGAAGCAGCGGATCCGGCGGACCGGTCGAACAAGGTCCCCTGGCCAGGACGCTGACCGTGGCCCTCGACAGCAAGGACCGGGGCGGCTACTGCGACATCACCGTGTGGAGCACATCCGGAGCCCTCGCGGACGACAGCGTTCTCCTCGACATCGCTGGAAAGGTTCTTCCGAGGATCCCCGAACGACCTGTCCGATGAGACGCCGAGAACATGGAAGGCACAACCGTTTGACGTGGTCCTTGCTCTGGCCGATGCTCACCGTCGCCGTGGAGGGCCCCGCTCTGCCCGCGGGGTGGACAGCAGAGCCGGAGTCGTGGACAGGGTTCCTCGTTGCCCGTTACCCGTTGTCCAATGCCGAACGCCCGTTCAGGTCCTCCGTCGTAGTTCCCCACTGGGTGGGCTCAGTTCAGGGTCTGAGCGGCGTACAGGGCGCCGAGGGCTGTGGCGAGGGTGCCGAGCAGAAGTCGCAGGGCTCGTTCGGGCAGGCGGGGTTGGAGGCGAGCCCCGAGGTAACCGCCGATCAGGCCGCCGATGCCGCATGCGAGGCCGAGCCACCAGTCGGGGGCGACCTCTCCGGAGCTCACGAGTGACAGCAGCGCGTAGGCGACTGCGCCGACAAGGGAGGTGGCGAACGTGGCGGCGAGCGCGGCCGGAGCAACGCGTGCGACGGGCAGACCGCGACCGACGAGAACCGGGCCGAGCAGCGAACCACCGCCGATGCCATAGACGCCCCCGACCACGCCGACCGCCAGCGCGATACCAGTGAGCGTGCGAGGCCCCAACTCTCCAGCGGGCGGATGCTGTTGGTGCGCCGGGGAAAGGGCCCGCAGGCAAAGCCACAGCCCCAGCGGCAGCAGCAGAGTGGCGATCAGGAGCCGGAATACGTCCGGACCTGGCAGGGCGAAGACGCGGATGGCAGCGCCGAGGACGACGCCCGGCAGCGTGCCCAGCACCAGACGCCGGGCGAGGTCGCCGCGCAGTGTGCCGTCGTGGCGGTAGCGCCACAGGGCACCGGGCCCGGCGACGACGTTGAACAGCAGGTTGGTCGCGCTGACCGCCGGGTTGGGCACGCCGAAGACGCTCAGCTGGATGGGCAGGAGGAACACCGCGCCGGACACGCCGACCGGCGCGGTTACGGTCGCTATCAGCAGGCCGACGGCCAGCCCTCCCGGCACCGTCCAGTCCACCGTCGCCCCCCCCCGGCTCCTCGATCGCCCGGCCAGTATCGGCGCCCGAAAGGGAAGCGGCGCGGCCTGCAACAAGATGTTCATGATCAGCCGAGCGCTGCCGGTCGGGACGAGCAGCACTCGTGCGGCGCCCGTGCACCAGGAATCAATGATTCACGATTCTCCGGTTTCAGGATTCCGCGCACTGTCACTGGTGGACCCACATCCACCGGCACAGGCCCACCGCGGCGGGCGGGAATGCGCTTCGCCTAGCGGGCGGGTTCGAACAGTTCGATGAGGTTGCCGGCAGGGTCGGTGAGCAGGATCTGACGCCCGCCGGGGCCCGAGACCACATCGCTGAGGAAGGTCAGTCCGGCGCTGCGCAGCCGGTCGATCTCGGCGTCGAGGCCGTCGACGATCAGGTGGATGCGGTTGCCCCCGGCGCCGAGGTCGCTGGGGGTGGCGCGAGCGCCGGAGCTGGCGGGGCCGGACAGCAGCAGCCGCAGCGGCCCGCGGGTCACGTCGGCGAAGGCGGGGGCGGGGTGGCTGCGGAGGGTGAAGCCCAGGTGGGTGGTGTAGAAGTCGATGGCCGCCTGGACGTCGTCGACAAGGTAGCGGACGCCGGCGAACTGGTCGGACGTGGTCACGGCTGAACCTCCTGTGGCGTGGGGATGAGCAGCGGCAGCAGGTAGCGGATACGGGTGTCGATCCCTGCTGCCGTGCGGACGAATGCGGGGTGGCCGGTCGGGCCGGGGCCGGCGGCTGCAGCCGGGTCGGGGATGCTCCAGTGCACCAGCCGCACCTGGTCGCCGAAGTCGGGGCAGACTTCGCGGACCTTGTCGCACAGGCTGATCACATAGTCGAACCGGCGGCCGATCAGGGTGTCCAGGTGTCGTGGACGCTGCCCCGAGATGTCGAGGCCGTGGTGCTCACGCAGGACCCGCACGGCATCGGAATGGATCCGGGGTTTGGGATGGCTGCCGGCGCTGGCCACCTCGACCCGACCGTCGGTGCGGTGGCGCAGCAGAGCCTCGGCGATCGGGGAGCGGGCGCTGTTGCCGGTGCAGGTGAACAGGACGGTGGGCCGCCTCTCAGGCCAAGGCCACGTCGAGGGCGGCGGCGGGGCGGGGGCGAATCCCAGCGCCGGGTGCAGGGCGCTACCGGCGTGGGCGAGGGCGTGGGCGCATCGCTCCAGGTCCAGGTGGTAGTAGCTGTCGCGGGCGTCGAAGCTGCTGCGGCGGGCGGTGACCAGCCCGCCGCCGCGCAGCAGCCGCAGATGGTAGGAGACCAGGTTCTGTGGCTGACCGACCCGCTCCACCAGTTCACGAACCCGGTAGTCACTCGTGGCCAGTTCGGTCAGCAGCTTCCACCGCAGCGGGTGGGCGGCCAGCTGCACGAACGTCGGAGCGGCAGGATCCGAGGGCCTCATGAAGCCAAAATACATCAAACCGAATTGATGTACCTTGCTGTCGGGAGTCACGACGCTCAATGCCGGAAGACGGAGGCACGTCATGAGTCAGCCCGCCGATTCCGCGTCACCTCAGCTCCAGCGGCGGCTCGGCGTCGGCGACGCCGTCCTCATCGGGCTGGGCTCGATGATCGGCGCGGGCATCTTCGCGGCGCTCGCCCCGGCCGCCCGCGCGGCCGGCTCCGGGCTGCTGGTCGCTCTGGCGGTGGCCGCGGTGGTGGCGTACTGCAACGCCACCTCCTCCGCCCGGCTGGCCGCCCGCTATCCGGCCTCCGGCGGCACGTACGTCTATGGCCGCGAACGCCTCGGCGACTTCTGGGGCTACCTGGCCGGCTGGGCCTTCGTGATCGGCAAGACCGCCTCCTGTGCGGCGATGGCGCTGACCGTCGGCTCGTATGTGTGGCCCGATCACGCCCACGCGGTGGCGGTCGCCGCGGTGGTGGCACTGACCGCTGTGAACTATGCCGGGATCCAGAAGTCCGCGTGGCTGACCCGGTCTGTCGTCGCCGTCGTGCTGGCGGTGCTTGCGGCGGTCGTGGTCGCGAGCCTCACCTCGTCGGCGGCGGACACCGTCCGGCTGGATGTCGGCTCCGATGCCACCGTCACCGGCGTGCTGCAGGCGGCGGGCCTGCTGTTTTTCGCCTTCGCCGGGTACGCCCGCATCGCCACCCTCGGCGAGGAGGTCCGCGACCCCGCGCGCACCATCCCTCGCGCCATCCCGCTCGCCCTCGGCCTCACACTTGTCGTGTACGCGGCCGTGGCGGTCGCCGTCCTGATGGTGCTCGGCCCCCGGGGGCTGGGCGAGACGGCCGCGCCGCTGTCGGATGCGGTGCGGGCCGCGGGGGCGGACTGGCTGGCGCCCGTCGTGCGGGTCGGGGCGGCCGTCGCCGCGCTCGGCTCCCTGCTCGCGCTGATCCTGGGTGTCTCCCGCACCACGCTGGCGATGGCCCGTGACCGGCACCTGCCCCACGTCCTGGCCGCCGTTCATCCGCGCTTCCAGGTGCCGCACCGCGCTGAACTGCTGGTGGGCGCCGTCGTCGTGGTGCTCGCCGCCACAGCCGACGTACGGGGCGCGATCGGCTTCTCCTCCTTCGGCGTCCTCGTCTACTACGCCGTCGCCAACGCCTCCGCCTGGACGCTCACACCGGACGAGAACCGTCCGCCCCGCATCGTCCCCGCGGTCGGCCTGGCCGGCTGCCTGGTGCTTGCCTTCACCCTGCCCGCCGGCTCCGTCGCATGGGGGACCCTGGTCCTGGCCGCCGGCATCGCCGCCTACGGCGTACGCCGGGCCATCAGCCCCCGCCGGACGTCCTGAGCCGCTCACCTGCACGAGCGGGGTGTCGCCCCGAACTCACATGCCCGGGCGGACCGTCTCCGTAGGTCCGGCGGTGCTTATGAGGTGGACCCGAACTCCCGCCCGTGTCCGACGCGTTCGGCGCCCCGCTCGCTGCGCCGGGAGCGGGAGAGCGCGCGCCGGCCGAGGGCCATGGCGATCAGCCCCAAGGGGATGGCCCCGATGGCTCCCACCATCCCGTTGCCGGTGCCGGGACCACCACTGGAGGTGGCCAGGTGCAGCGCCGCGAGGGCCGTGCCGACCAGGCCCACCCCGATGGCCGCCATGGCGCCGGTGCGCGCGTTGCCCGTGCTGATACGGCCGGCGATGCGGGCCAGGGACAGCCAGCCGATGGCGACGCCGATCAGGCCCACGCCGAGGGCCAGGTTCGCCCCCGTCCGCCCGTCGCCGATGACTCCGCCCTCGGCGGCCACCGTGAGGACATCTGTTGCACTCATGCCACTCTCCTCCTTCGCACGTGGCGAATTCCGCGGTTTCCGTTGTGCCTTGAGCGTGCCTGTCGACCACCCTGCTGGTCGTCCCGCGGGGGCAGTCTCTTCGGACTGCCGTCGACATGGCAGTCGGCTGCCGCGCATACGGCAGTCGGCGGGCAAGTACCGCGGGTGCGGTAGCCGGCCGCTCGTCCGCGGGCGGGACTCGCCCGCAACGGCGTCCGGCTAGGGTGCGCGCATGGACACAGGGGGTTTTCGTGTCCCGGCCGACGCCATGGACTGGGCGATTGCCGTCAGCGTGGCGGCACTGCTGCTGGGAACCGGGCTGTCGGGGGAGCACCCGGCCGGGGAACGCGAGCTGTTCGGCGCCGTGCTGCTGGCGGCGGGCGGCCTGGCGCTGGTCGCGCGTCGTAGGGCTCCGATTGCCGTGCTGGCTGTCACCGGCCTGTGCGCGGTGGGGTACGAGGCGGCGGGTTTTGAGATCCTCGCTGTCTCGTACCTGGTTGCGGTGTACGGCGCCGTGCGGGCCGGGCACCGTGCCCTGACCGTGGTGGCATCCGTGTCCCTCCTCGTCGTCCTCCCTCTCACGGCGCTGGTCTTCCGCGACGGGCCGGCGCGCGAGGCGTTCACGCAGGCCCGGAACGTACTGGAGATCGCCTGGCTGATCGCCGCGTTCGCCGCCGGCGAGGCGCTGCGGCAGGCCGAGCGGCGGGCGGACGAAGCCGAGCGCACCCGGGAGGAGACCGCTCGGCGCCGCGCGGACGAGGAGCGCCTCCACATCGCGCGGGAGCTGCACGATTCCCTCACCCACCAGATTTCGATCATCAAGGTGCAGTCCGAGGTCGCCGTCCACGTGGCCCGCAGGCGTGGTGAGCAGGTGCCCGAAACGCTGCTGGCGATCCGGACGGCCGGACGGGAGGCGACCCGGGAGCTGCGCGCGACTCTGGAGGCCCTGCGCGACGACGACACGACCCCGCCGCGGAGCCTTGAGCACATACCGGAACTGGTGGAGCGCGCCCGTTCGATGGGCCTGGACGCGACGCTGACCATCGAAGGGCAACGGCACGACGTGCCGGCCGCCGTGGGCCGGACCGCCTATCGCATCGTCCAGGAGGCGCTGACCAACACCGCCCGGCACGCCTGTGCCACCACCGCGGTGGTCCGGATCGAATACCGGCCCGACTCCCTTGCCGTCCAGGTGGACGACGACGGCAAGGCCGCCCCCGATGACGCCCCGGCCCCCGGCCTCGGGCTGCTCGGCATGCGCGAACGCGTCACCGCCCTCGGGGGCCGGCTGAGCGCGCGGCCGCGCGCCGAGCACGGTTTCACCGTCCAGGCCGAACTCCCCGTGGAACGAGCATCATGATCCGTGTCCTGCTGGTCGACGACCAGCCGCTCATCCGCAGCGGCTTCCGCGCGCTGCTCGGCCTCGAGGACGACATCGAGGTGGTGGCCGAAGCCGCCGACGGTGAAGAGGGTTTGGTGCTCGTCAAGGAGCATCTGCCCGACGTCGCGCTCATCGACATCCAGATGCCGGTCATGGACGGTATCGAGGCGACCCGGCGCATCGCCGCGGACCCTGCCCTGGCCGACGTGCACGTCGTCATGCTGACCAACTACGGCATGGACGAGTACGTCTTCGAAGCGCTGCGCGCCGGCGCCGCCGGGTTCCTGGTCAAGGACATCGTGCCGGAGGACCTCCTGCACGCCGTACGGGTGGCCGCCCGCGGCGACGCTCTGCTCGCCCCGTCCATCACCCGCAAGCTGATCCACCGGTACGTCACCCAGCCACCCCCCGCCACCGGTGCCGCACTGGAGAAGCTGACCGGCCGCGAACGCGAAGCGGTCGCCCTGGCCGCACAGGGCCTGTCCAACGACCAGATCGCCGACCACATGGTGATCAGCCCGATGACCGCGAAAACCCACATCAACCGGGCCATGACCAAACTCCACACCCGCGACCGGGCCCAACTCGTGGTCCTCGCCTACGAATCAGGCCTGGTCGCCCCACGCAACCGCTGACAGCCAAGGCACATCACACCTACGGCCGTCACGCGCCACCCCTCAACCGAGGAACGACAACCGAACCTGCCTGTCTGCGTTGTCCCGATTCGTGTCGACCAGGCACACCGACTGCCACGTCCCCAGTTCCAGACGGCCCCCCAGTACCGGCAGCGTGGCGTGTGGGGGCACGATTGCCGGGAGGACGTGGTCGCGGCCGTGGCCGGGGCTGCCGTGGCGGTGCTGCCAGCGGTCGTCCGCGGGGAGGAGGGTGTGGAGGGCGGCGAGCAGGTCCTCGTCGCTGCCGGAACCCGTTTCGATCAGGGCGACGCCGGCTGTCGCGTGGGGCACGAAGACGTTGAGCAGGCCGTCGCGACCGCCCGCGACCTCGCGGAGGAATGCCTCGCATTCACGGGTGAGGTCGACGACCCGCTCCCTGGATCCGGAGGCGATGTTCAGTACACGGCTGGTGAAGGCATCGGACATGGACCAATCCTCGCCGATCCCCCGGATTCCGCACCTGTAGCCGGAGTCCGCGCCCGTTGCGGGTTCCGCGGGTCCGGCCGCACCCCATCAGTCCCGGCCGCCCCCACAGTCCCGACCGCCGCTCCCCCTCCCAGCAGTCCCGGCAATTCCCCGCCCCGCGCCGCCGGTCGCTCCCCCCGCTCCACCAGGACCTCACTCGCCCGACCTGTGATACCCGAGGTCCACTCCGCGAGACGCCATTGACCGTACGCGGCCCAGCTGGCTACTTTCAGCCGCATGTTGCGTTCAGCCATGCTCACCACGCGCGGTCACATCGACCTGCTGCGGGTGGCCTCCGCCGCGTGTCGCCGCGGACACTGACGCCCTTTCACCCGATTCACCTCTCCTGCACCTCAGCGCACCCCCGCGTCCGCACGCCCGGCTGATCTGAGCCGGATGCCAACGCCGATGCCGGGACGCTGACGCGCGCCCCCGTCCCTCGCACACCCCCATGCACCGCCGCATCTCTTCTGTGCGCGCCCTCCGTCGCTCTCCTGCCGTGGAGCCCTCATGAGCATCAGCCATGCCCCGCCGGACTCTCATGGACCCGATATTCCGGGAATACCAGAGCTTGCCGCCTCTGAGTCCAGCGATACCAAGTCCACCGACCACGACGCCCTGCCCGAACTCGAACCCATCGTCCCCGCCTCGACCCGCCGCACTCGCGTCCCCCGCTGGCTGCGCCGCACCTCCGGACCCGTACTGCTGCTCGCCCTTTGGCAAGTCCTCAGCGGTACGGGCGTGTTGACGGCCGACGTCCTGGCCTCGCCCGGCACCATCGCGCGGGTGGCCGGCGATCTGGTCTCCGACGGGTCGCTGACGAACGCGATGGGTGTCTCGCTCCAGCGCGTCGCGGTGGGCCTTCTGCTCGGCACCATCGTCGGTACCGGACTCGCCCTGGTCTCGGGCCTGTTCAGGATCGGCGAGGACCTCGTCGACGCGAGCGTCCAGATGCTGCGGACCGTACCGTTCGTCGGCCTGATCCCGCTGTTCATCATCTGGTTCGGCATCGGCGAGGCTCCGAAGGTCGCGATCATCACGCTGGGTGTGTCCTTCCCGCTCTACCTCAACGTGTACGCGGGCATCCGCGGCGTCGACTCGCAGCTGATCGAGGCCGGCGAGTCCCTCGGCCTGTCCCGCTGGGGACTCGTACGGCATGTCGTCCTGCCGGGCGCCCTCCCGGGTGCCATGACCGGTCTGCGCTACTCGCTCGGCATCGCCTGGCTGGCGCTCGTCTTCGCCGAGCAGATCAACGCGGACGCCGGCATCGGCTTCCTGATGGTCCAGGCGCGCGACTTCCTGCGTACCGACGTGATCGTGGTCTGCCTGATCGTCTACGCCTTCCTCGGCCTGCTCGCCGACTTCATCGTCCGCTCCCTCGAAAGGCTGCTGCTGCAATGGCGACCGACGTTCACCGGCCGGTGACCACCGAGAAGGTCACGACCGCTCCCGCCGCGCCCGCCCCCTCCTCGGTGGTACGCGTCGAAGGCCTGACCCGCTCCTTCGACGGCCCCGCCGTCATCGACAACCTCCGACTCGACGTGCGGCCGGGTGAGTTCGTGGCCCTCCTCGGTCGCAGCGGCTGCGGCAAGTCCACCCTCCTGCGCATCCTCGCCGGGCTCGACCGCGACATCGAGGGCACCGTCCTCGTGCCGCGCCGCAAGGCTGTCGCTTTCCAGGCACCCCGGCTGATGCCGTGGAAGAAGGTGTGGCGCAACGTCCTGCTCGGGCTGCCCGGAAAGCCCGAACGCGCCGTCGCCGAGCAGGCGTTGACCGAGGTGGGCCTCACCGACCGGGCCGACGCCTGGCCGAAGACCCTCTCCGGCGGAGAGGCCCAACGTGCCTCACTGGCCCGCGCGTTGGTGCGCGAACCCGATCTGCTGCTGCTCGACGAGCCGTTCGGCGCGCTGGACGCGCTGACCCGGATCAAGGCACAGCGGCTCGTCGGCGAGCTGTGGCAACGGCGGGGCTGCGCCGTGCTCCTGGTCACGCACGACGTGGAGGAGGCGGTGCTGCTGGCCGACCGCGTCCTCGTGATGGACGACGGCGTGATCGCGTACGAGACCAAGGTCGAGCTGGACCGTCCGCGGGACATCACCGACCCGCGGTTCGCCGAGCTGCGCGCAGGGCTGCTGGAACGGCTGGGCGTCGACACCGCCGCCGAAGCCGTCTGAACTCCCTCTCCAGGAAGCTCAGTTACACCACCACGCGACCCCGAACCGCCCGGTCGAGCAACCACACGCACCCGAACCACTCGTTTGCCCGGCCATGCACACCCGAAGCCATCGCCTTCACCTTCACCTTCACCCTCACCCTCACCCTCACCTGAACCAACCGAACGGAATCCTCATGCGACGACACCTCGTCCCCGCCGCCCTGCTCCTCCCCCTGGCCCTGCTGGCCGCGGCCTGCGGCGGGAACTCGTCGGCCAGCACCTCGACGGGCGACGGAACCGACGGCAAGGGATCGCTCACCCTCAACGTCGGTGACCAGAAGGGCGGTTCGGAAGCGGTGCTGCGAGCCGCAGGAGAACTCAAGAACCTCAACTACAAGATCAAGTGGTCGACGTTCACATCCGGTCCGCCCCTCCTGGAAGCAGTCAACGCCAAGGCCGTCGACATCGGCGGCGTCGGCAACACTCCACCGGTCTTCGCGGCCGGCGCCAACTCCAAGATCACCGCCGTCGCGGCCTACCGCGGCAGGTCCAAGGGAGACGCGATCCTCGTTCCCGCGGACTCGAAGCTGAAGAAGGCCGAGGAGCTGAAGGGCAAGTCGGTCGCGGTGGCGCAGGGTTCGTCCGCGCACTACCAGCTGGTCTCCTCGCTCAAGGCGGCCGGGCTGACGCTGGGCGACGTCAAGGTGAAGTACCTCCAGCCCGCCGACGCACTGGCCGCGTTCACCTCCGGCAAGGTCGACGCGTGGGCGGTCTGGGACCCGTACACCTCCCAGGTGCTGCAGGCCAAGCAGGGCAGGGTCCTGACGGACGGCGACGACGTGGTCAACGGGCTCACCTTCCAGGTGGCGGCGCCCGGAGCGCTCAAGGACAAGAAGAAGGCCGCGGCGATCGCCGACTATCTGGAGCGGCTGCGGCGCGCGCAGGACTGGGTCTACGAGCACCCCGAGGAGTGGGCCAAGGTCTGGGCGAAGGACACCGGGCTGCCCTACGAGGTGGCGCTGGCCTCGGTGAAGCGGACCAACGCGACCAGGGTCCCGGTGGCCATCGACAAGCCGCTCATCGCCTCCGAGCAGGAGATCGCGGACACGTTCACCGGCCTGAAGCTCATCCCCCGCAAGGTCGACTTCGGCGACTTCGTGGACACCCGCTTCAACGGCGACCTGCCGCCGTCCACCACCACGCCCCGCCCCTCGAAGGAGTCGTGACGCCATGACCGTACGTCTGCACTGGTTCCTGCCGACGGGCGGCGACGGCCGCACCCTGGTGGACCGGCACGCCTACGCGGCCAACCCCGTCGACCGCGCCCGGCAGTCAGTGGGGTGCGCGCGCCCGACATCGAGTATCTGGCCCAAATAGCCAAGGCAGCCGAGCAGTTGGGCTTCGAGGCGGTGCTGCTCGGTGGAGTCGCCGCTGGTGACGAGGTTCAGGAGCAGCCGGCCCCGGGTGATGCGCTGGTCGGCAGCAATGCCGAGGTCGCCGACCGGATCGAGGAGTACCACGCGCTGGGCGTCGAGCACTTCGCGCTGTCCGGGTATCCGCATCTGGAGGAGAAGTACTGGTTCGGGGAGGGGGTGATTCCCGAGCTGGCCGTGCGGGGGCTGTTGTCGCGTGTTCCCGCCTCTGGGGCGCCGATCCTGGTTGCCAGTGGTCGCTGAGCGCCCCGGCGAGCGTTTCGCCGGGAGTGCCGGTCGCCATGGGCGGACCGTTCCTCGGCTGCGGGCCTCCGTGGTTGGTCGCGCGGTTCCCGGCGCCCCTGAAGGGGCGCGGGCCCGGGAAGATCCTTGCCATCGGCGGGGTTGGTAGAAGCGTGAACAACACCGGAGCGCAGGCGGGGGCAGTGCGGGAAGTCGATGTCGTGGTGATCGGCGCCGGGCAGGCCGGCCTGTCCAGCGCCTATCACCTGCGGCGCAGCGGCTTCGAGCCGGAGCGGGACTTCGTGGTCCTGGACCACGCGCCGCGGGCGGGCGGGGCATGGCAGTTCCGGTGGCCGTCCCTCACGTACGGCAAGGTGCACGGGATGCACGCGCTGCCAGCGATGGAGCTGACGGACGCGGATCCCGCACGCCCGTCCTCCGAGGTCATCGCGGAGTACTTCGACACCTACGAGCGCACCTTCGATCTGCGGGTGCGGCGGCCGGTCGACGTGAAGGCCGTGCGCGAGGGCCAGGGAGGCCGGCTGCTCGTCGAGACCTCCGACGGTACGTGGTCGACGCGGGCGCTGATCAACGCGACGGGCACCTGGGACCGGCCGTTCTGGCCTCGCTACCCGGGGCAGGAGACCTTCCGGGGGCGGCAGTTGCACACTGCCCAGTACCCGGGTCCCGAGGAGTTCGCCGGGCAGCGGGTCGTGGTGGTCGGCGGGGGCGCGTCCGGTACGCAGCATCTGCTGGAGATCGCGCCGTACGCGGCCGGAACCACCTGGGTGACGCGGCGACCGCCGGTGTTCCGCGAGGGTCCGTTCACCGAGGACGTGGGCCGGGAAGCGGTCGCGCTGGTGGAGGAGCGGGTCCGTCAGGGGCTGCCGCCGAAGAGTGTCGTGTCGGTGACCGGGCTGCCGCTCAACGACGCGATCCGGCAGGGCATCGAGGACGGCGTCCTGGACCGGCTGCCGATGTTCGACCGGATCACTCCGGACGGCGTGGAGTGGGACGACGGGCGTCGCGTGGCCGCCGACGTCATTCTGTGGGCGACCGGTTTCCGCGCCGCGATCGACCATCTGGCGCCGCTGCGGCTGCGCGAGCCCGGGGGCGGCATCCGTGTCGAGGGGACCCGCGCGGTCGCCGATCCGCGGATCCATCTGGTCGGGTACGGGCCGTCGGCCAGCACGATCGGAGCCAATCGCGCCGGGCGCGCGGCGGTGCGTGACATCGGACGGCTGCTGGCGGTCGACCCGAGCGCCGCCCCGACGGGTGGGCCGACGGGTGGACCGAAGGCTGTGCCGGTGGGTGCGCCGAACGTTGCGCCGGTGGGGTGAGGTCAGCCGGACTTCGGCGACGCGCTCTTGTTGGTGCGGTTGAACTCCGCGACGTTCCTCCGGTGCTCCTCGTAGTCGGCGGTGAAACGTGTGTCGCCTGGCTTGACGGTGACGAAGTAGAGCCAGTCGCCCTGCGGCGGAGCGACCGCGGCACGCATCGCCTCCTCGCCGGGGTTGGCGATGGGCGAGGGCGGCAGCCCCATCCGCACGTACGTGTTGTACGGGCTGTTGAGCCGCGTGTCGTTCTCGCTGGTGCGCAGGGTGCTGCGGTTCAGCGCGTAGTTGATGGTGGAGTCCAGCTGCAGGGGCATGCCTTTGTCGAGCCGGTTGTAGATCACGCGGGCCACCTTGCCCATGTCCTTCTTGGTGGCCGCCTCGGCCTGGACCATGCTTGCCACGGTGACGGTCTGATAGACGTTCATCGCGTTCCGCTCGGCCCCGGCCGTGACCGTCCCGCCGCCGAACCTCTTGTTCGCCGTGTCGACCATGTACGTCAGCAGGGACACCGGGGTCGACTTCTTGTCGATGGGATACGTGGCCGGGAACAGATACCCCTCGGGGTTGCCGCTCGCGTCGTTCGGAAGCTTGAGGTTCGCCTTCTCCAAGGACTTCTTCGTGGTGCCCCCGGGCAGGGCGAGGACCTTGTCGACGGCCTCGTAGACCTGGCCTGAGCGCCAACCCTCCGGGATCACCAGGGCGAGGGGCTCCTTCTTCTCGTCCGTGCTCAGCAGCGGCACCGCCACGGCGGTGGCCGCCACGACGGCGCCGGTCACGATGAGGGCGGTCCGGCCCCGGCTCGTCAGTCGAATCGTTCTCCGTGGCCGACTGGGCGGCGTGTAGATCTGCATGCGGGCACGGTAACCCGCATACCGCCATAATCTCGACATATCTTCATCTTGTTGGCTCCAGTTGGGCGTCTCTGCGGACCAGTGCGGCGTAGCGGCCCTCGCGCTCCAACAGCTCCTCGTGCGTGCCCCGTTCGGCCGGGCGCCCGCCGTCGAGGACCACGATCTGGTCGGCGCCCCGAATGGTGGACAGCCGGTGCGCGATGGTGAGGGTGGTCCGGTTGGCCGACAGGGCGTCGATGGCCTCCTGAACGGCGAGCTCGGTGCGGGTGTCCAGGGCGCTGGTCGCCTCGTCGAGGATCAGGACCGGCGGGTCCCTCAGGATGGTGCGGGCGATGGCCAGGCGCTGCTTCTCACCGCCGGAGAACCGGTGTCCGCGCTCCCCCACCACCGTGTCGTACCCGTCGGGCAGCGACGCGATGTGGTCGTGGATCTGCGCGGCCTTCGCGGCCGCGTACAGCTCCTCGTCGGTGGCGTCCGGCTTGGCGAACCGCAGGTTCTCGGCGACCGTGGCGTGGAAGAGGTACGTCTCCTGGGAGACGACGCCGATCCCGCGGGCGAGGGTGTCGAAGTCCAGGTCGCGCACGTCCACCCCGTCGAGTGTGACGCGGCCGCCCGTGACGTCGTACAGACGCGGCACCAGATAGCTGAGCGTGGACTTGCCCGCACCGGTGGCGCCGACGACTGCGAGGCTGCCGCCGGCGGGCACGGTGATGTCGATGCCGTCGAGGATGGGGCCGCTCTTGTCGTCGTAGCGGAACTCCACGTCCTCGAAGCGCACCTCTCCCTTGACCTGGTCGAGGTGGATCGGATCCTCGGGCTCCGTGATGTCGATGGGCAGGTCGAGGTATTCGAAGATGCGCTGGAACAGGGCGAGCGAGGTCTGGATCTGGACGCCGGTGGAGAGCAGGCTCACGGTCGGCCGGAAGAGGCCCTGCTGGAGCGAGACGAAGGCGACGAGCGTGCCGATGGAGATGGCGGGTCCGCCGAACTGGAGGGCTATGCCCGCGGTCCAGTAGATGACGGCCGGCATGGCGGCCATGACGATCCCGATGACGGCCATCCGCCAGCGGCCCGCCATGTTCGACCGGACCTCCAGGTCGACGAGGCCCTCGGACTCGTCGGCGAAGGAGCGGGTGAGCGAGTCGGAGCGGCCCATGGTGCGGCCGAGCAGGATGCCGCTGACGGAGAGCGACTCGGTGACGGTGGCGGCCATGGCGGCCATCTGCTTCTGACGCTCGGTGGTGATCTTCTTGCGTTCGTTGCCGACACGGCGGCTGATCCACACGAACACCGGCAGCAGGAGCAGCGAGACGACGGTCAGCCGCCAGTCCAGGGCGACCATGGCGACGATCGTGGCGATGACGCTGGTGAGGTTCGAGACGAGCGAGGTGGCCGTCGAGGTGACCGTCGCCTGCATACCGCCGATGTCGTTCGCGATGCGCGACTGGACCTCGCCCGTACGGGTCCTGGTGAAGAAGGCGAGCGACATACGCTGCAGCCGACCGTAGACGGCGGTGCGCAGGTCGTGCATGACGCGCTGGCCGACCGTCGTGGAGATGAGGGTCTGCAGGACTCCGAAGACACCGCCGAGGACGGCGCTGAGGATCATGCCGAGCGCGAGCAGGCTCAGCAGGCCTGTGCGCCCCTGCGGGATCGCGGTGTCGAGGATCTCCTTGAGGAGGAAGGGTGTGGCGACCGAGACCAGGGACGCGGCGCCCACGAGGAGGCCTACGACGGCCAGCCGGCCGCGATAGGGGCGGAAGAGCTTGAGAATGCGGCGCACCTGCCGGGGCTGTCCGTCCTCGACAGGTGGCGGTGTCCATTTGATGTCGTCGCGGGGCATGGGCTCCTACGGAGGGTGAGAGAACGATGACTGACGGATCATAGCTCATTGTTACCTATACTCACAATGAACGAAGTCCTGATATTGTTCCCGTCATGGACACCCCCGACGCCGACGGTCTGCTCGCCGAGCAGCTGCTGCGGTTGACCCGCCGTGTGCACCGCATCCAGAAGCGTCAGCTGGAGAAGCGCGGACTCGGTATCACTCCGGCCCAGTCCCGGCTCCTGCGCACCCTCGCGCACTACGGCTCGCCGCCGCGCATGGCCGACCTGGCCGAGCGTCTGGAGGTGGTGCCCCGAGCCGTGACGACACTGGTCGACGGCCTGGAGGCGAGCGGCAAGGTGCGGCGCGTACCGGACCCCACCAACCGCCGGGTGATCCGCATCGAGCTGACGGACGACGGCCGCGGGGCTCTGCGCGAGCTGCGCGCCGCGCGGCGGACCGCGGCGGAGGACATCCTGGCGCCGCTGTCGGACGATCAGCGCAAAGTGCTCGGAGGGCTGCTGAACACGCTGGTGGACGGAATGGGCGCGGTGGAGGCGCCCAAGCGCGACTGCTGAACGGGCGGTGCCGACGGGAGCCGAAGACGCGCCGACAGGGGTGAGGGGCCCACTGCGGACCACGGGCCGACGCATGCCCCGCTCCACCACCGGGCCGGGCCGACGATGGCTCCGCGCCGCCCGCTCGCACCCGCGCACGGAAGTCCAAAGACCGAGCCCCGGAAGTCCAACTCCCTGGCCACTTCGGCCCCTTGCGACCCGGTCCGCCCCCTAGGAGGGTGACAGCGCGCCGAACCCGCGCTCACCCACCGAGGAGGTCCGATGCACGACGAGCACGCGACACCGGAACCTGACGAGAACCCCGAGGGCTACTCCCGACGCTCGGTCCTGCGCACGGCCGGAGCCGCCGGAGCGGGTCTGGGGATCGGCGCGCTCGCGAGTGGGGGCACGGCTCACGCGGCCGAGCCCGGCACGGCGACGGAGGCAGCGCCCGGGGCAGCGGCGGAAGCCGAGGCCGCCGTACCCGCCGCGAAGGGCAGAACCATGATCGGCGTGCCCTTCGAGGGGCGCGGCACGGTACGGGTGGGGATCATCGGGCTCGGCAACCGTGGCAACGGCATGATCGACCTGTTCCTCGCCCTCGACGGAGTCCGCGTCGTCGCGCTGTGCGACCCGGTCAAGGACAAGATCGCGAGCGCCGCGGCCAAGGTGGTGGCTGCGGGACAGCCCGCCCCTGCGACGTACACGAAGGGTGATCACGACTTCGTCGGTCTGTGCGAGCGCGGCGATCTCGACTTCGTGTACGTGGCGACGCCCTGGGACTGGCACTTCGAGATGGCGAAGACGGCGATGCTCAGCGGCAAGCACGTCGGCGTGGAGTGTCCGATCGCGATGCGGCTCGACCAGCTCTGGGAACTGGTCGACCTCTCCGAGCGCACCCGCAGACACTGCATGCAGCTGGAGAACTGCTGCTACGGCAGGAACGAGATGCGGGTCCTGCGCATGGCGCACGCCGGGAAGTTCGGCCGACTGCTGCACGGCGCGGGCGCCTACAACCACGACCTGCGCGGACTGATGTTCGACCCGGACTACTACGAGGGCCCCTGGCGGCGACTCTGGCACACCCGGCTGCGCGGCGACCTCTACCCGAACCACGGCTTCGGGCCCGTCGCCAACTACATGGACGTCAACCGCGGTGACCGCGTCACCCACGTCTCCAGCTTCGGCACGCCCTCGCTCGGACTGGCCGAGTACCGCGCGGCGAACATGCCGCCGGGCGACCCGAGCTGGAAGGAGACGTACATCGAGAGCGACCGGACCATCAGCCTCGTACAGACCGCGAAGGGACGGGTGATCCGGCTCGAACACGATGTGTCGACGCCACACCCCTACTCACGGATCAACAGTCTCGGCGGCACGAAGGGTGTCTTCGAGGACTACCCGGAGCGGATTTACATAGAGCCGGACCACACAGATGACGCCTGGGGCGACTTCGGGGCGTACGCGGACTGGGATCACTGGCTGTGGAAGGAACACTCCAACCCGCCCGGCGGACACGGCGGGATGGACTACATCATGCTGTTCCGGCTGATGCAGTGCATGCGGCTCGGGCTCGTCCCGGACTTCGACGTGTACGACGCCGCCACCTGGACCGCGCCGGTGCCGCTGAGCCATGCCTCGATCAAGGCGCACGGGGCACCGCAGGCGATCCCGGACTTCACGCGCGGGCTGTGGAAGAAGGAGCGATCGGGGGTGGACTCGGAGAAGCCGGAGGGGTGACCGGGCGGGAGTGACCCCCGGTGCGGGTCCTCCTGAAGTCCTTCGGGAGTCCTTCGGGGATGGGAAGCGTGGGTGGGGCCCGGCGTCGAGCGGATGCGCCGGGCCCCGGCGCTCAACTCACCTCGCCCGCAGGCTCCTTGGCCAACGAGGCAGTCTTGGCGGTCTGCGAGGGCACTTCCGCCTTCGGGTCGCTGCCGGAGGGCGTCACGTCCTCCTCCACGAACGCGATCTCGCCGTCGAGCATCTTCTTCGCCCGGTCCGTGTCCAGTGCGCCCTCCCAGCGGGAGACCGCGAAGACGGCGACGCAGTTGCCGAGCAGGTTGGTGACGACGCGCATCGAATCCATGATGCGGTCGACGCCGAGCAGCAGGGCGACGGCCCCTGCGGGGATGGCGCCGAGTGAGGAGGCGGTCGCCGACAGGGCGAGGAAGGCCGAACCCGGGATGCCGGCCATGCCCTTGCTGGTCAGCATGAGCACCAGGATCACGGTGACCTGCTGGCTCAGGCTGAGGTCGACGCCCACGGCCTGCGCGATGAACAAGGTGCCGATGGAGAGGTAGATCGAGGCGCCGTCGAGGTTGAAGGAGTACCCCGTCGGCAGGACCAGACCCACCGCGTCGTCACGGGCACCCGCCTGGCGCAGCTTCTGCATCATGCGGGGCATGACCGTCTCGCTGGACGCGGTGCCGAGCGCGAGCAGCAACTCCGCACGCGTGTAGCGGACGAACTTCCACAGGCTCAGCCCGGTGACCAGCTTCAACGCGACCGCGAGCAGCACGAGGAAGAGCACCGCCACGGCGTAGCAGAGAACAATCAGCTTGCCGTACGTCTTCATGACCCCGAGGCCGTACTCTCCCACCAGGTGGACCATCGCGCCGAAGACGGCGAGCGGGGCGAGCTTCATGACGAAGCCGACGATCGCGAAGATGATCTCCTGGGCCTGCTCGATGGCGGGCAGGATCGCGGGAACCTTGGTGTGGCCGAGGTGGAGCAGCGCCGCGCCCGTGAGGCAGGCCAGCACCAGGACCTGCAGCAGCGAGTTCTCGGCGAAGGCACCGACCGCGCTCTGCGGCAGTGCGTTGAGGACGAACTCGGTGGTCGACGGCAACGCGCCGCCTGCGGTCTTGTCGTCGACCGCCGAGGCGTCGAGCTTCGACGGATCGACGTTCATGCCCGCCCCGGGGGCGAAGACGTTGGCGGCGATCAGGCCGATGAGCAGCGCGGCCGTGGAGGCGATCTCGAACCAGATCAGGGCCTTGAGCCCGATCCGACCGAAGGCCTTCAGATTGCCGGCCTTGGCGATGCCGACGACGACCACACAGAACACGAGCGGTGAGATCACCGTCTTGATGAGACGCACGAAACCGTCGCCGAGCGGCTGGAAGGTCGTGGCCGTGTCCGGCCACAACCTTCCGACGACGATTCCGAGTACGAGCGCGCAGGCGACCTGCGCGAACAGTGAGGTACGCAGTATGCGTGCGACGCGTCGCGGGGACGGTACAGACGGCGGCACGGGCACTCCTCCAGGGGGACTTCTGGGATGCGGAAAGCGGATTCCGCGGTGATCACTATCGGGGGAGTTTGCTACCGCCGGGAACCTCGATGTGACATGCGTGTAAATCATCGAGGATGTGGCACGTCCCACACCGGACCGTTCAGCAGTCCGTGCGGTCCTGGGTGAGCGTCCCCTGTACGGTCACGAGCGTCCGGTCGTGGCAACCGCCGGATCCGTAGAGCCGGTAACGCTCGCTGGTCGTGCCGACCGCGTGCCGCTGGTCCCGTGGCACGTTCGCCGTATACGTGGCGTCGCCCGCGTAGCTGTCGTCGAGCCGGGACCACGCCGTGCGCCGACCGCCTCGTGTGTCCTCGACCGCGGCCCGGTCCCCCAGCGACAGCACGGTCCGCAGCCGGTCGCCCGCGCCGAGTGTCGTGGTGCCGTCCATGGTGTAGATCCGGTGCGTCCGGGTCGACTTGGCGGGCCCGCGCCCGTCCACGGTGACGGTCTCGTCGTCGGTCCAGGTCCCCTTCAGGGCATCGGTGTTCTCGCCGTCGGTCCAGCGGTGCACGGAGGTGTTGGCCAGCCTGCGGTCGACGGTGGTCTTCACGCGGCCGTACGAGGTGTCGACGTACCCGGCCACGGTCAGCCGGTGCCCGGCCTCGGTGTCGAGACGATGCTCCGAACCCGGCGTGTACGTCGAGGAGTTGTCGAGGTCTCCCGCCCTGTGCGCGGTGAGCTTCCCGGTGACGTGCCTGCTCTTCGCGTCCTGCCAGACGAGGACGTTCACCGGGGTGCTCCAGCCGCTCTGCCCCTCGGGAACGCCCACTACGGAGACGTCGATCCGGTGCGGACGGCCGTCGTTGAGGAGCCCGGCGAACGGTGTCAGGTCGTACTCGACGGGCTTGATGTCGAAGGCGCGTGGGCCCGGAATCACGTACCAGAGGAAGGGGTTGGACCAGCCTCCGGTCCAGACGGTCGGGAAGGGCGACGCGATGCCCGCGAGCCGGCCGTCGACCTTGATCTGCACCTCGCGGTAGGCGCCGTCGCCGGCCTTGCAGGAGTACGGCGCGGCGTCGGGCACCGTCAGATACCAGTACTCCTCGCAGCCGCCGCCCGACCCTGTGGCGTATACCTCGGCGACGATGCGTTCACTGTTGCGGGGCGTGGTGAGGGTGCCGTCCTGGAGGGTGAGGACGCGGTCGGGGGTCTTCTTCGCGGCGGGCTCACCCTCGTAGCGAGTGGCGGCGGGCTCGCCCGCGTAGAAGGTGAGCGTGACCTTGACGTCGATGATGCCCGTGTAGGTGTCGTCGACGACGTTCCCGATGAGCATCTCGACGTCCTGGCCCTCCCGGAACGTGTCGCTGTAGCGCGTGACGTCCTTCTCCACCGACCACTCGATGCCGTCGGGCGAGGGCTGCGGTGTGGACGTACGGAAGACCTCGACTCCGCCGATGTGCAGATGGCCGAGCCGGTCGAACTGCCGCCCCTTGACCTTGCCGTCGAGGCGCAGGACGACCTTGCTCCAGCGGTCGCCGCAGCCTCGCGGGGGCGAGTACGTGCCCTTGTAGGGCGTGAAGTCCTTGAACTGGGCCTCGGCGACGGTGACGTCGCATGACTTGGCGTCCGGTCGGGTGACGGGCGGGGCGGCGGTGACCGGGTCGTGCCAGTCGGCGCCGAACTCGGCAGGCGCGTCGGCCGATTGAGCGGGGGCCGCCCCGAGGAGGGTGCTCGCCACGAGGGTCGCTCCGGCGAGCATGGACATGATGATCCGTCTTCTCATGGGCGGTGTTCTACGGGGAGTTGGCCCGGTCCGCAATGCGTCCTCGGGTCATGACGGGCCCCTCGACCGGATCGGTCCCCCTCAGTACGGTGTTGCGACCGGTTGGCGGGGGGACGCTATGGATCGGGAACGGGACGACGCGCCGCGCGAGTTACCTCGTTTCGCCCTCGGCCCCGTGACGGGTCTGACGGCCGTTCTCGCCGCCGTACTGACCGCGCTGTCGGGCCGATACGGGTACCACCGCGACGAGTTGTACTTCCTCGCGGCGGGCGATCATCCGGCCTGGGGGTACGTCGACCAGCCGCCGCTGACGCCGTTCCTCGCGCGGGCGGCCACGGCGCTGTTCGGGGACTCCACCGTCGCGTTGCGGGTCCCGGCGACACTCGCGCTCGTGGCCGCCGTCTTCGTGGTCGCCCTCGTCGCAAGGGAGTTGGGCGGCGACCGCGGGACACAGGTGGTCGCGGCGGGGCTCGCGGGCGTGTCCGCACAGCCGTTGGGGGTCGGGCACATGATGTCGACCGCGACCTTCGACCTGCTGGCCTGGCTGCTGATCTGCTGGCTGGTACTGCGCCTGCTGCGTACCGGCGACGGGCGGTGGTGGCTTGCGATCGGCCTGTGCGCCGGGGTCGGTCTGCTGAACAAGTACCTCGTGGCGCTCCTGGTCGTCGCGCTGCTCGCGGGCGTGCTCGCCGTGGGTCCGCGGAGGGTGCTGCGCAGCCCGTGGCTGCTCGCCGGCGCTGTCTTGGCTCTCGCGGTGGCGGCGCCCAATCTGTGGTGGCAGGCGGATCACGACTGGCCTCAGCTGACGGTCGCGGAGGGCATCGGCACGGACGACGGGACCGAGAACCGGATCCTGTTCGTGCCCGAGCAACTCATCTATCTGTCCCCCTCTTCGTGCCGGTGTGGGTCGCCGGCTGGCTGCGGTTCTGGCGCGATCCGGCCCTGCGGTGGGCTCGTCCTGCGGCGGTCGCGTACCCCCCGTTGTGCGTGCTGGTCGTGGCGCTGGGAGGCAAGGGGTACTACGTCGTTCCGCTGCTGATCGTGCTGCTCGGGGCGGGCTGCGAGCCGGCTCTCGCCTGGACGCGGCGGCACGGCCGTACGTGGCCCGTGGCGGCCGTTCTCGTGACCGTCGCGGTCAACGCGATGGTCACCCTGCCCGTGCTGCCGCCGAGTTCGCTCGCCGTACCGATGGCCCTCAACAAGGAGCAGGGCGAGCAGGTGGGTTGGCCCGGGCTGGCCGACGCGGCCGCGAAGGGGTGGTCCACGATTCCCGCGGGTGAGCGGGCGCGCGCCGTGGTCTTCACGCAGAACTACGGCGAGGCGGGCGCCCTGGACCGCTACGGCCCCGCGCGCGGGCTGCCTCGGCCCTACTCCAGCCATATGAGCTACGCCGACTGGGGCCCTCCGCCGGACTCGGCCGACGGACCGGTGCTCGTCGTCCGGCAGGAGGACGCGGACGGCATCGAGCGGTACTTCACCGACTGCCGACGGGTCGCGCGCGTGGACAACGGGCACGGGGTGGAGAACGAGGAGCAGGGCGCGGCCGTGGTGTTGTGCTCGGGGACGACGCAGCCGTGGTCGCGTCTGTGGCCGTCCCTTCGCCACTATTACTGAGGGGGCGCGCAGTGGCCGGTGACGGGCGGTCAGGCGGCCTTCAGGTTGGCCTTGTCACCCATCACCACGACCGGTTTCTGGTCCGGGTCGAGGGTGCGCAACAGGTACTCCATGCCGGACTTGGGCAGACTCACGCAGGCCGACGTACCGCTGCCGTGGTCCATGTGCAGCCAGATGCTGCCGCCCTTGGACTGGCCCTGGGGGCGGGTCGGGTCGTTCGGTGAGGTGCCCTTGACGCGGTTGTAGTCGATGGCGATGACGTAGTCGAAGTCGTTCCAGTGCGACTTGGCCCAGTAGTGCGGGGCCTGGAAGCCCGCCGACTCGGTGTACGGAAGCTTGGCACCAGGGTCGGCGAGCACTCCGCCCGCGTCGCTGAGCGTGAAGACCCCGACGGGGCTGCGCTTGTCGTTCTCCCGGTGGTTGGTCGTCCAGCCCTTCTTGCCGTTGTGTCCCTTCCAGCTGCGGGTCTTGTCCCAGGTGGAGCCGGACTTGGTGTAGAGGACGATCGTGGAGTCCGCCGAGTCCTCGCCCTCTCCGTAGACGGCCACGACCTGGCGGGAACCCTCGGGGATCTGCTTCCGCAGCTTGTCCCCGACGTCCGGGATGCTCTTGAGGTCGACGGTGCGCGCCTGCTCGGGCCGGCCGTCCGCCTGCGCGTCGCCCTTCTTTCCGCTGCCGCCGTCCGAACCGCCGCACGCCGCCAGGGACATCAGAAGGGCACCGGACACCGCGGCCGCGGCCGTCGTGCGCATCGCACCGCCTATTCGCATCGGTCCATCGTCGCATCACGATCCGGACGATTGCGTCCGGCCCCTCGGCTTCCGGGCGATATGCGGGCGGTCCGGGCCGAATCTTTGCCTCGCGGCGGAAAACCGTTTGCCTGCGGACACGCTGTGACGCGAACCTTTCACAGTTTGTTGCCTCCCCCACTCCCTTCAACGAGCTCCCTGGGACGTCATGCAGATTCAAGACCTTCCGTATCCCGACCCGGGTGTGCCGGACGCACGCTCGGGGCCCCGGTTCCTGGTGTGGCTCGGCCGGAACCAGCTCGGCGGACAGGCGAAGGCCCTGGCCTGGGGTCTGCTGCACTTCATGTCCGTGTCCGGACTGCCCTTCTGTGTGGGCTTCGCCGTCCAGGCCGTCGTGGACCGCTCCGGTGCGCGACTCGGCATGGCGGGCGGGCTGATCGCGCTGTGCGGGGTCGGTATCGCGCTGGGCGACTCCATGCTCCACCGGGCCGCGGTCACCAACTGGATCACCGCGGCCGCACGCGTCCAGCAGCTCCTGGCGCGCAGGACCGCCCTGCTGGGCTCCGCGCTGACGCGGCGCGTGGCGGCCGGTGAGATCGTCGCGGTCTCGACCGGTGACGTGGAGAAGATCGGCTGGTTCGTGGAGGCCGTGTCGCGGTTCACCGCAGCCGCGGTCACCATCGTGTTCGTCTGTGTCGCCCTGGTGGTCTACCAGCCGGCGCTCGGCGTCGTCGTCGCCGTGGGTGTGCCCGTCCTGGCGCTCGCGGTGCTGCCGCTGCTGCCCCGGGCGACCCGGCGCGCCGACTTCCAGCGCGAGAAGGCCGGACACGCCACCGAGCTCGCCTCGGACACCGTCGCGGGTCTGCGCGTGCTGCGCGGCATCGGCGGCGAGGAGCTGTTCCTCGACCGCTACCGGCGCGCCTCGCAGGAGGTCCGGCACGCGGCCGTGCGCAGCGCCCGTATGTGGGCGCTGATCTCCGCGATCCAGGTCCTGCTGCCCGGGCTGCTGCTGATCGTCGTCGTCTGGCACGGCGTGAACCTGGCCCGCGAGGGCCGGATCACCGTCGGCGAACTGGTCACCGTGTACAGCGCCGCCATGCTCCTCACCTATCCGCTCCGTCACTTCGAGGAGATCGCGATGGCCTACTCCTTCTCCCGGCCGTCCGCGAAACGCGCCGCCCGGGTGCTGTCGCTGGAGCGGGCGACGGACGGCGAGGGCTCGCGCGAGGCCGTCGTACCGGCCGGCGATCTGTACGACCCCGCGACCGGGCTGCTCGCGCCCGCCGGACGGCTCACCGCGGTGGTGTGCGGTGACCCGGACACGGCGGGCGTGCTCGCCGAGCGGCTCGGCGGTCATGCGGCGGACTCCTCGGAGCTGCCGTCGGCGCTGGTCGGCGGCGTGCCGCTGGACGAACTGCCGCTCGACTCCGCCCGCAGCGCCGTGCTCGTGCAGGACAAGGACCCGGTGCTGCTCTCCGGCACCCTGCGCGAACTGCTCGACGTGCCCGCCTCCGGGGACGTCAGTCCCGAGGAGGCACTGACCGCCGCGCAGTGCGGCGACGTCCTGGACGCGCTCGCCCAGGGGTCGCTGGACGCCGCCGATCCGATGGACGCCCGGATCACCGAACGCGGCCGCTCCTTGTCGGGCGGCCAGCGCCAGCGTCTCGCGCTGGCCCGGTCGCTGATCACGGACCCTGAGGTGCTCGTCCTGGACGAACCGACGTCCGCGGTCGACTCGCACACCGAGGCACGCATCGCCGACGGTGTCCGGTCCCTGCGCCAGGGCCGTACGACGGTGGTGTTCACCTCGTCGCCGCTGCTCCTGGACCACGCGGACCGGGTCGTACTCGTCCACGAGGGCGAGGTCGCGGCGGTCGGCGTGCACCGCGAGCTGCTGCACAGCGAGCCCCGGTACCGGGCCGTGGTGACTCGTGAGACCGACGACGAGGCCGCCGCCCACGAACTGGGCCACCTGCCGGAACTGGAAGAAATCGAGGAGACCGCATGATCGGCGTGGCGCCACCGGCCTACGACCCGGCGGCCCCGACGACCGCAGAGACCCTGCCCGTCGGCGCCCCCGCGACCGTACGCGCCTACGTGGCCGAACTGTTCCAACGGCACCGCCGGGCCTTCCTGCTGCTCATCACCGTCAACACGGTCGCCGTCATCGCCTCGATGGTGGGCCCCTATCTGCTGGGCTCGCTCGTCCAGCGCGTCTCCGACGGCACGGCGGCGGCACGCGAACTGCATATGGAGCGCACCGCCGCGCTGTTCGTCCTCGCCCTCTTCGTCCAGGCCGTGTTCGTACGCCAGGTGCGGCTGCGGGGCGCGATGCTCGGCGAGCGGATGCTGGCCGACCTGCGCGAGGACTTCCTCGTACGGTCGGTGGGGCTGCCGCCAGGCGTCCTGGAGCGGGCCGGGACGGGCGATCTGCTGTCCCGGATCACCACGGACATCGACCGGCTGGCCAACGCCATGCGCGAGGCCGTGCCGCAGCTGGCCATCGGTGTGGTGTGGGTGGCGCTGCTGCTCGGCGGGCTCGCCGTGACCGCGCCGCCGCTCGCGCCCGCCGTGCTGGTCGCCGTCCCGATCCTGGTGGTCGGCTGCCGCTGGTACTTCAAGCGCGCGCCGTCCGGCTACCGCTCCGAGGCCGCCGGTTACGCCGCCGTGGCCGCCGTGCTCTCGGAGACCGTGGACGCGGGCCGCACCATCGAGGCGCACCGTCTGAGCGAGCGCCGCATCGCGCTGTCGGACCGGCGGGTCCAGGAGTGGACCGCCTGGGAGCGGTACACCCTGTGGCTGCGCTCGGTGCTCTTCCCGGTCATCAACCTCACCCACGTCACGGTTCTCGGCTCGGTCCTGATGATCGGCGGGTACTTCGTCCTCCAGGGCTGGATCGGGGTGGGGCAGCTGACGACGGGCGCCCTGATCGCGCAGATGCTCGTCGACCCGGTGGGCCTGATCCTGCGCTGGTACGACGAGCTTCAGGTGGCCCAGGTGTCGCTGGCCCGGCTGGTCGGCGTCCGCGACATCGAGCCGGACGCCGGTGACGCTTCGCTGGCCCCCGACGGACGGGACGTGCACGCCGACCAGGTGCACTTCGGCTACCGCGAGGGCGTCGACGTGCTGCGCAAGGTCACTCTGGAGGTCGCGCCGGGCACCCGGCTGGCCCTGGTCGGTCCGTCCGGCGCGGGCAAGTCCACGCTGGGCAGGCTGCTCGCCGGGATCTACGCACCCCGGGTCGGCCGGATCACGCTGGGCGGCGCCGAACTGTCCCGGATGTCCGCCGAACGGGTCCGCTCCCATGTGGCGCTGGTCAACCAGGAACACCACGTGTTCGTGGGCGCCCTGCGCGACAACCTGCTCCTCGCCCGCGCTGAAGCCGACGACGCCGAGCTGTGGGCCGCCCTCGGCGCGGTCGACGCCGACGGCTGGGCGCGGGCGCTGGACGACGGTCTGGACACCGAGGTCGGCTCGGGCGGGCTTGCCCTCACCCCGGCCCAGGCGCAGCAGATCGCGCTCGCCCGGCTGGTCCTCGCCGATCCGCACACGCTGGTGCTGGACGAAGCCACCTCGCTCCTCGACCCGCGCGCGGCCCGGCATCTGGAGCGCTCCCTGGCCCGTGTCCTGGACGGCCGCACCGTGGTCGCCATCGCCCACCGGCTGCACACCGCCCACGACGCGGACGTCATCGCGGTCGTCGAGAACGGCCGCATCAGCGAGCTGGGCAGCCATGATCAACTGGTCGCCGCGGACGGCGCGTACGCGGCGCTGTGGCGGTCCTGGCACGGGTGAGTGGGCACTGCCCCCGGTGTGAGCGGGCACTGCCCCGGGGGGGGCTCCCCGCAGGGGGAAACAAGGGAAATCCCAAATCCAAACACGAAGGGGGGAGGGGGTAGGGAAAAAATTGTCCCCCCCCCCTCCCCCTTCCCCCCCCC